>CAYXTN010000040.1:0-10984 GCA_964468085.1 uncultured Clostridia bacterium | reverse complement strand
CGTTGATTTTATTGAAGCCGGAAAGGTTCTTCCTCTGACGGCGGATATCCTCTTCCGCCTCGCGGATGACCGTTTCCACGGAAATGTACACCTCTTCGATGTCGGCGTCGCTCAGTCTGCCCGTAAGCGTGTCGTAAACGCCGTTGAAATTTATTCTCTCGCAAAGTATTACGAACATCGCGGGGTCGGTGTTGCGGTACGCCTCGATTTTCTTGACGAAGTCCTCGAAATTCTTGGCTATCTTGTCCCTTACGCGGCTGCCGCCCTGCGCGTCGCGAAGCTGCATTTTTATGTCCTGACTTTCGTAGTTGTAGTCTTCCTGTAAATTTTTGAGGTGCTCTTCTAAATCCGCCGCCTCGTCGTCGAGGTCTGCAACCTTCATATCAGCTTCTACCGCGTCCGTCTCGCCGTTCTGATAGGCAAACAGCACGCTGTCCGTCTCCTCCTTAATCTCGGCAAGGCGCTTGTTCGTCTTGTCGCGCTCGGTAAGGTATTCGGTCTGCATTCTCGAAAGCTCGCCCTGCAACGCCTCCACGCTGTACAGAAGCGCCGTCTGGTTTCTGAAATCGTTGAGGTGCTCGCGCATGCCGTCCGTGCGCTCGGCGAACTTAGCCGCGTGAATGATAAAGCCTATGTCGTCGCAGCCCTCGTTGTACTCGTAGTAGTCCACGCCGCGCTTTGCGTTCTTGCGCACGGTAGCCGAAAGCTTCTGCCACTCCTTTGCAGCTTCCAGCGCGCGTTTAAGACCGTCCACCGTATCGGAATAGCAGTTGTAGCGGGAAACCGCTTCGCGCCAGTCCATAAGCGCCTCGAAAATCTTCACCTGATATTCGGCAGCGTTCTTGCTTTGAGCGTCGGCAACGTGCGATAAAGTTTCCTTAATCTCTTCGAGCACCGCCTTGCTTTCGGTGAGTTTTCCGCACAGCGTTTCGTTGTCCTTTCTTATTATGATAATCGCGTCGGCAGCCGTAATGCAGTCGCTTAAGTTGCCCGTGAGCTGGTTTAAAATATCCATATCGATTTCCTTTCTTAAATATTTGGCGTCGTTTACAATCTGCACGCGCCTTTTATCCGTCTTTGCAAGGTTGACTTCCTTTCGGCTCGTACCCGTAATCATCGAGGCGATAAGCTTGGTAAGCTCTTTTATATCGTCCTCGCACTTGGAAAAGCCGTAGTTCACGCCGTAAGTCGCCATCTTGTACAAGTCGCCGTAAATCTCTTCGGCTAAAGCCGCGCAGCCGTCGTTGACGTAGCCCTCCGTGCCCTCGTGCTCGATGGTCTTGTCATACCTGATTCCGTTGTCGTTTAAAATCCTGAAAAGTTGTTCTTTTGTCATAATTTCCCCCATTCGTTGTCGCATACTACGCGGTCAATCAGACCGTCGAGCGCATTTTTTGTCGGCGTAAGCTTGCCGTTTATAAAGAACTGAATATCGTCGTCGCTGAATACGTACCGCGATTTTCCTCGCTCGTTCGCGCTGTCTTTCAATCGCTTGAAACGCGCGAAATTGTCCTTGAGCATCAGCTCGCACAAGTCCTTTCTCTGCTTGCCAGATAGGTACTTGTGCCCGCCCGCGTTGTTGTTTACAAAGTACAGCCAAATCTCGCCGCTTTGCAACCCGTCGAGCGCGGCGCGGAACGCCGAAGTGTTGTTTACCCTGAACACACGACTTTCGCTTTCCAGCCAGATATTCACGTCGCCGCATATCTTCATAGCTTCACTCTTAGGCTCGAATACGCGCTTAATCTCGCCCGCGGTCAGCTTGATTATTCCGAACAGCGGCGCGCGCGTCCTGTTGTGCTTGCAGGATATCAAAACCGTTTCTGCGAACTTGTCGCCGTCGCTTAAAGGGTTGTGCGCGATATTGCCGCGCTCGGACTCTATGCCGAACCTGTTCCTTATTCTGTCGGCGTTCTCGGCGCAGGAATACTTGCCGTCCGAGTAGTCCGAAAGCGCCTTCTGCGCGCCCGCAAGCATATCGACGAACATTCTCGCCGCCGTCTGTTGAAGCTCGCTCCACTCGGTTTCGGGCGTAACGCCGTCTAAACTTTTTGGCGTTTCCTCGCAATAGACCACCTTGGAATAGTAGTCGCACGCAACGCGGCAACGAAATTCCTCCGTGCGGTCAACCGCAAGATAGTCCTTGTCGTAGTAGAACGCCATTTTGACCACCGCGCGCGGCTCGCCCAAAGCCGCAGCCTCGCGGCACAGCTCGATAGCCTTTTCCACCAGCGTATAATCGCCGCCGCCGTCAAGCCACTTGCAGTAACAGCTTTCGGACAGAGCGAACAGTTCTCTGCCGCGCGCCGTAAATTTCAGCTCGGGCACGGTATCGGATATCAGCCGCTTATTTGCAAGGCTCGCCATCTGTCCGTCGTACAGCTCTAAAATCTGTCCCAACCCGTTTTCTTTTTCCTTTATCATTGAGCCACCACCGTCAGATAAACCGTCTTACCGCTGTAATTGTTTGTTTCGGGAATTTTAAACATCAGGTTGTATTCGCCTACCTGCATAAATTGAATCTTATAGGCGTCAACGCGGTTCAAAGGATTGCCTGCGTAAACCTCGACTTCAACACCCGGAATATTGCTTTTCCTGAGCAGATATGAGTCGGAATTAATCCAGATTTTATCACCCGTAACCGTTTTACCGTATCCGTCGCTACCGACAAAAGTAACTGTTATTTCACTCTGCGCCTTGACGATTGTAAACTCGAACTCGCCGTTTTCGATTATGTAATTATCCGCTATGCTCTCGTCGGCAACAAGCGTATAAGTGTAAGTTCCCGCGTCTGTCTGATATGTTTCGCCTTCCATATGGAAAAACTGCCTGTCATAAACTACAGTGTCGAGGGGCTTAAAACCCACTCCGTAAGGTTTGCCGTTATATACATACGCGTCTTCGGTTTTTAACACATTACCATCTTGCGTTACATACCACTCAGCCGTAACCGTGCGCTTTTGAATAGTGTAAATCTTTCGTCCCAACCCGTAAATAAAGTAGTTGCCTTTATCCTCGCAGTCGGGGTCTATCGACACCCAGGCTTCGTACTCGCCCGCGGCGGTTTCGTTTCCGCCCGTTACTATCAGCCTGATATCGTCGTCATCGTAACCCTTTTTCGTAACGACGGCGGTTACGTTTTTGGCTGTGCCGTCGTAGACGAGATTATCCGCGCCCACCCAGTCGTACTGAACCTCACGGCGATGTATCTTAAGCGTGCCGTACACGTAACTGATTTCGTAGTTGTTCGATGTAAGCCCCCACATTTTAACTCCGCCTTCATAAGTGCCGGCGTCCTTTCCGTCGTATAAAAGCGTCGCAAAGCCCGAAAGCGAGCTTACGTCGTCGCCCTCGACAAAGCCCGAACACTGCTCTTGGACCGGCAAAACCTGCTGAGGGTCGAATTTTCCGTACAAAATCTCCGCGTCGCGGACTGTGATTGTGAGCGGCTTTTTAGCTATCGTGTAGGGGCGGGTTGCGCCCGTAAGGGTGTAATTGGTGTTCGGAGTCGTAGCCGTTGCCGTATACGAACCCGCGTTTTTATTGCCGCTGCTCACCGATAACGCCAGCATTCCGTCTGCGGGTATGCCGTAAGCCGTAGCCAAGGGGCACTGCGACAAGCCGTTGTATTCGAGGTTTTCGTAGTTTGACCAGTCGACTTCCACGGGGCAGGGCTGAATAGTAAGGCTGTTTTTAGGGTTGAGCACTTTGTAATTCATATCCGTGATTACGTTCGTCACGATACTGAAGTTATAAGTGCCCGCGTCTTTAAAACTTTTTAAACTCGGGAAGGAATATTCGAGCGGGTTGTCTTCCACGTTCTGACTTTCGTCGTAAGTTACTTCCACCGTCTTTAACGTGCCGTCGTAAACGGTGTTTTCGGGAAGTTGCCAATCTAAAGTTACGGGTTTGGGATTGATTTTGAGATTTATCGAAGCGTTAGCCGATACGCCAGCCGCACACGAAGTCACGTCCCCGCCGTCTACCGTTACGTAAAGACTGTACGTGCCCGCATACTCGGAGGGCTTGGGGTGAGTAAGACTTACGTTTTCAGTGTGCCAAATCTGCGAACCGTTACTGCAAACCCAGTTGTAATTGAGCGTAACTCCGTCCGCCTCGATTTGCGCGCCCGACAAAACAGTGACGTCTTCACCGTAGGTATACGTGTTGTTTGCCGCGGAAGTACTCAAAGCAAGCGTAGGTTTTTTGAGCTCCCACTGCGCGCTTATGGTTATATTGTCGGCAAGCACTTCGGTTAAATCGGTAAAAGTTTTTTCTCCGCTCTTCCAGTTGCACGTAAAGCCCTTGCGTGACTTAAACCCGTCGAGAAAGTCGCTTGCCATGGGCTTTGTAAGATATTTGTAATCGGTCCGACCGTACACGTCGTCGAAACACAGTTCTGGCTCTTTTTCGCGCATGGGATACATCGTATCGTTGCCGTTATCCACATTTATGCGGTAAACCTTTTCGAACTTCACGTCGGCGACCGTGCTTTCCGTCACGTTGCCCGAAACACCCAAATCGGTGAGTATGTATCTACTGTTGTAGTACGCCCAGTAGTAGTTATCCGCCGAGCCGTTATCGGGGTGCTGTACGTAATCGTACCCCGCGGTATACGTGCCTATATCGAAGTTTTTCAAATCGCCGACGTACACGGGAATAACGTTGCGCTGTAGCGCGTTAACGGCAGCCGCTTCGTAATTGAACGCCACATATCCCTCGTTCTCCGCTAAATTTACGGGCAAAGTCGCGTTGGCGAGCTTGACGGCGCTTTCGCTGCTTAAACCGCCCGCATACTGCAGAAATTTCTCTCTGTAATCGTTTACCGCCTTCTTATCGACGTTTATCCGCTTACCCGTCATATCGATATTGCGCGGAAGCCCGTCGATAAAGCTTACGTTATCGGGCAGGTTGAACTCCTTAACTCCACTTTCCGTAAACAGGCTCATACTTACCGCCGTAACGGGCTTGCCGTTAAAGGTTTCGGGTACGGTAATCTTATCGCTTCTGCCCGCGAGCACGCCCGTAACCGCGTACTCCTGTTTGTCTTTGTAATAGTCGTACACCAGCGTGCGACTGCCCGTGCCCTGACCGAAATAGCCGAGCGCAAACATAAAGCCCGAATAAGCGACCGAGCCTATTATGAACACGGCGGCAACCGCGAGGGCGAACCACGCCTTTTTGATTACCCGCGAGGCGAACAGAGCGCACACGACCGCGCACAGAATATTGAAAACGTGAACGCACGCCCACAGTGCGAAAGCGGCGCTCGACAACACCGTTCCGCCGTCGCCGAGATTAATCGCCAAGCCTATGAACAAGCCGACGGTGTACAATACTACGTAGCTTAGCCAAACGAGCATCGAGTATCTGAAGCGGAAGTTTGTGAAGAACAGACTTACCGCAAAGTAGAACAAATCGAAAATAAGCAGTAAGAAGGGGCACGCGAGATATTCGCCCCCCTCGCCGCCCGCAAAGAGCATTGCGATTATTACTATGTCAACCACCGCCGCACTCGCCGCGCAAAGTAGCAAAAGCCACTTGGAACTGCGTATTCCCTTTGCGCCGTACGACGATTCCGCCTTATTTTTAATCATTGCACTTACCTAATTTTAACGGGCTGTTTCACAAACCCTTTATCACTCAGAAATTCCGTCTTTTTGAACACGTAGGTTTCACTGCCCAGCGCGAACACGAGCGCCGTTTCGTCCTCCACGCAGTACTTGTTGTCGAAGAGGTGCTTGAGCCTCACCGTATGCGAGAACGCGTTCTTGTACTTGGAATAAAGCTTCCTCGCACCCTCCTTTTCCGCCTCGCCGAGGTTTTCTATCCCCGCGCACAGCTTGCACTGACCGTTCGACAGCGCGTCCTTTGTAAACGTTCTGCCGCACCGCTTGCAGTCCGCCGCGCTCTCTTTGAGCGCCATTGCAAGCCTGTCGTGCACGAAAGTCATTTTGCCCGTTAAATAGCGCACGGGGCGCTCGCCCGAATAGTCGGTGTAAACCACCTCGGGATAGGGGCAGTCGGCGCACTTAGCAACGCCGTCCACGATTATCGTCTGACTGCGGCACACGCACGAAGCGCACTTCTTTTTGAGCCGCGCGTTGTTACAGCTGACCGTCAAAAGATGGTTGGCAAACTCGCCGTATTTCTTTATTTCCTCGAACGCGGTATCGTCCACTCCGAGGTCGTCCGCGCTATAGTCGAGGGTTAAATTTACTCTGCGCGTTAAGCCATCGTCGTCTGTTACCGTGTAGCTGATTACGTTGGAAGTGATTAAATTGCCGCCTCCGCAGTTAACGCAGCGCAGCGTAATACTGCCGCCGAACCCGATTACCGCCTGCAAATACACTCTGCCGCCGAACGCGACCTCGTAATAATCGTTGAGCCACTCCACATGTGAAATGCCGAGCACTTGCACCGAATTACACGTGACCGCCGCCGCATTTGCGTGTGCGCGGGAAGCGAGGAATTTGTACGTCTTTAAGTCGTAATTGTCCTCGTACTCCTTGGTTTCGGGGTTTAATACCTTTCTCGTGCTGAAACACAGACTGTCCTTAAAGCTGACGGCGTATTTGCCGTTAACAAGCTCTCTCACCGCGTTTACGGTTACGTTGTTTATGTTCGCGCTCTCGTCGTCGGAAAGGCTGATGGGGTCGGTGTTGTCGGGAGCGTCCTCAAGCCGCGCGTTGATTTGCGCCGCCTCGGACGCGGCAAGGGGCGAAATGCCGTCGGAAGTGCAGCGGAAGAATATCTTGCACATAACCACGTAGTGCGACTGCCCCGTGCCCGAAAGCTCGAGCTTGACGGAAGCTCCGTATATGTCCTCCGAGCCCTTGTTTATATCGTTACCCTTAATAACGCTCGCGTCGCTCCGCTTGAAAAAGCGGCGGATAATCTTGCTTAAATTCGCCTCGACCTGCTTTGCGTCGGTATTGCCCGAACCGTCGCACTTCTTGTATTCGATAATGGAAAACGCGCTGTGGAAATCGCTCGCAACCTTGTATATGAGCTGTTTCCATTCGGAAGTGCCGTCGTCGAACGCCATACCGCGGCGCACGGGCGCAAACCAGCTTGCGCCGTCCTTTTTCATAGCGACCGCCGCACTGTCGGAATTTAACCCCGCGCGCTCCTCGTAGACGTACTCCGCGCCGTCCGTACAGATAACGAAAGAGCCGTCCGCCGCCTTTTCGACGTGCGCTCCCGCGCTGTCGAGGTAGCCCGAACGCAGAATTTTAACCATATTGGCGTAAGTTTCCCTGTACTCGCCGCCTATTATTACCTTTTTCCTTCCTTCGGGCATAGCTTAGTCCTCTCTACCGCTTCTGTCCATGGCGAGAATTTCCTGAATTTCGGCAACCTTAGCCGACTCGCCCGACAGTATTTCGCAGAAATTGTCGTCGTCCTTTTTGTGGGAATACGCCCACAGTCCCTTGATAAACGCCGCGAACGTGCGCGCGAGTATGGGGCGTATTTTGCCGTCGCGCCTCTCGGAAGCACAGCGCGGGCACTCGGCTTCCCACGAGCCGTTGAATTTCAAAACGTGCGGACGGCAGAGCGTCAAACGCGCTCTCTTTCTCTCCGAGCACGTCACGCACGGGGTAACCGCCTCAACGAACAGCCCCACTCTGCACTTTTCGGGGCACTTGTCTTTCAAGGGGCAACCCGCGCACTTTTCCATCAGGTCCTGGTCGCCTATGTTGCCGTTCTCCTTATACGCGGCGAGCGCGGGGCACTTTTCGAGCATACCCCCCTTTTCGAATTTCGGGCAATGGCTCATTGCGCAGATTTTGCGGCAGTAAACGTCTCTGTCGTCCTCTCTGCCCGTACTGCACATACTGCTGCCCGAATCGTAAACGCACTTATACCCCTCGGTTTCCATAGAGCGCGAGAAAGTCGTCTTGCACGTGCCGCACTGGAAGTCGTGCACGTTCATTTCGCGCATTATAGTATACCCGCCCGCACCCTGACGGCACGCGTCGGTATCGCGGCACTTTAAAGCCTCGTCGTCCGTTTCCCTGAAACGGTTGTAGTCTTCCTGAGTAAACAGCTTGACTTTCTTGCAGTTCTTACAGCGCACGGTGACCATGTGCTCGTTGTTACTACCCGAAATTATCGTGGCGTCGCCCGAATTGCTCGTCATAAGTCCTATGCGCGTAAAGTACGCGAGAACATAGCCCTCCAAGGCGTTCATATCCGCGAGCGAATATATTGAAACGTCGTTTTCCTGCTTGATACGGAACACTCGCCCTATGCGCTGGTCCATCGAAAGCGGGTCGGGCGTAATCTGGAAGTTGATTATAACGTTGCACGCCTGCAAATTCGCGCCCTCGGTGAGCGACGCCGAATTGACGATTAAAATCGCGTCCTCTTTCGCGTTGAACTTCTTTTCGAGCGCGTCGCCCGTAAAGTCGATTATCTCGTCCGCGTCTAAAATTCTGCCCGCAAACTCGGGTAGCTTTTTAAGCTCCGCCGCAAACTTGTCGGCAAGGCACAAATTGACCTCGTTACCCGCATAAGTATAGCCGTAGTCCGCCTTTAGACCGCGGTCGCGCTCGCCGTCGTAATCGAAGAAGACTAAAACGCGCTGACCCTTATGCTTTTTCAAAATTTCGACCGTCTTAGAAAACTTGCGGTTGAAACTCGATTCGTTTGCCGAAACGGGCATTACGAAGTCGCGTATGTCGTACCTGCCCGTATAGTCGGTCAAAGCCAAAAACTGACTGCGGTAATAGGTCTCCGAATCTCTGCGGTAGCCGCAGCTCTCTTCGCAGCCGCCCAGTTCCTTTAAAAGCTCGCTTAAAAAGTTATATTCCGCCTGATATTCGGAATAACTGTTTTCGTACCTTCTGCCCGTGCACGCCTTCAAAAACGCCGCTACCGAGCACTTGGACCCGTCCGCCGCTATAACCGCATTGTCGGTATCCAAAGCGCCGCAGTCAACGGTTATCTTTTTGTCCATAACGGTCAAGGCGACCTTGCCCTTATATTCGGTTACGGGGTAGAAATAGTAGTTGGTTATGAGCTTCTTTTTGTTCTGGAAAGTATTGGGCTGACGAATCATTATCTGCCGCAATATACCCTCGTGATAGGCAAGCGCAACGTTCTTTTCAACGCTCTTTCTCACGTCGTAATTCTCGTCCGAATCCAAAAACTGCCTTACGAGCGAGTCCTGCTCGCCGCGCGAAAGCCCGTAGAATATGTCTACCTTTTCGGCGCCGGTTTTGCCTTCTTTTATATTCTTGACGACGAACTGCGTAAACTGCGAGGGGCAAATTTTTTGCACCTCTTCGAGCTTTACGCGGTTGATAAACTCCATTACCGTCGTCGCTTTGTGGCATATGTAATTTATGTAGCGCTGTTTGCCCCGCCTGTACTGGGGCGAGCGCGCCGTGTCCGCCATATTCTTACCGAAGTCGGAGGGTATGCCGCCCTTGCTGTCGATAAAGTGCCATAAGGGGAACATATTCTCGAGGTTGCCGTCGTGCGGGGTCGCCGAAAGCAACAGACAGTATTCCTTGTTAGCCGCCTTTTTGCTCTGCATCATTAAAGATAAAAGCTTCAAAGCGTTGGCGTCGTTGCCCGTCTGGTCGCAAAGATGATGCGCCTCGTCGATGACGATTACGTCGAAGAGCACGCCCGCAATGTCCGAATCGTCCCACTTTATAAAGTCGCTCCACTTAACTAAAAGGGGCGCGGCGGGACTTCTTCTGCCCGCGCCGTCAAAGGTGTAGTCCAAGCCCTTATCCGAAAGCGTGGCAACCTCTTTGAGCGCGCCCTTGCCGAGTCCGAAGAATATTTCAAGCGTTTCTTTCCACGCGTCGTACACCTGCTCGGGCACGACTATGAGCATAGATTTAACGACGCCGCGCACGGCGAGCTCGCTCAAAACTACGCACGCCTCGAAGGTCTTGCCGCTACCCACGACGTCGGCGAGCATACCGAACCCGCGCAGTCTCTTCAAAAAGTCCTGCGCGGCTTTTCTCTGGTGGGGCTGAATGACCTGGCCGCCTCTGTGCACGGCGGAGTCGAACTCTATGCCATACTCGCCCGAAGGCTTTTTGCGGTACTTGTCGGCGCCTATTTTGAGCGCGGAAAAGTCGTCGTGGCGGTCAAGCTCCTCCACGGCGGAACTCAATTCCGCCACCTCCTTATTGTAGCGGGCGGGGCGGGTATTGAGCGAGCTGCGGTTGCTGTCCATATTGAACGCGCTTGCCGGCACTTTCAGCTCGAACTCTTCTGTATTCGCATTTTCAACGTTTTTGTCCTGGCTCATCTTGCCTTTCCTTTACTTAAGGCTGTTATCAGCCCGTTTCACCCTCGAAGGTCTTTACGCCCTCGAACTTGACTTCGATTTCGCTCTCGCGCACCGTACCCATACCGCCGTCCGAAAATCTGACGCGTATTCTGCGACTTCCCTCGCCGTTCTTTTCGACGAACGGCGTCATCACGTTGGAGTCGGGCTTGGTTTTAACCCCCTCTCTTACGGAAACTCTCGGCTCGCAGTCGGCTATTTCCCTGCCTCTGTACGTGCATAAAAGGCGCGCTTTCGAGCCCGAAATGTTTTTGAGCTGAAACTTCTTTTCCACGCGCTTCCTCTGCGGCGAATCGGGCTCGCCTATGCAAAGATAGGTCACACCGTCCACCGTAAGGTAGCCGATTTCCCCCTCGTACCTGCGCTTTGCGATTGTGCTCTTTGACAGCCGCACCGAAAAGATTTCTTCCTTGACCGTGCCCTGAAGGTTGCAGGTCGCGTACAGCTTTTCCGACTTGTTCTCGTCGAATATGAAACCGCGCCCGACCAAAAGCACGAGTATTTTCTGTCCGCGGTAGCTCATCCACGTGCCGTAGCTGTTGGTAAGTCCCGCGCTGACGTCGTAATTTTTGAGCGATACTACCGCCGCGCCGACGGACGGCGCGTACACCGAGTCCTCGTACGTCTGAATAATCAGCCCGTCGCCGTTGTCCATATGGTCCTCGAACG
>CAYXTN010000039.1:0-11197 GCA_964468085.1 uncultured Clostridia bacterium | reverse complement strand
ATTTGAGTGATAGAATAAACTCAAAGAATTAAAAAAGTGTACACCGAATATACTAATTGGTGTACATTTTGCGCACTCAAAAATGTAAGTTTTTGACAGCACGGTCGGGCAAAAATGTTGTGATATAACACAAAATTGCCACAACGGTGCGCCTAAAACTGGCAAAAAGGTGACTTTTTGTGAACTTTAAGTGCGAATGTTAATTTTCGGCTCTAAGCTGAGGACGCCGCGCGCCCAACGCGCATAAAAAACGTGAGGCGGCGGGGGGTAGACCGCTACCTTGCGGCACGTGTGCGCGCGGTGGTCCGAATTTTTGACTTACGGATAAAGAGGTATTTATGAGCATTAAAAAAGGTCTGAAAAAGAGTAGAAAGGTTCTGCTTGCGATATGCGTGCCCTTCCTTGCGTTGGCGATATGCGCTACCGCACTCGTCGGCGCGCTTCTGGGCGCGGGCGATAACAAGCGTACACCCGCAAGCAACCTTGCCGACAGCACTACCGCTGTTAACACAAGCAGTACCATAACTATCGGCGCGAACGGCAAGATAGACTTTAACAGCAATGCGGGCGTTAAACAGCTTATCGAATACATAGGCGGCACGGGCAAGAACTACAACGACGTAGCCAACAGCTTGACCACGCCCAAGCTTGCAAGCGCATTTACGACCCAAACGGTAACCTTCGGCGGTATCGTATGGAACGTTATGTACGTTTCCAAAGCCGACTATACTGCAAACGGTACGGATAAGGGAGACGTTATCGTCACCTTATGGCAGGCGGACGTTACAAGCCCCGATTTGAACGGCGGTAACTCCACAAAGGTCTATACGTCGGCGTACAGCGGTTCTACGGCAAGCGATACCCCCAACGACGCGTTCCCTTCCGCAATGTACGGTTCGAGCCTTGTAAGAAGTACGCTCGTCGGCAGTAAGTACAGCACGACCCGCACTTCGCTCGACAAGACGACGGGCGTGCAGGACGCGCACTGGAAATTGTTCACAACCGAAGGCAGCGCAACCACAAACGGCTATGCGAAAGAGTTGGCAACCCCCGCAAATATGGCTTGGCAGGAGGTGCAGTACAGCTCTAACGGCACTAACGGCAATTACTCCTGGTACTTCCCCAACGACGCGTGGGCGCCTACGAAACTGCCCGCAACGGTGCAGAGCACGAGCGGCTGGTACTACAAATCGGGCAATTATTATAACTATTCGGACAACAGCACGGCGACTACGCCCGTTTATTCGGAATGGAAAAACGATAAACTGTGGCTTCCCTCGATGGTAGAAACGGGCTGGGGCGATACCACTTATGAGAATAAGCAAGGCACCGCAGGCTCGGGCTTGTGGGACGCTTCCGCTGCACAGTGTGCCGCTACCGGTTCGAGTACTGTTTCATACGCTTGGCTCCGTTCTGGCTACGTTTACTACGCTGACTATGCCTACGTACTGCACTCTTCGGGCAGCAATAGCGGCAACGGTACTACTACCTCGTACGCTGTGCGTCCCGCGCTTCACCTCAATCTCAAATCTGCCGCGAAAGCGGCGGGGCTGTTCGAGCAGCCGATTGAGTATCATACAAACTACGGCACTGCGCCCGTAGACCCCGACGGAAAATATATCCCCGGCACGGACACCGAGCTTATGTCCGTCACGGGTGAGATACCCCCGACCTTAGAATTCAACGGCTGGGCAAAGGGAGGATACGACGGCGAAATAATCACGTCGCTCGAGGGACAAGGCGAGCCGCTCGATTTGTACGCAACCTTTAAACCCAAGGCGGCTACTTTAGCCGCCTCGACCCCTGCGGACAAAATTATCAATACATATTACGGAGCCACGAACGTCACGATGTCCGCGGCGCTTTCGCACGCTCTCGTGGGCGGCGCAAACGCGCAGTTGACCTTCTCGACTTACTGGCGGTACAACGACGGCGCGACCAACATTGCCGCCTCTGCCGCAACCGACGGAATTACGCTTACGGACGGGGCTGAACCCTCGCTCGTTTTAACCCGTCCCGCGCAGGCGCGTACGGGCAAATATACATTATATTATACGCTCACGCCGACCACTGCGGCTGCCGCGACGGGCATAAGACCTCTTGCAAATCAGAAGGCTTGCGACTTCCAGCTTACGGTCTACGGAGCGCAGGCTACGGTCACCGAATTGCCTACCTTAGAACCGAGCCAAATTTACGTTGGTCAGACCATATTGTCCACCCAATTGGAGGGAGGACACGTTTCCTGCGCCACTATGAGCGACCCCGACGTAGCCGGTTTATGGCAGATTACCTCGGTGGGAGTTTTCACTTCCTCGGGCAAAATTTACGCTAAATTTACTCCCGCCGACCCCGAAATCGCGCCTATCGAAAACGTGGAAATTCCAACCAACGCAATTCAGCTTTCGCTTGCCGTTTCCGAGGACGTTTCCAACGTCAGCGGGCAGGCTGCCGCCGCTTCCGCGAATATCAAATTCGACTATTACACGGATATCGGGTTCACGCTGAGCGGCAACAAAATCACCTTCTCGGTAACGCGCGACGGAACCGCGGCTACCCAGATTTACACCATTTCCGCACCCGCGGGCTACGACGCTTATCTCACCTGCGAGGGCGAGGAAATTACGAGCAGTCCCATTAAATATACGGTTGCGAACAAGAGCATTACGGTCAAGTACCGTGCAAAGCAGGTGGGCTACACGGTCTACTACTTATTGCAGTCTGCGGACGGCACGGACAACGGCGGTTATCCCACCGCGACGACCCAGGCCGCGCTCGAAGCCGAGCTTGGCTCGGGCTACGTTTACAAGTATACGGGCACGGGCTACACGGGCGACACCATAACCTATTTAGACGAGCAAAATTTGCCCCTCAACGCCACGCTTGCGGGCGGCGCGGGAAATATGTCACAGCGCACCGTCGATACGGTTAAAACGGGCAATATCGGCAAAATTAAGGGGGACGGAAGCTCGATTGCTCTCGTGTATTTAAAGCTGAACGAATACACGGTAACGTACAGCGCGGAGGGCGCTTCGCCTTCCTCGCAGACCAAGAGCGTACGCTACGGCGCAAAGCTGACCGCGCCCGCACGTAAGCCGACCAAATCGATGAGCGATTTCAAGGGCTGGATGGACGAGGACGGTACTCTCGTTATCAACGACAAAAACGTTCTTATCAACGACAACATTACGGTTACTGCCGATATGACTTTGACTGCGAAGTTCGACGTCAAGCAGTTCCACATTACTTTCAATCTCAATATTTCGGACTACGACCCTTACGCATTGCCCGCGCACTCGGAACTTACGCTCACGACAAACAGCGCGAAGCTCGGCGGCGGTCGCGTTAATTGGGACGTTCAGAGTCTGTTCCCCGACGACGAGGGCTTCGGTTTCACCGAGACGAGTAACGGTATCTGCACTATCACGTACAATATCGACAACGTGTCTCAGACGATGAGCATAAAGGGTATCAAGCCGAGCGCTATCGGTTACACGTTCGACGGCTGGTATCTCAACGTGACGGAGAGCAGTACCCTTACGACGACTATCAAAAAGCCGAATATCAACACCTACGATATGGAGCTTACGGCGCGCTGGTCGCCCGCTAAGTTCACTATGCACTACGACAAGCAGGACGGCAGTTACAATGCCGTAACCACGGGCACGGTTTATCAGCAGAGTCTGTTCAGCTCTATCGACAAGCTGAAGCCTGCAAACAACCCCAAGAGGTCGGGCTACGTTTTCGAGGGCTGGTATATCACGCCTTCGACGGACACCAGCAAGGGGCACACGCTCATAGAGGATAACCTCTACATTGACGAGACGGGTGCGTACTTTACGATTGCAAACATTGCAAAGCCTTACGGCAACGCCGCCGGCGGCTACGATTTCAGCGATTTGACCCTCTATGCGGAGTGGAGCAGTATCGACGCGTATATCGAAGATATAAGCGACCCCGATATCGGCAATTTATCCTTCGAGGACAATGACGGCACTTCCATTACCGAGACCGACCCCGTTCATATCGGCGACACCATTACCGTTACGGTTTCGCCCAAGAACGGCTACGAATTTGTAAGACTTATCGTCAACGGTCAGCGTCTTGACGCGGGCGTTCTGCAATTCACCATCAAGGGCAGTGACGTAGACAAGAGCGATACGATTATCGTCGACGCCGAGTATCAGGAAAAGCGTTACGAAATCAAGTACAACAACAACGGCGGTACTTCCGCGGGCGGCAATTTCAGCAAGTGGTACACAAGGTCGATGCTGACCGACGGCGAAGTCGTGCTTTCGAGCAATCTTACCAAGCTCGGCTACGATTTCCGCGGCTGGAAGTTCGATAACGGCAGGTTTGCGCACGAGGAAGTCGGCGCGGGCGATTTGCGCGGCGAAGACTTGCGACTGCTTCCGCCCACCGACGACGACGGAAGGACCTCCTACCGAAACGTCAACCTCACGGCGGTTTGGGAAGAGCAGACGGCTACCGTCAACCTTTTCAACGCCAATTACACCAACGACGAGTACAGCGGCACTGCCGACGACGGTTACGTTATCACCGCTTACGAAAACGTCGATTTGAAGACGGATATGGATATCGAAATCGACAACCCCACGCGCGGCGCGTTCGATTTCCTCGGCTGGGCTACGAGCCGCAACGGTGCGGTCGTTTACCCCGTGGACGAGACTAAGGACACCATTTCCTACAAGGTGCATGCCGACCACGATTCGAACGGCAATTCTCTGAACCTCAACAATCTCTATGCGGTATGGCACGTCAAGGGCGTTAACCGCATTATCATGACTGTCGATAACAACGGCTGCACGTACGGCGGCGCGGGCGTGACCATGACGGCTAAGCCCGCTCAGAGCTATGCCGAAACTTCGGGCGAAACCATTTCGCTCACCTACAAGTGGTACAGAATTTACGACGGTATGTACGACGTTTGCTTCACCGTCGGCAAGGTCTTTATCAATAACGAAAAGACCACCGGTTACGAGTTCAACGGCATTTATTACGACAAGGACGGCAAGACTATCGTCACCTCCAAGCCCGAGGGCGAAGAGTTCGAGTACAGGCGTTTCGAGGAGAGCTCGGCGGGCACCGGTTGCGTGCTTGCGCGTACTCCGTCGGCTAATCCTTCACTCAATATCAAAAACGTGAGCGACTGCGGCAGATACGTCTGCGTGGTCGAGGTCGAGGCTACGAGCTCGACGGGCAGTACGACGAGAGCGGGCGGTTACGGCGAAATCGAAATCTTTATGGAAAAAGCCGACTACACCAACCTCGTGCTTTCCGACGTCGTTGCGACTTACAACGCCAAGGCGCGTGCAAGCGCCGTTCGCCTTACGCTCGGCAAGACCGACGGCGCGACGCTCAGCACGGTTGACGGCGTCAACTACTTGTCGTTGCCCGATTTCAGGCTCGACGCGGACAACAACCGCATCACCAACTCCAACAGCAAGCTCATCGTTACCTACAAATACTACGTTGAGAACGAGGACGGCTCGCGCGACGAAATCGTCGACCTCAACCAGGTCAAGGGCGTGGGCACGTACTACATAGTAGTAAGCTTTGCCTTCACCCCCGACGGCGACAAGGGCAACTACAACCTGCTCGAAACCGAAGAGGCGGTTCTCGAAATTACGCCGTTCGTCATTTCCGAAAACATCGGCTTTACGTTCGTGCACGGCGAAGACCGCACGACGACGACCGTTAACGGCATTTTCAGCGGCGATTACGACGGCGTTGCCTACAGCGTAGAGGCGGCGATTAAAGACAGGTTCGGCGTGAGCTCCGATTACGTGGCTCAGGACGACGTTACGCTCGTTCTCACCGTCAACGACGTTGTCGAGGGCGGCGACATAGAGCACGTCGGCGAAACTGTCGGCGCGGGCAGATACAGCGTGGTCGTTTCGGGACTCGGCGGTTCGTCCGCGGGCAACTACGTATTCAAGAACGGTCTGAATCTCAGGCAGGAATACGTCATCGGCAAGAGCGTTTACGCGGTAAGCGGTCACATCGAGTTTGCCGACAAGACGGTTGAGTTCGACAACGAGCTGCACACTCTGGAAATCAACGTTGAAGACAAATTCGAGCTGCCTTCGACCGTGACCGTCAAGTACGACGCGGTGTTCGAGGCGGAGGACGGCGGTTTCACTTTGGCGGACCATCTCGAAGACAATTTCAACGCGCTCGGCAACGCGGGCAGATACGCGGGCGTTTACACCATAACGGTTACCTTCGAGGACAGCGCGGCAAGCAACTATGCGGAGATACCCGCTATGACGGCTAAGCTGACCGTTACCAAGGCGAATCTGTTCAAATATTTCAACAAGGTTCACGGCGAGGACCTGCTCGCCGACGCGGGCTTCGTGAGCAGTTCGTTTGCATTCAACGCGAACAAGGACTACCTGCCCAAGGTAGCTGTGGGAAGCAAGCTTGCAAACACCGATAATTTTGCGATAACCTACGAATATTACCTTGTCAAAGAGGTTGCGGAGACCAAATCTCTGCTTTCCGAAAACGAAAAAATCAAGGAGCCCGGCAAGTACGAAATTGTCGCGAACATCGAGTTTGTCAGCGCTCTGTACAGCAATAACTTCGACGACGTTCTCGCAAGCGAAAGCACGATAACGTACGTAATAAGAAACGTTGACGTCGAGAGCATAAACGTAACCTTCGCCGACGCGTTCGTTGCCGGCGGAAAAGCGGTTAAGCTGGGCGAAGGCTTCAACTACTCGTGGATAAAGCAGATTGACGTCGTTTACCTTGACAAGGAAACGGGCGAGAGAAGTACGAGAAACCTCACGGGCGACAGCATTGCTCTTGCGCAGATTATTCTCGAAAACAACCAGACGACTTTCTGGCACGTTGGCAGTTTCGACGTTAAGGTCAGCGTTTACGGCTCGGTAAGCGAAGAGGCGTACGCGGTTGTCGTCAAGCAGGAAATTACGCAGTTCACGTTGAAGTACTCGGACGGCGGCGCGTATACCACCGTTCCCGATGGCGGGCTCGAACTGCTGACGGGCAAAAACTACGCCTTCAAAATCGAGTACGCCTGCACGGACGACAAGGGCGTTGCCAACGTTACGGGAAGCACCGAAGCTACCGTGGCTGCGGGCGGGCTCGTTCTCGGCAAAAACGTGCTTAGCGTAGCTGCCGACTACTACACGTTCGGCGAAGTTTCGGTAGATATGTACGAAGTGCTCTCGGGCGTTACCTGGCAGTACAGCCTCGACGGCACCAACTGGACCGACGTGCCCGAAAGCAAGCAGCTTCCCTATGCGGGCAAGGTTTACCGTATACAGGCGGTTTCCGGCGATATGACTTTCGAAGCGCATAACCAGTCGGGTGCGGACGTTATGAACGTAAGCAGCGGCTACGTTATGGAAGTAGGCAGAAGCGGTGATTACAGAATCGACGATACCTATTCGTTCAGAATTATCCCTAAGGTATTATCGTTCGTATGGAGCACCGACGAGTTCGAATACGATATGTTCAGCCACGTGCCGACCATAACGTCGAGCGGGCTCGAAGCGGTGGACGAGGGACTGGTAACGTTCGGCTTCAGCTACTATGACGCAAGCAAGAACAGTATTCTTTCGTCGGGCAGCATCATACCCGCGGGCGTGTACTATATCAGCGTAACGCTCGGCGGCGACGTGACGGCTCGCAACAACTACACGCTCAACGGCGCGGAAAACGCCAAGGAATATCAGTTCACCATAAAGAGAGCGACAATCAATGCCGACGTTTACTACAACGAGCATAACTACGGCAGAAACGTAAGCTTTGTCGGCAACAGCGAGCTCAGACTGAGCGCTATGCGCGCCGACTTCGGCGAAAACACCGCAATAACGGGTGACTTCAAGTTTATCAATCCCGTGGACGACGCGTACGAAACGATTAGCGGAAAAGACTATGCCGAAGATTTAAAGACAGAGGGTCAGTTCACCGTAAATTATTCGTACGTTCCCAGAAACAAGAACTACAACGAGTTAATCGGTTCGTTAACCATTACGGTAAACGAGCCCACGCCTATAACGGGCGACGGCGCGCTCAGCGTAGAGTTCGGCAAAGGCGCGATAAAGTTCTATCTTTTGGACCAGACTCTGGATACGCACGGAATCGACGTTTACCAGTTGTATAACAGCACTTATCAGGAAAACGGCGTATGGTACGGCGCGCGTACCCTTGTTGACGACCCTATCTTCCGCCTGAAAGATTATAACGGCAGTATTGAAGGATACAAAATCCAGCAGTACGACCTCGGAAACGGACAGATAGTGCTTATCGCAAGGTCGGGCACCAGTAGCGGAACGCTCACTATCCCCGTTATCAGCAAGAGTCCTACGGGTATGGAAGTGGCTAACCCCGACGAGTACAGAAAGACTTACTACGTCGGCGAGACTCCCGATTTCGGCGATATCGTGTTCAAGGTACTGTTCGGCAACGATACTCCTCCCGTAGAAGCTACGGTCGGAACGGTCGAGTCGAACTACACGGGCGGCGTGCTCACCTCGGATATAACGAGCTTTACGGTTAAGTTCACGTACTATTCGATAACCTTATCGTTAGAGTTCTCCGTTTCACCCAAAGAGGACTTCAGAGTCGTATTGCCCACGGGCAAGAAAGTGCTCAACTATACGGGCAACGAAATTCCCGTACCCGAACTGAGCTTAGTCATTAAAGTCAACGGCAAGGATACGACGGTCGGACAGAGAGGAATCGACGGAGTAGAGGTAAGCGTAGCGGTATACAACAAAGAAAACCGTCTGTCATACCTTATGGCGGAAGGCAAGTATACGATAATCTATACTTTCAAGGTAACCAATCCCAAGTACAACGAGCACGACCCCGAAAACTTCGAGGTGGAAATCACGACCAACCCGTACAAGGTTGAAATCGAGTTACCCGAAGTCGAGAGTACTCCGTACACGGGCGAGGACATTCCCGTACCCAAGCCCACGGTAGGTAAGGTTACGGACAGCACGAACGACGACGACCCCGTACCCGAAAACAGCATAAGCAGGATATACACCATCTTTGACGACAAGCTGGGTACGACCGAGCACGTAAAATACGATAAAGAGTGGACGGTACGCCACAGCGGCAAGTACATAATAACGGTAACCGTAACGGTAGCCCGCGCAAACGGCGAAGAACCCTACACCGCGAGAACCGAAAGTTACGAATTTATAGTAACTCAGGCGCAGAACGACCCGAGCAAAGCGGGCGTTACGGGTCCCGACTTCGTACTTATCGGCGATAACGGCGCAATCGACTTCAGCGTGTTCAAGGTAACGGCGGACTTCGGTGCAAAAGACGCGGTTTGGGAGTACAGCACGTCGGAAGGTAGTGGTTACTCGACCACCAAGCCTACGACGGTAGGTAAGTATTTCGTAAGGGCAAAGATTAACGAAACCGACGACTACGCAGGACTTACGACTCTCGGCAAGGATTTCGAAGTGAGAGGTACGGGTATCGAGCTCGAGGGCGGCGAAGGCAGTATCAAGGGCGGCAACGGCATAGGCGACAAGTGGGAACTTGAAATCACCCGAATGGAAGCCGACGCGGTAAGCCAGGTATCCATAAGCAAGCAGGACGTGCACGACGGCTATGAAGTAGTACTCAAAAAACCGGGCGGCACGGTAGTAAGCGGCGAGGGTGAGTATACCGTAAGAGTAAAACTTGCGGAAGAGCTCAGCGGCAGAAGCGATTTGAAAGTCTTCTTCAAGGATGCGAACGGCAACACGGTCGAAAAGAGCGCAAAAGTTGTGGACGGCTATATCGAGTTCAAGACGAGCGAGTTCGGAACGTTCATCATAACGAGCGCACAGCCTAAGGCTTCGGTAGGTTTGCTTATAGCGGTAATCGTGCTCGGCGTAGTGGCGGCGGGAATGATAACGGCTTGCATCATAGTCTTCGTCAAGAAGAAGAAAAAAGGAGCTCAGCAATGATAACGGCAATAATGGCGAATACGGGATACATAGTAGGTATCAGCATTGAGGTATTGGTAATACTGATATGCGCGGCGTTGTTGGCGTTGATGCTTACGGGATTACTGTTCGCGTGGATGGCAAAGTATAACGAGACGAGGTTGGCGAAAGCCGAAGCGAAAGCTGCTTCGGCGGAAGCGTGGGCGGTAATCGAGGAAGAGCGAGCGGCGCAAGAAGCGGCGGAAGCCGAAGCGGAGAGAGCGCAGGCAGAGTTAGAGGCATACGTGAAAGCGGAAGCGGAAACGGCGGCAGCGGAAGCTGCAGCCGTGGCCGCGGCAAAGAAAGCCGAAGAGGAAGCCAAGAACAAACCCAGACTTCAGCCCAAGCCCGCAGTCGTAGAAAAGACGGAAATCGCGGAAGAGCCCGAACCCGAAAAGGTACAGGAAAAGGAAGTTATAAGAGAGCGCATAATCGAAAAGGTTATGATAGTCGAACAGCAGAAAGCACCTGAACCCGCACCCGCACCCGAGCCCGAACCTCAGGTAATAGCCGAGGCGGCGGTAGCGGAAGAGGAGGAGTTGCCCGAGGGCGAGAACGAGTTCGTAGTCGTGCAGGACGGAATAATATTCAACGACAGCAAGACCATAACCGAGCTTTACGAGGAGCTTTCGCCCGAACAGCAGAGCTATTTCGACGAGCTGAGGGAAGAGGCTTTAACCAAGCCCGATACGGAACTTTCGATTTCAAAGAATTTCGTAACGGTTAAGATAGGCAAGAGGAATCTTATAAAGCTTCTTATAAAGCGCGGCGTGACCGTGGCGGAGTTTATGCTCGAGAACGAGGCTTTGAAACAGTTGAGGCTTAGCAATACGAACAAGCGCGGAAAGTCTGCGATAAAGATTAAGCCCACGGTTGTGCAGGTGCTCGATTTGCCCTCTTTGAAGGTTGCGGTTGATATGATTAACCTTTCCTACGAAGAGATAATGATGGACTGATTGAATAAAGAAAAAAAAGGGCTTATTTCCCGACCGTTTGGGAAATAAGCCCTGAATTTTAAGAAAAATAAAAAAATTTTTAAAGACTTGTCAAGTTTCGACAAGCCTTTTTTTTAAAGTATTTTTTGGTAATTTTGGCACATTTTTGCCGATAAGGTGCAAAAAGTAAGAAAATAAGGGGCGAAAAATTAAAAAATTTTAAAAATTTTCCAAAAATGTCTACTTTTTTGTAAAATCTATGGTTGACATAATTTTGGACTT
>CAYXTN010000038.1:0-12388 GCA_964468085.1 uncultured Clostridia bacterium | reverse complement strand
CTTTAAGCTCAAAAGAGAGGGCGGAAAACGGCGGCTTTGTCAACGTCGATTTTCTCGTGTTTATACCCGCAATAAGGCTGTGCGTGCTGTACGATAAGCTGGGCGAATATTCGCTCGCCGAACAGTATAACGAAATGGCGGGCAAGGCAAAACCGAACAATGCAAGTTACTTGCATAACAAAAAATATTTTCAGACAAAATTAACCGAGAGGTAAATACGAATAATATGTTTATTAAACTCTTAAACGTTTACTTTTCCTGCAACAACTGCGGCTGCGGCGGTTGCGGTGGCAACAACGGCTGTAACGGTCACAATATCGAAGTCATAAGGTACGAGGCTACGGGCGCAACGGGCGCAACGGGAGCAACCGGTGCTACGGGTCCGACAGGTCCTACGGGCGCGACAGGCACTAGGGGTGCAAGGGGCGCAACGGGAGCAACCGGTCCGACGGGACCTACAGGCCCTACCGGTGAAGTAGGTCCTACCGGCCCTACGGGTGAAGACGGCGAAGCGGGAGCAACGGGAGCAACAGGTGCAACCGGACCGACGGGTCCGACAGGACCCACGGGAGCTACCGGTGCGACAGGTGCCACGGGTGCAACGGGTCCCGAGGGAGTAATCACTCCCGCGGCAGCAGTTGCGGACGTGGAAAGTACGCCGACGCCGGAAGAAGTCGGGACTACTTTAAACCAACTGCTTGCGTCACTTCGTGCTGCAGGATTTTTGGCAACTTAATTAAAGAACAAGCCGCGGGCTTACTGCCCGCGGCTTCATTTTATGGTCGAGGCGACGGGATTCGAACCCACGACCTTATGGTCCCGAACCATACGCGCTACCAACTGCGCTACGCCTCGTCGTCGCCTTGTATTATATAATCAAAATATGCCGTCCGTCAAATAAATACGCGCAAATTAAAAAATAATGCTCAACAAATTTTGTCGTATAAGTTATCGTTTTCCTTTACGCGGCAGGTAAAAAGTGGTAAAATGCTATTATATAAAAGATAACCGCGGGGTATAAATTAATGAGCGAAAAAAAATACGAACTTTCTCAGAAGCAAAAGGCGCTCGGCTTTGCATTGTACGCAAAAAGGGTGAGTAAGCAGGCTATGGCAACTATTATGATGGTGCTCGAAAACGACGAGCAGGTCGACGATATGACGTGGTATATCGGTCAGAACCCCAACGCCACGGAAGAGGAGCTTATAGCGGTTGCTTACCAGATAGTAAAGGAGGCTCACGAATAATATGGATAAAGCGAAACTTTTAAAATACGCGCAGCTCATTGCGGGCAGCGGCATAAACGTTCGGAAGGGGCAGAAGGTTATTATTCAGTGCGGACTCGACCAGCCCGAGTTTGTTGCAATGGTCGTCGAGGAGTGCTACAAGCTCGGCGCGGAAACAGTTACCGTCAAGTGGAGCTATATGCCGATTGCAAAGCTCAACTACAATTACCGCACGCTCGAAACGCTGTCGCAGGTAACCGATATCGAAAAGGCGGAGTGGCAGTCCAAGGTGGACAATCTTTCCTGTCTTATCTGGCTCGATTCGGACGACCCCGACGGCTTAAGCGGCACGGACAACGAAAAGATTTCCAAGGCGAATATGGCGAGATATCCCGTAATCAAGCCCTACCGCGACGCGCTCGAAAACAAGTATCAGTGGTGCATTGCCGCCGTGCCCGGTAAAGAGTGGGCGCACAAGGTGTTCCCCGATTTGCCCGTAGACGAGGCTGTCGAAAAGCTGTGGGAGGCGATTTTGTACACCTCGCGCGTGACCGAAAACCCCGTGGCGGAGTGGGATAAACACAACAAAACGCTGGCGGAAAAGTGCGCGTTTTTGAATAAGTACAAGTTCGATAAGCTCGAATACAAGTCGGCGAACGGCACAGACTTTACCGTCGGCTTGAACCAAAAGGGTATTTTCTGCGGCGGCGGCGAAACGACGCTCGGCAAGAACGTCTATTTCAATCCCAATATCCCCACCGAAGAGGTGTTCACAACGCCCGTTCGCGGCAGAGCCGAGGGCAAGGTCGTTGCGACAAAGCCGCTTTCCTATCAGGGCAAGCTTATCGAAAATTTCTGGGTGGAATTTAAAGGCGGCAAGGCGGTAAAGGTCGGTGCGGAGAAAAATCAGGATTTGCTTGAAAAAATGATAGCAATGGACGAGGGCGCGGCGTACCTCGGCGAGGTTGCGTTGATTGCGTACGACAGCCCGATAAACAATACGGGAATACTATTTTACAACACGCTTTTCGACGAGAACGCAAGCTGTCACTTGGCGCTCGGCAGAGGCTTTAACAACTGCCTCGAAAACTACGAGCAGTACACCAACGAGCAGTGCAAAGAACTGGGCGTAAACAACTCGATGATACACGTCGACTTTATGATAGGCAGCAAGGATATGTCTATTGTCGGCGTAACCTTAGACGGCAAAAGAGTACAGATTTTCAAAGACGGCAACTGGGCATTTTAAATAATAAAGCGGCGCGGGCAATCGACCCGCGCCGCTTTTATACTTGTAAAATTAAAATATAACATTTTGAAGAGGAACATTAAGCATTTCACTGATTTTCTTTGCTTGTCTGTAAGATAGGCATTCGACGAACTCTTTAATGCCGTGTTCACTTTCCTCGTCGGTTAATGATTTCATTGTTAAAGTTTTTCCGAATTTACGCGGTTCAAATAATTCGGCTTCGTTAAATCTGAAAGATACCATATCGGTACATAAATCGCCAATCCACGCACTTATAATTATTAAAAGTTTGATAAAGACGTTAGTTCTTCTGACACCGATTGAAATTAAATTATCTTTATATATTCGGAACTGTACTTTTTTGCCGTGTAGTTTTATAATCTCTGATTCTGTTACGATAAGCTTTCCGCGATATAAAAGTCTGCAAGTTATCGCAAAAATCAGTACCACCGCCGCATAAATTGCGAAAACTATCCCAATATATTTCCACGGTATTGTTTCGGAAACGGCAACAGAAAATATAATTCCTATTATAACGACTAAAACAAAGGCTAATATAGCTGTAATTATCCACATAATCCATTGTTCCGTCATAGGTTTTATTACTATGGATTTTTGGTTTTTCATAATTTATTCAACCTGTAAAACGAAAAATTTGAGGTACTGCGTTTCTTCGGCACAGAGTAGCGAGGGGTGGTCGGGAGCTTGCGTTTTGACTTCCACACTGCGCACCCGCCTGCCGCTTTCACGCGCCGCCTCGATTAGCATTTTCTCGAACAACGGCATCGTCATATAGTGCGAGCACGAACACGTTATTAAAAATCCGCCGCTTTTGACGAGCTTCATTGCGGTGAGATTTATGTCCTTGTAACCGCGGTAAGCGTCTCTGACTTCGTCCGCCGTCTTGCAGAAGGCGGGAGGGTCTAATATGACCGTATCGAACTGCCTTTTTTCGCGCCTGAAAGTGCGTAAAACTTCGAAGACGTCGCCCTGTAAAGTCGTGATATTTTCAATGCCGTTGAGCTTTGCGTTGTCCTCAACGTTTTTCAATGCGAGCGGGGATATGTCGCAGGCAACGACTTTTTTCGCCACGGTGGAAGCGTTTAAAGAGAACCCGCCGCTGTTGCAGAAACAGTCCAAAACTTCGTCCGCACCCGCACAGTATTTGCGCACCGCGAACCTGTTTTCCTTCTGGTCCAAAAAGTACCCCGTTTTCTGACCGTTTTTGACGTCAACGAGCATTTTAAGTCCGTTCTCGACAATCTCGCAGTAGTCAGGCACTTCGCCGTACAAAAGCCCCTTGATTTCCGCCAGGCCCTCTTTTTTGCGCACCGCAACGTCGCTGCGCTCGTAAATGCCCTTGGGGTGGAACAGCTCGACCAAGCATTCGCAGATAAGCTTTTTGCGCAAATCTATGCCGAGGGACAGACACTGAATAACGAGATAATCGCCGTACTTGTCAATAATCAGTGCGGGCAGATTGTCGGCTTCCGCAAATACCATACGGTAGCAGTTGTCATAGCCCAAACGCCGTCTGTACGCGTTCGCGGAGGAAAGCGCCGAGAGGTAGAAGTCCTTGTCGTCAACGCCGTCGCCTCGGATAAAAATGCGCACTAAAATTTTGGAAGCGTGGTTAATGTAGCCCTTGCCGATAAACCGACCGTCGTGAGCGTAAACGGAGGCAAGCGAACCGTTCTTGTCCTTGCCGTCTATGCGCGCAACCTCGTTGGCGTACACCCAGCTGTGCCCCGCAACAATGCGCTTTTCTTCGTTCTTTTTGAGGTAAATCTTATAGCACATACCCAAATACTATCAAATCTCACCGATAAATGCAAGCTAAAAAGGATAATATCCTTTTTTTGCCTTTTCAACGATTGATTTTTGTATAAAAGTTTGGTATAATTTTACAGAAATGAAAGATTTACTCGTGTATTTAAAGCACTATAAATTACAGAGTATCTTAGCGCCTCTTTTCAAAATGTTAGAGGCGAGTTTCGAGTTGTTTATTCCCATCATCGTCGCGGCTATCGTCGATAAAATCAACGAGGTGAACGCGGGCGGAGTTTCGTCTGCTGACGGCTCGCGCTACGTCGTTTACGCGTGCCTGATTTTAGTCGCGCTCGGCGTGGTCGGACTTATTGCCGCAGCGTGCGCGCAGTACTTTGCGGCGAAGGCGGCGGTCGGCTTTTCAAAGGAACTGAGAAGCGATATGTTCAAAAAAGCGCAGTCGCTTTCTTTCTGCGAGATAGACAACCTCGGTACGTCCGCGCTCATTACCCGAATGACCAGCGACGTAAATCAGGTGCAGACGGGCGTGAATATGGTTCTGCGCCTGTTTATGCGTTCGCCGTTTATCGTGTTCGGCGCGCTCATTATGGCGTTCGTAATAAGCGTTACGGCGGGCTGGGTGTTCGCGGTGACGATAACCGTGCTGTTTGCCGTCGTGTTCGGCATAATGGCGATAACCATTCCCATGTACAGAAAGTCGCAGGGCAAGCTCGATAAGGTGACCGCGGCAACGCGCGAAACGCTCGTCGGCTCGAGAGTAGTGCGCGCCTTTTGCAAAGAGGACGAGGAAATCGCCGAGTTCGAAAGGCGCAACACCGCGCTTTCCAAATCGCAGAAATTCGTCGGCGGCATATCCGCGCTTATGAATCCTTTAACTTACGCGGTCATAAACGTCGGCATAATATTACTCATATATTTCGGTGCGGGCAAGGTGTACGACGGCGCGCTTACGCAAGGGCAGGTTATCGCGCTGTACAACTATATGTCGCAGATTCTGGTCGAGCTGATAAAACTTGCCAACCTCATAATCACCGTAACAAAGTGCTTTGCGAGCGCGGACAGAGTAAACGAAATACTCAAAATGCAGCCCTCGCTCAAACACGGCGAAATTGCCGAAAGGAAAGATGGCGCGCCCTTTATCACGTTCGATAACGTGAGTATGCGCTATGCGGGCGGCGGCTCGAATGCTTTAAGCGGAATTACCTTTTCGGTCAATGCGGGCGAAACGGTGGGCATAATCGGCGGCACTGGCTCGGGCAAGAGTACGCTCGTCAATTTAATACCGCACTTTTACGACGCGTCCGAGGGCGAAATCACCATTGACGGGGTGAACGTGAACGCCGTCGGCGACGAAGCTTTGAGAGAGAGTTGCGGAGTAGTGCCTCAGCACGCCGTGCTCTTTAAAGGCACGATACGCGAAAATATAAAGTGGGGCGACGAGAACGCTACGGACGAGGAAATTTTCCAGGCGGCGGAAGTTGCCTGCGCGGCGGAAGTAATTAAAAACAAGCCCGACGGACTTGACGAGCAAGTAGAGCAGGGCGGCAAAAACTTTTCGGGCGGACAGCGGCAGAGGCTGACTATCGCCCGCGCGCTTGTGCGAAAACCGAAAATTCTGATTTTGGACGACAGCGCGTCCGCGCTCGACTACGCAACCGACGCAAAGCTGAGAAAGAACCTGCGCTCGCTCGACTATAAGCCCACGGTGTTTATAGTTTCTCAGCGCACGAGCTCGGTGCGCTTTGCCGATAAAATTTTAGTGCTCGACGGCGGCGAGTTGGTCGGCTGCGGCACTCACGACGAGCTTTTGAACACCTGCGAGGTGTACAAGGAAATTCATATGTCGCAGTATTCGGGCGGCGACGGGGAGGCGGCTGTATGAGCAAGTCCAAACCCCAGACCAAAACGATAAAGCGCGTTATGAAACAGCTTAAAAAATACGCGCCCGCAATCGTGCTTTCGCTGTTTCTGGCTATGCTGACAGTGGCGGGCAACCTCGTTGTTCCCGTGCTGTTCGGCAACGCAATCGACAATATTATCGAGGCGGGCAAAGTCGAGTTCGACAAACTCACGTATTACTTTATCGCAATAGGCGCGATAGTGGCGGCGACGGCGGTCGTGCAGTGGCTGATGAGCGTGGTCAACAACCGCATAGTTTACGGAGTTATCCGCGACATAAGGGCGGAAGCGTTCGAACATATTCAGAATCTGCCCTTAAAATATATCGACAGCCGTTCGTACGGCGACGTGGTATCGAGGTGTATAGCCGACGTAGACCAGTTCGCCGACGGACTTTTGATGGGCTTCACACAGCTCTTTACGGGCGTAATTACGATTGTCGTAACGCTTGTAATAATGTTTGTTTTCAACTGGATAATCGCGCTCGCGGTGTTCGTAATAACCCCCGTTTCACTGCTTATCGCAAAGTTCATTGCAAGCCGCACCTATGCAATGTTCAAAAAGACCTCGAAGATAAGGGGCGAGCAGACCGCGCTTATCGACGAAATGGTCGGTAATTTAAAGGTTGTGCAGGCGTTCGGCAGAGAGGACGAAAATCAGGAAAAGTTCGACGAGATTAACGGAGAGCTCACCAAAGCCTCGCTGTCCTCGATATTCTTTTCATCGCTGACGAACCCTTCTACGCGCTTTATAAACTCGCTCGTGTACGCGGCGGTCGCGCTTGCGGGCGCGCTCACGCTCATATATCCGTCGGTACTGCCGGTAAGCTTCGGCGTGGGCAAGCTGACGACGCTTTTAAGCTATTCCAACCAGTACACCAAGCCGTTCAACGAAATTTCGGGAGTTGTGACCGAGTTCCAGAACGCTCTCGCGTGCGCGGGCAGAATTTACGAGCTTATCGACGAGCCCGCCCAGCTTCCCGACGCGGACGGTGCGGCAACGCTCGAAGACGTCAAGGGCGACGTGGAGTTCAAAAACGTTTACTTTTCCTACGAAGAGGATAAGCCGCTCATAGAGAACCTCAATATCCGCGCAAAGGCGGGGCAGAGGATAGCAATTGTCGGACCTACGGGTTGCGGCAAAACGACGCTTATCAACCTTTTAATGCGCTTTTACGACGTTCAGGGCGGCACGATAACCGTCGACGGCAACAAGATAAGGCACGTCACGCGCAAATCGCTGAGAAAGAGCTACGGTATGGTGTTGCAGGATACCTGGCTGAAAAGCGGCACGGTGCGCGACAATATCACGATAGGCAAGCCCGACGCCACCGACGAGGAAGTAATTGCGGCGGCAAAGGCAACCCACGTCCACGGCTTTATAATGCAGCTCAAGGACGGCTATAATACCGTAATCGGCGAGGACGGCGGCAACCTCTCACAGGGTCAGAAACAGCTACTTTGCATAACGAGGATAATGCTCTGTCTGCCGCCAATGCTCATTTTAGACGAGGCGACGAGCTCAATCGATACGCGCACGGAACTGAAAATTCAGAACGCGTTCGCAAAGCTTATGAAGGGTCGCACGAGCTTTATCGTCGCGCACAGACTTTCGACAATCAAGGAAGCCGACCTTATTTTGGTTATGAACAAGGGCAACATTATAGAGCAGGGCACGCACGACGAGCTTATGAACGCGGGCGGATTCTATAAAAACCTCTATAACAGCCAATTTGCACAATAAATAAACGGGAGAAATCATGTTACAAGTCAACAACGTATCTTTGCAGTACGGCAGTAAAAAACTTTTCGAGGACGTAAACTTAAAGTTTACGGGCGGCAACTGCTACGGCATAATAGGCGCGAACGGCGCGGGCAAGTCGACCTTTTTAAAGGTTTTGAGCGGCGAAATCGAGCCAAACAAGGGCGAAGTCGTAATGGACAAAACCGAGCGTATGTCCGTGCTCATGCAGAACCAGAGCGCGTTCGACCACGTTACAGTGTTGCGCGCGGTAATGCTCGGGCATAAGCGTTTGGTCGAGATAATGGACGAAAAGGACGCGCTGTATGCCAAGGAGGACTTCTCGGAGGCGGACGGCGTGCGCGCAAGCGAGCTCGAAACGGAGTTTGCCGAGCTCGACGGCTGGAACGCCGAGTACGAGGCGCAGACCCTTTTGAACGCGCTCGATATCGGCGAGGAGTTCTACGATGTCTTAATGGCGGACGTCGACGCAAAGCGCAAGGTCAAAATTCTTCTTGCGCAGGCGCTCTTCGGCAACCCCGACATACTTTTATTGGACGAGCCTACAAACAACCTCGACATAAAGACGGTGCGCTGGCTCGAGGACTATCTGTTGGACTTCGAAAACACGGTAATAATCGTGTCGCATAACCGTCACTTTTTAAACAAGGTGTGCACGCATATCTGCGACGTCGACTACGGCAAAATCAATATGATGCTGGGCAACTACGACTTCTGGTACGAAACGAGTCAGCTTTTGGCAAGACAGCAGAAGGATATCAACAAGAAGAACGAACAGCGAGCAAAGGAATTGCAGGAGTTCATAGCAAGGTTCGCCGCGAACGCTTCCAAGTCGAGGCAGGCTACGTCGAGAAAGAAAGAGCTCGAAAAGCTGACCATATCCGACTTCAAACCGTCGCTCCGCAAATATCCGTATATCGATTTCAAGTACGAAAAGGAAATCGGCAACGACATTTTGATGGTCGAGGGCTTGACGAAAAAGGGATATTTCGAAAATATTTCGTTCACCGTTCAGCGCGACGACAAAATAGGCATAGTCAGCGACAAGTCTACGACCATATCGATGCTGTACGACATTTTAACGGGCAAGGCACAGCCCGACAGCGGCACGGTGCGTTGGGGCAAGACCATTTCGGCGAGCTACTTCCCCGAAAACAACAACGAGTATTTCCAAGGTTGCGATTTAACGCTCGTGCAGTGGCTGTCGCAGTTCTCGACCGACCACTACGAGGAGTACCTGCGCGGCTGGCTGGGCAGAATGTTGTTCTCGGGCGAGGAGGCGTTAAAGCAGGCAAAGGTGCTTTCGGGCGGCGAAAAGGTGCGCTGTATGCTCGCGAAAATGATGCTCGAGGGCGGCAACTTCCTTATTCTGGACGAGCCCACCAACCACCTCGATTTGGAGAGCATAACGGCGCTCAACAACGGAATGAAGAATTTCAAGGGCTGTATGCTGTTCACCTCGCACGACCAGGAGCTTATGAACACGGTTGCAAACCGCATAATAGAAATCAACGGCACAAAGCGTTTCGATAAAAACGTGACGTACGACGAATATATCGACTTGATAACCAAATAAACCGTAAGATAATAAGGGGAAAGAAATGAAGAAAAGCAGTTTACCTACCGTAATAACGGTAGTGGCGGCAGTACTTGCCGTAGCGATTGCGGTGTGGGGCGGATTCGTGTTCTGTACGCAGGTAACGATTGCCGACGCGCAGTTGTACGCGCTCATACCCATCTATATAATTTTAATCGTGCTCGGCGCGTTTTTGGACGAGCTCGTGCACGAGGGCGCGCACTTCTTAATGGGCGCAATACTCTCGATGGGCGTAAAAGTGCCCAAAATCCGCATTTTCAAAAGCTCGTCGGTGGAAATGTACCCCAAGGGCGTCAAGGCAATGCGGTTAAGATTTATTCTAACTGCGGCGGCGGGACTGTTTTTCGACCTTTTGATAATCGTTCTCGGCATAATCGCGCTCACCGTGCCGTCGGTGCCCGCATTCTTCGCACTCGGGCTTCCTTACGCTTTCTATTCGTTCGTAATCAACGTTGCGCCCTTCGAGTACGCGGCGGGCAAAACGGACGGACTTGCCGTAATCGAGGCGATTAGAAATAACGACTCGACCAAGGTAATGTTTGCAATTTTAAAGGTGCAGGGAATGGTCAACGGCGGACTGCTGTTGCGGGAAGTTCCCGAAAGTATGCTTTTGGACGTGCCGCAGATACAGGAAGACGATATTAACTTTATAATGCTCACACAGCTTCGGTGCGAGTATTACGAAGCCAAGGGCAACGACAGCGAGGCGTATAAGTATTTTCTTAGATACAAAGAGATAATACGTTATCTGCCGAGCGCGTATACTCAGGGCGAACAGCGCGAGGAGTACAACGACGAAGAGATAGCGGAAGCGGAAGTTACGGTTGCCGACCTCGTGAACGCGGCGCAAGTAAAAATCAATCCCGACGAGGAAGAAAAGCCCGCCGAACAACCGACGGAGCAACCCGAGGAAGAACGTCAAGAGGAAAATAAAGAAGAATAAACTTAAAGCGCCGCGCGGCAAATATGCCGCGCGGCGCGCTTTCATTTTCATTCTTTAATTAAGTCTTTCAGCATTTTCATTTCTTCGGCGGTTATTGGAACGGTTGTGCCTATATCATATATGGAAAGTGAATAATTAATGCGTGACACCGAATACTCATCGTTGCCTATATCGTGGTAATATATCGAATCGTGCGTAAACTTGCTCAATAAACCGTTATTAAACTTAACGGTAGCAATCATTATTATGTTGTTGCCTTCTCCGTAAGAGGAGGTTAACGTTCCCGTATAAGAATCGTTTTTGTCGTCGTATGTAAAAGAATTATAGGAGTTTATCAAATCTATACCGACGCTTTCGGCAAGCGTACTGAATATTATGTCAAAGACCATGTAATATGAATTAAAATATTCCTTAGCTTCGTCTGCCGAATCATAAGCTTGGGTAACTCTGTTTTTCCATTCACCGTCGAGATTGTTAAATGAATAAAAAATATTTTCTTCGACAAATGATAACTGTGTACACACATTTGTCGTGTTTCCGTCTGGTGAAGATGTTCCGACAATTATATCTTCAGATGCTTGATACAATTCAAAATCGAACTTAGCTGTTAAAGGTTTGCTTGCGGTCATTTCAGGTAATTCGTAATTACCTGCTTCGAAATCCGATTTATTAACTTTTACGGGTTTGCTTGCCTGTCCTTCGGTTATCACTGAGTAATTACTTATATCGTAAGATGCCTGCCAAGCGGCTTGCCATTCGGCTTCGGTCATGGCGTGGTGAACGCCGTCTTTTGCACACCCCGCAACCGAAATCGTTGCGGCTATAATGGCGGTAGCAACCGTTAGTGCAATCAGTTTTTTCTTCATATGTATATCTCCTTTAAATAATTTTCCATAAAAAAATAATGCCGCTTCCTATCAAGAAAGCGACATATAGAAAATGTACTCTTCTCGTAGGTTGCGACACCAATTTTTTATTACGAATAAACCAACAAGTGAATTTGTAATGCAAAAGAAGATACACTTCTACCGAGGTGTATAACACTTGTTGACTTGATTTATTCAATTGATGTCGCACTTAAAAGTGTAGCACTTTTTCATTTCAAAGTCAATATTTATTTTTTATAATAAACGTAGCAAGCAAAACCGCGTTTTTGCGCAGCGCGACCCAATTTGCGAATACTTTCGCCTGGGTAGGTGAATTTTTGCAATTTCTAATAATATGAGTGCTACATTTAAAATTGCAAAAAGAGGGCAACGCCCTAAAAGTCGTAGCGTTTTGCTGTCGTCGCCAGACAGCAAAACCGAGAGCTTAACTTATTCTCCAAAGTCTGCCGAAGCAGTTGGGACACACGTATTTCCAGCGTAGAGCGCACTCCTTGCACACGTGATTTCCGCAAGTTTCGCACTCGTAAATTTCGCCTTCCGTCCACATAAAATTACCGCTTGAATTTTTGCATTTATCCATAGAATTATCTTACTCATTTTATGGCATTTTAATGCGTTTTTTCGATATAAAATCAGCATAAATTTTGTTCAAACGTTTGCGTTACTTCTAATAATATGGTATAATAAAATAAATAAATTTCTGAGGTGAAATTATGCCCGAAAAAGTTCGTTCCGACTACGACGCAAACAGCTTAAAAGCGCTCAAAGGCTTAGAGCCCGTAAGAGAGCATCCCGGCATGTATATCGGACCTACAGACGAAAAGGGTCTGCACTGCCTTGTGCGCGAGGTTATCGATAACTCGATTGACGAGGCCTTGGCAGGCTACTGCGACAAGATTGAAGTTACCATCTCCGCAGAGGGTTACTGCACGGTCAAAGACAACGGCAGAGGTATACCCACGGGTATAAACGAGGAGGAGGGAATTTCGGGCGTAGAGCTCGCTTTGACCAACCTCAACGCGGGCGGAAAATTCGGCG
>CAYXTN010000037.1:0-12803 GCA_964468085.1 uncultured Clostridia bacterium | reverse complement strand
ACCGTATGTATGACCGACCACGGCAATATGTACGGCACTTTGCATTTTGCCGAAAAGGCGGCGGTTGCGGGGCTGAAATACATAATAGGCTGCGAATTTTATTTAACCCGCGATATGCACGACAAGACGGAGCACACCGCCGAGCACCTTATTCTGCTTGCTAAGAACAAGGCAGGGTATAAAAATCTCGTTCAACTCGACTCGATGGCGTTCGTCGACGGCTTTTACTATAAACCGAAAATCGACTACAAGGTGTTAAAGGAGCACAGCGAGGGGGTAATCTGTCTTTCGGCGTGCCTTGCGGGAGGTATTCCGCGCAGACTGCTTGCAGGCGATTACGACGGCGCAAAGGAAATGGCTCTGTACTTAAAGGAAGTTTTCGGCGAAGATTTCTATATCGAAATTCAGGACCACGGAATTGCCGAAGAAAGGCGCGTTTTGCCCCTTCTTGTAAAGCTTGCCGACGAAATCGGCGTTGAACTCGTTGCGACCAACGACGTTCACTATATAACCAAGCAGGACGCCGAAATGCAGGACGTTCTTCTTTGCATTCAGACGAAAAAGACGCTTGACGACCCCAAGCGTATGAAATTCGAATCGCAGGAATTTTATTTCAAGACCGCCGACGAAATGAAGGCGCTCTTTCCGAACCTTCCCAAGGCTATAAGCAACACGCGCGTAATCGCCGACAAAGTGACAGAGCCCGCGTTCAATCTCGACAAGAAGGGCTACCCGATAAGGGATATGACGCTCATTCCCGGTTACAACCCGCCCGACGGCTCCACGCCCGAGGAGTATTTGCGCCACCTCACCGACGAGGGGCTTGTAAAGCGCTACGGCACGGTAACTCAAAGAGAGCGGGACAGGGCGGACTACGAGCTCGACGTCATTTGCCGAATGGGTTACGCCGAGTATTATCTTATCGTCTGGGACTTTATCAACTGGTCGAAAGAGAACGGCATTCCCGTAGGACCGGGGCGCGGCTCGGGCGTCAGTTCCATAGTTGCTTATTCCATAGGAATAACCGACGTAGAACCGTTGCAGTACGACCTGCTTTTCGAGCGCTTCTTGAACCCCGACCGTGTATCGATGCCCGACTTCGATATCGACTTCTGCACGGACAGACGAGAGGAAACGATAGAGTACGTAAGGCAGAAATATCACCCAGAAAACGTGTGCCAGATTGTCACTTTCGGCACGATGGCGGCGAAAAACTCCATAAAGGACGTCGGCAGAGTTATGCGCGTTCCCTATTCGGAAACGGACAGACTGACCAAAATTATGGACGGCAAGACGTCGATAAGCGACCTTTTGGGGCGCAATATTCCAAAAACCGAAAAGAAAATGCAGGGCGAGAGCGACCCCGACAAGAGGCTTCAGTTAGAGGGCAAGCTCAACGAGCTTAAGGTTGCGCGCAACAGCGAGTTTTGCTCGATGTACGAGGAGGACCAGACGTTGCGCAGAGTAATCGATATGGCTCTGCAAATCGAGGGTATGCCAAGACAGACGGGTATGCACGCGGCGGGCGTCGTTATCTGCCGTAAGAAAATTGCCGACAACGTGCCTCTTTCGCGCAACGGCGAGGACATAACCACGCAGTTCGTGGCAAAGGAAATCGAGGCGCTCGGAATGCTGAAAATGGACTTCCTTGCGCTCGTAACTTTAACCGATATCAAAAAGTGCGTGGACTATATCAAGGAAGACACGGGCTTCGAGGTCGATTTCACAAAGATAGGATACGAGGACGCGGGAGCTTACGAGCTTGTTTCCGACGGCGATACCGACGGCGTGTTCCAGCTCGAAGCGGGCGGAATGAAAAGGTTTATGAAACAGCTCAAACCCGACTGTCTCGAAGATTTAATAGCGGGCGTTTCGTTATACCGTCCCGGTCCTATGCGCTTTATCGACGACTTCTGCAAGCGCAAGCACGGCGAAGCGCCCATCGAATACGACTGCCCTCAGGAAGAAAAGATTTTAAAGGTCACCTACGGCATACCCGTATATCAGGAACAGGTAATGCAGATTTTCCAGAACCTTGCGGGCTTCTCGCTGGGCGAAGCGGACCTTGTTCGCCGCGCAATGGGCAAAAAGGACAAAAAGACCCTGATGGCGCAAAAGGAAAAGTTTATTAACGGCGGCGTTAGCGACACCAACGGCTCGAAAATAGACGGCTGTGTAGCTAACGGCATTTCCGCGCAGGTTGCCGAAAAAATCTTCGCCGATATGGAAGGCTTTGCTTCGTATGCGTTCAACAAGTCGCACGCGGCGGCTTACGCTACGCTTGCATACCAGACTGCGTGGCTGAAAAAGTATTACTGTAAAGAGTTCATTTGCGCGCTCTTAAACAACCGTATCAACAAGATTGACGAGATAACAAAATACATTATTTATCTGAAAGATAAAGGTATGAAGGTTTTCCCGCCCGACATAAACAAGTCCAAGACGGTTTTCTCGGTGGAAAACGACGGCATTCTGTTCGGACTTTCCGCACTGAAAGGCTCGGGTCAGGCGGCAATCGACGACGTTATAAGGGAGAGGACGGAAAACGGACCTTTCGCCGATTTTCCCGACTTTTTAATGCGCTGTGCGGGCATGGTAAATAAGCGCATAATCGAGGGGCTAATACTTGCGGGCGCGTTTGACAGAATGGGCGTTCCCCGCTCGCAGCTCTACGAGGTTTACGACGGTCTTTACACCCGCGCGGCGGCGATTAACAAGCAAAAGAGCAGTGCGCAAATCAGCCTTTTCGGCGATATAATCGAGGAAGAAAAACTCGAGGTGACCTATCCGAATATACCCGAGTTCGAGCTTATGGACAAGCTTTCCAAGGAAAAGCTCGTGCTCGGCGTTTACGTCAGCGGTCACCCGTTTGAAAAGTATATGTCGGCGTTTTCCGATTGCACGTTCAACTGTTCGTGTCTTACCGACTATATGGAGGACGAGGACGGCAACAGAACGTACAACCGCATTTCCGACGGTATGCAGGTGAGTATGGGCGGCATTATTTCCAATATGCGCCGCACGGTTACGAGAAGTACGGGCGCGCCAATGGCGTTTATAACCGTCGAAGATATTTACGGCTCGGTTGAGTGCGTTGCGTTCCCTGCGATTTTCGAGAGAATAAAAGCGGTGCTTGCGGTTGACAAAATCGTGCGGCTACGCGGAAAACTCGACCTTTCAAAGGACGACGAGCCGAGCATAATTTTGGACGACGTTTTTGAATTTGACGTATCTGTTTACGATAAAAAGGTGTCGGGCGAGACTGCTAAGGTAAAAAAGAAGGCGGTTCTGTGGCTGAACGCGAGCAGAATGACCGACGAAGAATTTGACGAATTGGTGGCAATGCTTGAAAATTACGACGGACAAACCGACTGCGCACTCGTTCACGGCGGCAAGAAATACAGGCTGTCGCACGGTGTCAACTATTGCCGCGGACTGCTCGCCGAGCTTTGCTCGTTCCTTTTAGAAGAGGAAATCAAATACGTAGAATAAAAAATTATTATTACAAAAACGGTTGTAATTGGAAATTTTTTCTGCTATAATAGAAAATCGAGTGGATGATAATTAAAGCCGACGCATTAATTTAAGGGGGCTGACGGGTTGACCGTCGTGCGGCGGCGGATATTTTCGGAGGTTCTTGCATGAAAAGAATAGGTTTGCTTACGAGCGGCGGCGATGCTCCCGGTATGAACGCCTGCATAAGGGCTGTCGTAAGAACGGCGCTCTATTACGGTATGGAAGTGTACGGTATCGAGCGCGGCTATCAGGGGCTGATTGACGACGATATGATTCCCATGGAAATGAGGTCGGTATCCGATATCGTTCAGCGCGGCGGCACAAAGCTCAGAACGGCGCGTTGTCTTGAAATGCTCACCAAGGAGGGGCAGAAAAAGGCTGTAAAAACGCTCGAAGCAAGAAATATCGAGGGGCTTGTCGTAATCGGCGGCGACGGTTCGTTCAGGGGCGCAAAGTGCCTTTCGGAAGAGTTCGGTATTCCCACGATAGGTATACCAGGCACGATTGATAACGACCTCGAATACACCGATTACACTCTCGGTTTCGATACGGCGGTCAATACGTGTATCGACGTTATAAACAAACTGCGCGACACCATGACCTCGCACGAAAGAATTTCGGTAGTTGAAGTTATGGGCAGGCGCTGCGGCGACATCGCGCTCTTTGCGGGTATTGCGAGCGGCGCGGAAATAATCGTCGTGCCCGAAGTTGTTTTCGATTTGGACGATATCGTTATGCGCATAAACCGTTCGCGTGCAAACGGCAAACATTCGAACATTGTCGTAGTTGCGGAGGGCGTGTGCACGGCTGACGAGTTTGCAAAGCAGTTGCAGTCGGTTACGACCTATTCGGTAAGACCTACGACCATAGGTCATATCCAGCGCGGCGGCTCGCCCACGATGGCGGACAGAATGCTTGCGGCGCAGTTCGGCAACAAGGCTGTAAGGCTTTTAAAGGACGGTATCGGCAACCGCGTTGTCGGTATTCACAAAAACGAAATTATCGATATGGATATAATCGAAGCGGTAAGCATGAAAAAGAAGTTCAACTACGAGCTTTACGAAACGCTTCAGATGATTTCAATGTAAACAAAATAGAACCGCTTTCAAAAAGCGGTTTTTTTATGGAAAGCAGCTAAAACAAGATAAGCGGGAAAACAAAATGATATTATGTGTGAGTTTGAGCCCCTGTCTGGAAATCAATTTCGAGGTTGATTCACTGGCAGTCGGAAAAATGCACCAGGTTATAAACAGGCGTACCTTTTTCACGGGCAAGGCAATGAACGTTGCGACCGGACTTTCGCGGCTGGGCGCGCACGCGGTTGCAAGCGGCTTTATGTACGAAGAGAACGGCAGACTGTTCGAGCAGGAAATGCATAAAGAGGGCGTTACATACAAATTCGTGTGGAATAAAGGGCGCGTTAAGGAAGTCTATAAGTTTATCGACCGCCGCTCGATGCTCACGGAAGTGGTTGACGACGCTACGCCGATTGACGGCGAAAACGCGAAACAACTCCTCGATATCGTTGCAAATCTCTCCGCAAACTGTAATGCGGTGGTTTTTTCGGGGGATATTGCCGACGGACTGCCCGAAGATTATATGCACCAGGTGCTTTCGGTAATACCTCCGCACGTTTTAAAGGTGGTGGATACCGACGGTTACAGGCTGGCAAATCTTTTGGACTGCGGGCTTGACCTCGTAAAACCCAATATGGAAGAGCTTTACCGCGCTACGGGCATAAAAATAACCGACCGCGACAGTATGATAAAGGCGTGCGAAAATCTTCTGGAAAGGGGGGCGAAGCGTGTGCTTTTGTCGCTCGGCAAGAACGGCGCGGTTATCTGCGACGGAAACAAGAGGTTGTATTGCACGTCGCTCAACGTTGCTATGAACTCAACTGCGGGTGCGGGCGACGCAATGGTTGCCGCCGCGACTAAGGCTCTTTCCGAGGGCGCGGAGCTGGCCGACATCTTGCGTTGCGGGGTTGCCGCCGGCACGGCGGCGGTCACTTTGCCCGACAGTATTTCTTTCGTAAAAGAGAAGTTTGAAGAGGTTTTGCAGGCGCTGACGGTCAAGGAAATTTGAATTAGTACTTGATTTTTAAGAAATTTATACTATAATGATAATATAAGGCGGTGAAACTTATGTGGAATGAAAAAGGACCTTTGACGTTATTGCAGAATATGCCTAACGTGCTTACGGCGGAAAATCTTGCGCAGATTCAGCAGGTAATCGATAACGATAAATTTTTAAACAGCAAAAGGCTGAGGGGCGATTTGTGCGGCAGATACGCGCCTTTCTGCAAAAACTGTGATAAGACGGTACCCAAGCCGTGCGCGGTTGCATACGTGCGAATGAAAATAAAAGAGGGACTCGAGGTGCAGATGGAGGACATTCCCGCCGAAACGCCTGAGGAAATTGCCGAGGCGAAGGAAGACAAAAAGCCTTCCAAAAAAATCCGCATCGCAATAGCGAGAAAGAAATAAACGTTGATTAAGTTTTACGGGGCTCACGCCCCGTTTTCTTTATAAAAAAGAGGAACTGCCGTTTACGGTAGTTCCCTTAATGGAGCTGCTAACCGGATTTGTAAGGAGCGTTAGCGACGGAATAGCGATTGCTATTTTGCTTTGACAAAATCAATCGCGTCACGTTATTTCGACGATACGGTTAGCAGATAAAAAAAGAGGAACTGCCGTTTACGGTAGTTCCCTTAATGGAGCTGCTAACCGGATTTGAACCGGTGACCTCGTCCTTACCAAGGACGTGCTCTACCTGCTGAGCCATAGCAGCAAATTCAACTAATTTGTTTTACTTGAATATTATATTTTAATTATCGTGTGTTGTCAATTCATTTTAAAGCGATAAATCAAAATTTTAGGATACAAAATGTACGAAACCAATATAGAAAAAATCGCAGTCAGAACTGCGGTGGTAACAATAATATTTAATCTGCTGTTGACTGTGTTCAAATTCGTTGCGGGCTTTTTGGGGCACTCGCTTGCAATGGTTTCCGACGCGATTCACTCGGCTTCCGACGTTTTTTCGACGGTTATCGTTATAATCGGCATAAAAATTGCGGCGAAGGCGGCCGATAAAAACCATCCGTTCGGGCACGAAAGGTACGAGTGCGTTGCGGCTATTCTGCTTGCCGTTTTGTTGTTTGCGACGGGTTGCGGAATCGGGTACAGCGGCATTACCAAGATTGTCGACGGCTCGTATAAGACTGCGGAATTACCCGATTATCTCGCTATGTCGGCGGCAATCGTTTCGATTGTCGTCAAGGAGTGTATGTTCTGGTACACGTATATAGCGGCAAAAAAGACCAATTCGGGCGCGCTGAAAGCCGACGCGTGGCACCATAGGTCGGACGCGCTTTCGTCCGTCGGCAGTTTGATAGGCATAGTCGGCGCAATGTGCGGCGTTCCGGTTTTGGACTGCGTTGCGGCAATTGCCATCTGTCTTCTGATTTTAAAGGCGGCAATCGACATATTTATTGACGCCGTCAACAAAATGACCGACAAAGCGTGCGACGTGGAAACAGAAAATGCGATAACTCGGTTTGTTGAAACTTGCGAGGGCGTAAGGAACGTCGACAGTTTGATGACGAGGCTTTTCGGCAACCGCATTTACGTCGTTCTGGAAATTGCGTGCGACGAAAATCTGATTTTAAAAGACGCGCACGACATAGCCGAAACGGTACACGAGGGGGTGGAAAAGAACTTTCCGCTCGTAAAGCACGTTACGGTGCACGTAAATCCGTATAAGATAGCGGAAGAAGAGAATGCGGAGCAAAAGGAAAAGGAAGAAGAAACGGCGGGCTGAAAAGCCCGCCGTAATTTTATTTTTTAGGTTTGGGTAATGCTTGCTGCGTTCTTGACTGCGCCAAAAACTGTTGAGCCGCCGTTTTTTGTGTGTTGTGTTTTTTAAGAATCGGCATCTGCTTAAAAAACCGAGCTCTTTCAAATTGCAAACTCTCACCCGACATTTCGGCAATATCGACAAGGGTGGAAACGTTCACAACGAAAAGCTTGAGTTCGTCGGAAAGTTTCGAATAAATTTCCTGCAATTTTGCGTTTGCCCAAGTTACATACTGCGGATATTTAAGATAGCGCGAAATATCGTAAACTTTGCCCAAAACGGCGGAAAGTTCCGCCCAAAGTTCTTCGTCGGACTTGGTTTCGGGCGCGATAAGTTTTTCGATTTCCTCCGTTATATCTCCTAAGCGGGGGACAAATTTGGCTCTTTTAAGAGCGTTGTTGACCGCCGCGTCGCAGATTTCCTTGGGATATTCGCATAACGCTTCGTACCAGCTCTCCACCAAAAGCTCTCGTTCGAGCTGGTTGGAGGTCACGTAAGCGTTTTCGAAATTAAGTTGAATTTTAATGAGATATTTGACTATATCTTCGCGTTGAAGTTGTTGCATTGCGTGCCTCTAATCAGTGTGTGGAATTAAGTTTTTCGATGGTCGAAGCCCATTCGTCGGTAACGCTTCGTTTCGCCTGTTTACGAGCCGTATTTGCGTCCGCGGGAATCTGCTCAACCATGTAAATTCCGCCGTTCTTCCAGGTGGATAAAAGGTAGTTGACCGCCGCCATAGGGTTGTTTTTACCCGCGGAAAGCTCGGCGGCTTTCAAAATCATAGCCTCGTTAAAGCCCCAGTCGCGCCAGCGGCTCAAAGCCTGTCTGTCGTAGGGTATAATTTTTCTTGTCAAGCCGCAAGCAGAATGAACCGACTTGATAAATCTGTCGTCCTCGGCAAGCTGTTGTAAAAGCTGATTTACACTGTTATCGTCGATAAACGCGTCGCGGTAGAGATTGCCGACAAAGTCGTTCATACCGTCAAACGAATTTCTGCCGCTCAAAAAGCAGTAATTGGCAATCTTTTTGAGAGCGTCGCAGCTTAAACCGTAGCTGCTCCAAACTCCGACGTAATTTTCGACGTAAGGGGTGGGGTCGGGCATATAAACGCTTAAAGACTTTGCAACCGCGACCGCCGTATCGTAGAGCGAAGTTTTTTCCTTGCGGTAGTCGTCGATTTCCTTGACGTCGAACTTGCTGTTTTTATTGAGCTCTTCGATTACCGCGTCGAGTTTTTCCATGGTTTTAGCCTTGAAGCCCTTTGCGGCGCAGATAATCGCGTCGTCGGTAAAGCCGTAACCAAGCCACTTGTTTAAAGCTTCGCCGTCCTCGACCTCGGGCTGGCGTTTAATCGAGCACGCGGCAAAAATTTTCAAAAGCGTAGTGGTGTTCGCAGTGTACGAAGACAGCCGTTTTTCAATTTTCGCGGTAGTTGTATCGCCGTCGGCGTGAAAGCTTTTGGCAACCTTCTTTATGTATGCGCCGTTTATTTTGTCGCCCTTAAGATTTACGCAGTAATTTACAATCATTACTATGGCGTTGCGCTCGAAATTGTAGTCCTCGAGTAAAATAAGGTACTCGCGAAATTCGTTCTGAGAAACCATTCTTCCCGAAATTATAGCCTGAATTTCCTCGTATAGCCCCTCGTATTTCTCGGGGTGAAGCTTTTTCGGCTTGCCGTAATAATTCTCGCAGTCTAAAATTTTAATCTCGAAAGGTATCTTGGACGTGATTGCGATAAGCTCCATTTCGTCGAGGTACTCGAAGTATTCCTTGACTTTTTCTTCGTCGAGATTGAGTTTCTTGGAAAAATCTTCGAGGGTGTGCTCGCTCTGACCGTTCTGGCAAAGATAGAGCGCGTAAAGGTAGACCTTAACCGCAACGGAGTCTAACTCGGCAAGATATTTAGTTATAAATTTATTTTCGACGCTTGTCGCCGACCTTTTGGTCAGTTCCTCGGCTACCGAAATAAAAGCCATAGTCAAAACTCCCCGCTTAACGCTTGATTTATCTTTCGAAATGGAATATAATACTGTTTAAGGTGAATAATATCGCCTTTCGTTCCAACGTGTCTAATATTATAACCGACGGCATAAAAAAAAGCAATTCTTTTCGGATATCTAAATGCAACGGTTTATTTACGACTTGTCGGGCAAAAAATATTTTTGAATCATATTATTATTTTATACCGCTTTGCGGTATTCAGAGGTGATTACCTTGGCAAGCATTTTAACGCCGATTTCCCTGTGGAAAAACTTTAACGACAAGCTCGAAGTTATGCCTGTAAGTCTCGGCGAGAGAGTTGACGACGGAATTAAATTCGAGTATATCAATTTTTCGGGCAGAAGTACCGGCAGAGGCAGAGTAACGGTTTACGGTGTTCTCGCCACGAGGGAAGTCAATCCCGTGCGCGAATGCGTGCTCATTCTTTGCGACAGCCTCGACGAAATCGACGAGGACCTGCTTGCTTACTTTGTAAAGAAAGGTTACAACGCGCTCTGCGTGGACTACGGCGGCGAGCGCGACGGCGTTGAAAGATATACTCAGTATCCCGACAACATAAGGTACGCCAACGCGTTCGAATGCGACAGGTATAAAGATTTCGTGGACGTAAGCGCAGACAAAACAACGTGGTACGAGTGGGTTGCGGTAGGTATTTATGCGCGCAAATTCTTGATTGAAAGATTCGAAACCGAAAATATAGGGCTTATAGGTATTCGTGACGGCGGTGAAATCGCCTGGAAGCTTGCCGCAGTCGCCAAGTTTTCCTGCGCGGTAACCGTGAGCGCGTGCGGCTGGCGGGCTTACCGCGGCTATGAGAAATTTCTGGGGAAAGAACCGCAATTCGACGACGAAAGGTACAGATTTATTGCGGGTATCGATTCTCAGGCATACGCGCCCTATATAAAGTGCCCCATTTTAATGATGTGCACGACCAACGACCCGAGCGTCGATTACGACAGAGCGTACGATACGTTTTCCCGCATCAATCCCGAATTTTCGAGGCTGAGCGCCATTACCTATTCAGTAAACTGCGGCTCGCGCGTGGACGTGCGTTCTACCGACGATATGTTTTTATTCCTCGACAGTAATGTCAAGGACAGACACGTATTTATGCCAAAACCCGTAGAGGTGAGCATTTATGCGGACGAAAACGACAATCTTGTTGCCAAGACCGTTTCCGACAATATGGGCATTATCGAGAAGTGCGGAGTGTATTTTGCGGAGGATAACTTCGATTTTGCTACGCGCGACTGGTCCGCAGCTCCGTTAAAGAAGGTAATCAACGCCAGCACGAGCGAGTACTATCTTAACATATACGAAAAGACGACGACGCTGTTCGTTCTGTGCTATGCGGTGTATTCCAACGGCTTTACGGTATGGTCGAAGCTTACCGTCAAAAGAATAGGCGGCAGTTTCCGCAACAGTCGTTCGAAGTCGAAAATTTTATATACCAACAAATCCGGCACGGAATGCTTTTCGCTTGCCGATTGCTCGAAATACGCCGTGGGAGGAATATTCCTTACCGACGACGACGTTCTGCCGAAAATTGTAACGATGGACGGTCTTAACGGCATATATTCAAAATGCGGGCTGATGACAAACAGAATTAACTCCTTGCAGTATATGCCCGCAAAGGACAGTATATTGAAGTTCGACGTGTGCTCGGAAGCAGATATGACTCTTGAAGTAAAGTTGAAAAACAAGGCTGACGGCAACGTGTACTCGGTTAAGCTTTACGTGCTCGGCGGCGTTTGGCAGAGCGAAACTTTAAGGGCCAAGGTCTTTAAAAACAAGGGTGGCGTTTCGCTCGGTAATTTTGTCGGCTGTGAGGCGTTGTCGATTAAAGGCGGCGGCAAATATGCCATAAACAATCTGATTTGGCTTTAATAAATGCAAAAAAACTCATTGATTTCTAAAAACAACGGCATAAAAGCTTTAAACGTTTTCGCGGCGGTCGTTATCGGACTGCTTTTGATAATATCCTTTTCACACGCGTTTTTGTGCGTTAACTATTTTTTGGTTCACGTTGACGGACCGTCTATGGAAGGCACGCTGCACGACGGCGACTACGTTTACGCCATTCATTCGTCCAGCCCCAGGCGGGGAGATATCGTTATTATCGATACGGGTGAAAAATTATCTAACGGCGAGCCCAAGGTTATAATCAAACGCGTTGTTGCGCTCGGCGGCGATACCGTAGAGCTTAAAGCGGGAGTGCTTTATCTGAACGGCGAAAAGGTTGACGAGCCGTATATCGACCCTGCCAAGAACGCTCCGACCGATTTGAAGTTGGAAGGTCCGATTCCCGAAGGGTGTATGTTTTTTATGGGCGATAACCGCAAAGAGAGCGACGACTGCCGTACGAGTTACGGACATTCGATGAAGATAAGCAAGATAATCGGAATAGTTGCGGACTGGTCAATGTCGTATAAAAATGAGGTTACGGCGTTTAACAAGTTTTTCGAATTTAAATGGGCGAGCAGATAATTTCACAAGATACAGGAGATATAAAATGCGGGCGGTAGTTACTGTTGTAGGCAAGGACAAAACGGGTATAATTGCAAAGGTGAGCACCTTTCTTGCGGAAAAGAAGGTGAATATTCTCGACATCAGCCAGACGATTTTGCAGGATTATTTTGCAATGATTATGCTGGTCGATTTGTCGGCGGCAACGCAAAAACTTGCCGATTTGGCCGAGGACTGCAAGGCTATGGGCGAAAAGATAGGTATGTCGGTGCACGTTCAGCACGAGGATATCTTCAACGCAATGCACAGCATCTGAGGTAAATTATGTTCAACTATAAAGACGTACTCGAAACAATTGAAATGGTTGAGCGCGAGCACCTCGACATACGCACCGTCACGATGGGCGTATCTCTCTTGCCGTGCGTAAGGGCTACGGGCGACGCGACGGCGCAAGCGGTGTACGATACCGTCTGCAAAAAAGCCGAAAACATAGTCAAGGTTGCCGAAGAGCTTTCAAAAGAATACGGTATTCCCATCGTAAACAAGCGCGTTTCGGTAACGCCCGTAAGTTTAATCTGCGCGGCGTTCCCCGAAAAATCACCGCTTGTCGGCAGAGCGCTCGACAACGCGGCAAGAACTCTCGGCATAGACTTTTTAGGCGGTTATTCGGCTCTCGTGCATAAGGGAATGGCTGACTACGAGAAGGTGTTTTTAAATACGATTCCCGAAGTTTTATCCACTACGGACAAGCTGTGCTCGTCGGTCAACGTCGGCTCGTCGAAGTCGGGCATTAATATGGACGCCGTAAGGCTTATGGGACAAGTCGTGAAGAACACGGCGGCGGCGACAGCCGAGCGCGACGGTTTCGGTTGCGCTAAACTTGTGGTCTTTTGTAACGCGGTCGAGGACAACCCTTTTATGGCGGGCGCGTTCCACGGCGTAGGCGAGAGCGATACGGT
>CAYXTN010000036.1:0-13008 GCA_964468085.1 uncultured Clostridia bacterium | reverse complement strand
AGGACAACCCTTTTATGGCGGGCGCGTTCCACGGCGTAGGCGAGAGCGATACGGTCATAAACGTGGGCGTATCCGGTCCGGGCGTCGTTCAGCACGCAATCGAGGCTGTGCCCGAGGCGGACCTTGCCGAGCTTGCCGAAACGATTAAGTGTACGGCGTTTAAAATTACGAGGGCGGGTCAGCTTATTGCCAAAGAGGCGGCAAAGAGATTGAACGCGAAGTTCGGCATTGTCGATTTGTCGCTCGCTCCGACCCCCGCGCGCGGCGATTCGGTTGCGCAGATTTTGGAAGAAATCGGGCTCGAGAGCGTGGGCACGCACGGAACGACGGCGTGTCTTGCAATGCTCAACGACGCTGTTAAAAAGGGCGGAGTTATGGCAAGCTCGCAGGTCGGCGGGCTTTCGGGCGCGTTTATTCCCGTATCGGAAGATATCGGCATGATAGAGGCGGCGGAGCGCGGCGACATAAGCGTTGATAAGCTCGAGGCGATGACGGCGGTGTGCTCGGTCGGACTCGATATGATAGCTATCCCCGGTGATACGTCGGCTGAAACGATAAGCGCAATGATTGCCGACGAGGCTGCTATCGGTATGATTAACAACAAGACGACGGCGGTAAGGGTCATTCCCGTGCCAAATAAAGGAGTCGGCGAAGAGGTCAATTTCGGCGGACTTTTGGGCAGAGCGCCCATTATGCCCGTGCACGGCAAGTCGAGCAGTAAATTTATCGCGCGCGGAGGACTCATTCCCGCGCCCATTCATTCGAATAAAAATTAAAGGTAAGGTGTATGGAAAGAAACCAGGTGCAAGAGCGTTACAAGTGGAACGTCAAAGACATTTTTACAAGCGACGAGCAATGGGAAAAGGCGGCGGAAGAGCTTGATTCCAAGCTTGATTTTTCCGCATATCAGGGCAAACTCGGCGATAAACCGACGCTTTTAAAATATCTTAAAGAAAACGACGAACTGACTATTTTGCTTGAACGCATTGCGGTATACGCCAATTTGAAGCGCGACGAGGACACGAGAGAGACGAAATACAACTCGTACAGCGGCAAAGTCGATATGATTTTTTCGCGCTATTGTGCGGCAACGGCGTTTTTCGAGCCCGAGATGGCGGCGCTCGACGAAAGCTATATTAAAGAGCTTATTTCCGACAAGTCTTTTTCCGATTACGATTACCAGTTGAAGCTTTTATTAAAGCGCAGAAGCCATGTCGTCAGCGAGAAAGAGGAGCGTTTGGTCGCTCTGTCAAGTGAAACCTTGGGCTCTTTCAGCGACATTTTCGCCATGATAGACAATGCGGATTTGGCTTTGCCTTCAATCGAGTGGGAAGGCGAAACGCGCAAGCTCTCGCACGGCTTATACGGTTTGATTTTACACTCGCCCGACAGAAATAAGCGCGAAGAGGCGTACAAAAAATATTATTCGGCGTATATCAGTCTTTTGAACACGATAACCGCAAACTATTACGGCAACGTAAAAAAGGACGTATTTTTAAGCAGGGTTTACAATTTCGACTCCTGCCTTGACCATGCGTTGTTTTCCGAGGACGTGGACAGAAAGGTTTATGAGAACCTTTTGGAAAGCGTGACCGAAAACTGCGCCGTTATGCACAGATATATTAGGGACAGGAAAGAGATTTTGGACGTTGACAAGCTGTATTTCTACGACGTTTACGCACCGCTTATCGAAAATGCGGAAGTCAAAATGCCGTACGACGAGGCGTACGAATACGTAATTGAGGGGCTTGCGGCGCTGGGAAGCGACTATCAGAATTTGTTGAGGCGCGGCTACAATGAGCGCTGGATAGACGTGGAGGAGACCGACGGCAAGCGCAACGGCGCGTATTCCGCGGGCGTTTACGGCGTTCATCCGTTCGTGCTTTTAAACTATCAGCCGACTTTAACCGATATATTTACGATAGCTCACGAAATGGGGCACTCATTGCACACATATTTCTCGCAGAAAAATCAGCCGTTTGCAAAGAGCGAATACAAAATTTTCGTTGCCGAGGTCGCAAGCACGGTAAACGAAGTTCTGCTTTTGAAGTATATGCTTTCGAAGGCGGAGGATATTAACCTTAAAAAATACCTTTTGAATTATTATCTCGATTCTATACGCGCAACCTTGCACAGACAGACAATGTTTGCCGAATTTGAGTACGAGGCGCACAAGCTGGTTGAAGATGGTAACCCGCTCACAAGAGAAAACTTATGCGGCAAGTATGCGGAGATAGGCAAAAAGTACTATGGTGACGCTATCGAACACGACTACGAGATTTCAACGGAGTGGTGCAGAATACCTCATTTCTACTCTTCGTTCTACGTTTACAAGTATTCGACGGGTATAATTTCGGCAATCAATATCGCAAACAAAATATTGACCGAAGGGGAAACCGCCGTTAAAAATTATTTTAAATTCCTGTCCGGCGGCTCGTCTACAGACCCCGTGTCGCTTTTGAAGCTTGCGGGAGTTGACCTCCTGAATAAGCAACCTTTTGATTTTGCAATGAAGGAATTTGAAAATACTTTACTCGAATTTGAGAAATTAATGGAAATATAGAGTACTATGTCAGACAAAAACAACGTTTTACCCAACAATTTAGACGCAGAACAGGCTCTTTTGGGCTGTATGCTGATAGATAACCAGATTTTATCCGACGTTTTGGAAAAGCTTTCCGACGACGATTTTTATCAGGAAAGCCACCAGTTTATTCTGTCGGCTATGAAGCTTGTCTATCTCGAGCACAAGCCTCTCGATTTGGTTACGCTTGCAGATAAGCTCGAAACGGAAGGCACGCTTGAAAAGAGCGGCGGCTTAAGTTATCTTACCGAGCTTACTCAGGTTACGCCTTCTTCCGCGAATTACAATCACTATTTCGATATCGTAAGGCGCGATTCTATTAACAGAAAGCTTATCAGGGCTTCGCGCGATATTATCAAATTCGCACAGTCAAGCGACGACAATTTAAAGAGCGTGCAGTACGCCGAGGAGCTTGTCTACGATATTTCCAAGACCAACGATTCGTCGTCGGTTAAAGATATCCGCGAAAGCGACGGCATTGATTTGGTTTTGCAGAAATTCCAGTTGCTCAGCGACGATAAGGACGCTTTCCGCGGCGTACAGACGGGACTTATTAAACTCGACCGCCTTACGAACGGCTTGCAGAAGTCGGACTTAATCGTTCTTGCCGCCCGCCCCGGTATGGGTAAAACCTCGCTTGCAATGAATATCGTTGAAAATGCGGCGTTGAATAACGACAAAGTTTGCGCGGTTTTCTCGCTCGAAATGCCCGAAGTTCAGATAATTCAAAGGCTTTTATGCGGTTTTGCGGGCGTTTCCATGTCGTCCGCGCTGTCGGGCAAGCTTGAAAGCAACGACTGGAAAAAGCTGACCAAGGCTTCGGAAAAGATGCGCAAAAGTCGCATTTACATAGACGATTCCTCGCGAGTGACTCCCGCCGAAATACTTTCCAAGTGCAGAAGAATCAAGTCGAAAAACAACGGTCAGCTCGACCTTATCATGATTGACTATATTCAGCTTATGTCGAGCGGCAAAAAGAACGCCGAGCAGAACAGAACTCAGGAAGTTGCTGACATTACCCGCGAATTGAAGATTATGGCGAAAGAGCTTGACGTGCCCGTAATCGCACTGTCACAGCTCAGGCGTATGCAGAGCAAAGAGCCTCAGCTTTCCGACTTGAGAGAGTCGGGCGCGATAGAGCAGGACGCCGATATCGTTATGTTTATCAACCGTCCCGACGTCGGTGCGACGGACGAGGAGCTCAAAAAGGGCAATATTCAAAAGGGTATGGCCGATTTGATTATTGCAAAGCACAGAAACGGCGGTTTGGACAGAATTAAACTGCGTTTCAAGGGCGAGCTTACCAAGTTTGTCAATCCCGAACCTGGCGACGGAATCGAAGAACCCGTTTACGACAATGCTCCGCTCCCCGAATACGCGCCTCCCGCAGAGGAAACGGACGGCAGTGTGATATTTTCCGACGACGATAATCCGCCGTTTTAAGCAATGAACACAAAGGTTTTAACAATCGACGACAAATCGCTTGCACTTGCCGAAGATATAATCAAGGACGGCGGCGTGGTGGCTTTCCCGACCGAAACGGTTTACGGGCTTGCGGCAAACGCTTTCGATACCGCGGCGGTAGAGAGCATTTTTGCAATCAAGGGGCGGCCGAACGATAACCCGCTAATAGTGCATGTGCATAAAGATTACGATATTTCGGAGCTTGTTTCCGATATCCCCGAATATGCAAGGCTTCTTGCGTACGCGTTTTTGCCCGGTCCGCTGACTATGGTTTATAAAAGCAAGCGCACGGTAAGCGAAGCGGTTTCGTGCGGCGGTGACACGCTTGCTATAAGAATCCCTTCTCACGAGGGGGCTCAGCGCTTTTTGAAAAAGGTCGGTTTGCCGATTGCCGCGCCGAGCGCAAACGTTTCCAAGCACGTAAGTCCCGTTACGGCAGAGCACGTTTTTGACGATTTAAACGGGAAAATTCCGCTCATTTTAGACGGCGGCAAGTGTTCTGGCGGCATCGAAAGTACGGTTTTGGACTGCACGGGCGACGTTCCTTGCATTTTAAGGAGCGGGCTTGTTACCCGCGATATGATTGCCGCGCTTGTCGGTGGGTGCGACGAATACGTCTTGAAAGACGGCGAAAAAGTGCGCTCCCCAGGGTTAAAGTACAAGCATTACTCACCCAAATGTCAAACGGCGCTTTTCACATTTCAGGACAGACAACTCGCTTTTAAATTATATAATGAAAAAGAAAGCGCGGGTGTGAAAGTCTGGCTTATGTGCGATAATGGGGTAGCCGCAGAGTCGAACTGCAAAAATATTCTGAATTTAGGCGAGACCGAGGGTGAAATAGCCGCCAATCTTTACGACAAGTTAAGGGAAGGCGAGCGGGTTGCCGAACTGATAATTGCCGTTGCTCCCGAAAAGCAGGACGGCGTTATGGTCGGCGTTATGAACAGATTGAAAAAGGCGTGCGGTTAAAGATGAAGCGTAAAAAAATACTTTTCGTCTGCACGGGTAATACTTGCCGAAGCCCTATGGCGGAGGCGCTGCTCCGTGCGGAAATTAAAAAGAGGAAAATCAAGTGGTGGGACGTGACTTCACGCGGGATAAACGCCGAAGTCGGCGGAACGCTCAGCCAAAATTCGCGGCTTGCGCTCGAAGAGAAAGGCATAATTTTGCCTGACTTCAAACCGAGGCAGCTTACGCGCGGGCTTATTGAAAACTGCACGCTTATTGTGACGATGACAGAAAGTCAGAAACAGCTTTTCGGCGACAGCGGCAACGTGAGATGCGTCAAAGAAATTTGTGGATACGACGTTCCCGACCCGTACGGTTGCGGACTCGAAGTGTACAAAATGACGCGTGACATTATAAAATCTGCATGCGAAATTATTGTTGAAGAATATATTTTGAAATACGAGGAATAAAAATGAAAATTGCACTTGCGTGTGACCACGGCGGTCTCAATCTCAAAAATTTAATCAGCGCATACTTAAAAGAGCACGGTTACGAAGTCGTTGACTTCGGTACAAACACGACGGATAGCTGCGATTATCCCGATTACGCGCTTCCCGCGGCCGAGGCGGTTGCTCAAGGCGAATGCGAAAAGGGCATTCTTATCTGTTCGACGGGTATTGGCGTGTCGATTGTGGCGAACAAGGTTAACGGCGTAAGGTGCGCACACTGCCACGACGTGTACTGCGCGGAGTTTACCCGCCGTCACAACAATGCGAATATGCTCGCAATGGGCGAAAAAGTCGTCGGCGCGGGCTATGCATTGCAGATTGTCGAAACCTTTTTGAAGACCGAGTTCGAGGGCGGCAGGCACGAAAGGCGCGTAAACAAGATTACGGCAATAGAAGAGAAGTACGGCAAATAAGATGCTTATTGATATTCATCTGCACAGCTCTTTTTCGTTCGATAGTGACGAAAAGCCCGAAAACTATCTGACGGCGGCGCGCAATGCGGGAGTGTCCGTAATCGGTTTTTCGGAGCATTACGACTACGACGCTGTGCTTGACGGAGCGGATATTACTGTTGCGGATATTCCTAAGTACGTTGACAGATTGAAAAACTTGCGCTCCGAGTTTAAAAGCCCCGAAATACTGTGCGGTATCGAATTTGGTTACCGCGATTTTGCCGTCAGTCATTACAGAGAGTTGATTGACCGCTTTGATTTTGACTACGTTATAAACAGCGTACACACGCTGGCGGGGCGGGGCGATTGCTTTCACGACGCGTTTTTCGAAGGCAGAACGTTGAAAGAGAGCTACGCCGACTACTTTAAAGCCGTGCTTGAAAGCATACGCGCCGATTTCGATTATCAGATTGTCGGACATATCGGTTACGTTTCGCGCTACCGTTCGGGTGAGGGTTCGCAGATTTTTTATAGAGATTATGCGGACATTTTAGACGAAATTTTGTCTGAAATAATAAGGCGTGACAAGTGCCTCGAAATAAACACCTCGACGGGTAAGTCACAGAGTATGTTTTTACCCGACCGCGACGTTATTCAAAGATATCTGCAATTGGGCGGCGAAAAAATGAGCTTCGGCAGTGACGCGCACTGCGCCGCCGACTATTTAAGAAAGTATAAAGTTCTTGCCGATTATCTGAAATCAATCGGGGTCAAAAGGTTGTTTTATTACAAGAACAGACGGCCTGTCGCTTATAAAATTTAAAAAAATTGTTATTTTTGCGGGAAAAATCGGAATTTCCCGCAATTTTTGCGTTAAAACACTTTACTTCTTTATTGCGATAAAGTATAATAGAATTATGAAAGAAACGGAACTTCATCTTAACGAACTATACGAAACGTTGATTAAGCTTAACACGGTAGAGGACTGCAAGGCGCTTTTGGACGACCTTTGCACGTACAAAGAGGTTGAGCAGATGGCTCAGCGCGCGTACGCCGCCAAGCTTTTTTTAGAGGGGCGGACCTACAACGAAATTATTGCCGAAACGGATATATCGAGCACTACGTTATCAAGAATTTCACGGGCAATATCTCACGGCAGCGGAGGATACAGAAAATTTTTAAGTTATGACGGCAATGAAGAATAAAATTTGTGACAAACGCGAGGAGAGTATAATTTCCCAGCTTTCGGCGCTCTACAGGCAATACGGATACAGACGCTACAAACCGAGCTGCTTCGAAGAATATTCTCTATATCAGGAAAATAAGGACTTTTTAATCGGGAAGAACGTCATCACTTTTTCCGACTTGAACGGAAAGCTTATGGCTATGCGCCCCGACGTTACGCTTTCTCTTATTCGGCATAACGATATTTCGGATAAGATTACGGAAAAATTCTTTTATAACGAAAAGGTCTACCGCCAGTCGGCAGGTGGAAGAAACTACAAGGAAATAAGTCAGACGGGCGTGGAGGTCGTAGGAGCAATAGATGGAGCGGTGGTCGGAGAACTGACCATACTTATTTGTAAAACTTTAGCGGCGGTAAGCGAAAACTATATAATCGATATCTCGCATATGGGCTTTACCGAAGGACTGTTGAACGAATTTCCCTCGCACAGAGATTTGCTTTCCGAATATTTGAGAACTAAAAATTTACACGATTTTTATTCTCTTGCGGAACGTGAAAGGTATTCCGAAAAGCTCATAAAAGCCTTTGAAACGGCTGTAAATGTCGGTGGTACGCCGAAAAATGCGCTTGAATTTGCAAAATCTGCGGTTTTGAATGGTACTATGTCTGACGCAATAAGTGAACTTTGCGCACTTTTCGAGCTTTTAAACGAGTTTGGATATGCGGAAAAGATTAATCTTAACTTTTCGGCGACAGCCAATGCAGATTATTATAACGGTGTTATATTTAACGGTTACGTGGAAAATATTCCGCACTGCGTTCTTTCGGGCGGCAGATACGATAAACTTATAGAAAAGTTTTCAAAATGCGGCGGTGCGATAGGGTTTGCCTTGTATTTGGGCGAGATAGAGCGCTATCTTACAAAGGACAGCGACAGTGTTGATTATCTGGTAGTTTATGATTTTAAAACGCAGATTCAGGCTTTGATTGTTGCGGAGAAACTGCTTTCTGGCGGAGCAAGCGTAAGAACATCAGTCGAAATTCCCGCCGGTTTAGCCTTTAAAGAACTGATTGATTTGACGGCAAAGGAGGATACTCAATGATTAATATCGCTTTGCCGAAGGGCAGACTTGGCGAAAAGGTCTACGCGCTTTTATCGCAAATCGGGTACAAATGCGACGAGTACTCGAAGGATAGCAGAAAACTTATTTTCAGTGATAAAAAGGGCGAAGTCAGTTATTTTTGGGTTAAACCTTCGGACGTTGCAGTCTACGTCGAACTCGGCGCGGCGGATATCGGGGTTGCGGGGAAAGACATTCTCGAAGAGTATTGTCCCGACGTGTACGAGCTTGCCGACCTTAAGATGGGTAAATGCTCTATGTGCGTTGCGGCTCTCGATAATTTTAAAGACGATTTATCGTCGCCGCTCAGGGTTGCAACAAAGTTTGTGCATACGGCGGAAAAATATTATTCCGAAATAGGAAGAGATATTGAAATTATAAAGCTCAACGGCTCTATAGAGCTTGCTCCCGTGCTCGGCATTTCCGACGTTATCGTGGATATAGTAGAAACGGGCACGACTTTAAAAGAAAATAATCTGAAAGTCGTTAACGAGATTTCAAAGATAAGCGCAAGGCTTATTGCGAATAAATCTTCGTACAAGTTTAAAAACGACGGCATAAAAAATATATGCGAGAAACTGAAAAAGGCGGTGGAAAGCGTTGATTAAAGTTATTAAATATTGCGGTCAGACGGCGGACGAGCTGTTCGGCAAGCGCGACGAAATGTCGTTCAACGTTGAGGAGAAGGTCAAAGCAATCATTGCCGACGTGCGAGAAAACGGAGATGCCGCGCTCAGAAAATATTCTGCTAAATTCGACGGCTATATGGACGGCGCGCTTGAAGTGAGCTCTGAAGAAATCGAAGAAGCTTTTGCCAAGATTGACGAAAAATACGTTCAAACGCTTAAAAATTCGATAAAAAATATAGAGAATTTTCACCGCAAACAGAAAAGAGAAGGCTTTGAAATAGATTTGGGTGACAGAATAGTCGGTCAAAAGGTTACGGCGGTGGAGAAAGCGGGTATCTACGTGCCCGGAGGCACGGCGGCGTATCCTTCGACGGTTTTAATGAATGCCGTTCCCGCAAAAATCGCCGGCGTTGGCAAGGTCTATATGGCAACGCCCGTAAAGGCGGACGGCAAGGTTAAGGCGGAGGTTCTTGTTGCCGCTTCTCTGTGCGGCGTGGACAAAATTTATAAAATGGGCGGCGCGCAGGCGATTGCGGCATTCGCTTACGGGACGGAGACTGTTCCTAAGGTTGACAAGATTACGGGTCCCGGGCGTGATTTCGTCGCCACCGCAAAGAAGTTGGTTGCGGGAATAACCTGCGGAATCGATATGGTTGCGGGTCCGAGTGAAATTTTAGTGCTTGCAGACGGTGACGCCAAGCCCGAGTACGTTGCGGCAGACTTGCTTTCTCAGGCGGAGCACGACAAGATAGCTTCGGCAATCTTAATTACCGATAGCGAAAAACTTGCGAAAGAGGTTGCCGAGCAGCTTGAAATGCGGGTTAAAAGGCTCGAGCGAAAGGAAATTGCCGAGGCTTCCTTGACAAACAATTGTAAAATTATCGTTACGGACGATTTGTCCGCGGCGGTTGAACTTTGCAACGAATACGCTCCAGAGCACCTTGAGCTGGCGGTAAAAGAGCCGTTTAAGCTGTTGGATAAAGTAAAAAATGCGGGTTCTGTGTTCCTCGGATACAATACTCCCGAGGCGGTCGGCGATTATTACGCGGGACCGAATCACACTCTCCCGACGAGCGGAACGGCGAGATTTTCTTCGCCGCTCGGCGTAGACGATTTTGTTAAGACCACGCAGTACGTTTACTATACGGACAGCGCGTTGAAAGAATCTGCCGAAGACATTATATCGTTTGCGAACTCCGAAGGGTTGGGGGCGCATGCGGAGAGCGTGGCTGTGAGGACAAGAAAATGAGCAATTTTGCTTCTGATTCAGTTAACGGAATTTCGCCTTACGTTCCCGGGGAACAGCCCAGAGACAAGAGGTACATTAAACTTAACACTAACGAGAACCCGTATTACGCGTCGGAAAATGCGGTAAGAAGCATTACCGAAAGCGTTTTAAGCAATCTGAACAGATATTCCGACCCCGAAAGCCGTGAGCTTACGGCGGCAATTGCGGAGTTTTACAACGTAAAGCCCGAAAACGTTTTGGTTACAAACGGCTCCGACGAAGCCTTAGCGTTTGCATTTTTTGCGTACGGCAAGCGCGGGGTGTGCTATCCCGATATCACTTACGGCTTTTACGACGTCATTGCAAATCTTTTCGATTGCGGAGTGGCGCACATTCCTTTAAACGGCGACTTTACAGTCAATGAAACCGATTATTATAATAAAGGAAAAACGGTTGTTTTGGCGAACCCCAACGCTCAGACGGGAATCGAGTTGTCGCTCGAGGCTATTGAAAGAATTGTTAAAGCAAATTCCGAAAACATTGTCATAATCGATCAGGCGTACGCCGATTTCGGTAAGTGCAATGCGATTGAGTTAATTAAAAAATATGACAATCTTGTTGTCGTAAACACGTTTTCAAAGTCGCGCTCGCTTGCGGGGGCGCGCGTCGGATATACGATTGCCGACAAAAATCTGATTGAAGATTTGAAAAAGGTTAAAAATTCCTTTCATCCTTATAACGTCAACAGCGTTTCGGCGGCTCTCGCCACTTGCGCGATTAAAGATAAAGAGTACTTTACTGAGTCGGTTGAAAAAGTAAAGCGGACGAGGGGCGCGCTTGTTGAAGGTCTGACGGAATTAAACTTTACAGTCTTACCGTCGGCGGCAAATTTCGTGATGGCGAAAAGCTCCCAAATCGAGGGCGGCAAGCTCTACGAATTGCTAAAAGCAAACGGCGTACTTGTGAGGCATTTTAAGGACGAAAGAATACGCGATTTTATTCGTATAAGTGTTGGAACTGACGAAGAAACGAGCCAATTATTGCAAATTTTAAACAAAATTTTAAAGGAAAAGCGTTTATGAGGACGGCGGAAATCAGCAGAAAGACAAGAGAAACGGATATCGCGCTCGCTTTGAATCTTGACGGCGGTGCGTATAAAATCGATACAAACTGCGGCTTTTTTAATCATATGTTAGAGCTTTTAGCCGTTCACAGCGGGTTCGGGCTTGACGTAAAATGCGTCGGTGACATGGAAGTCGATTTTCATCACACCGTGGAAGACGTCGGCATTGCGCTGGGGCAGGCATTCAACAGCGCTATCGGCGACAAGCGCGGAATTAACCGTTATGCCGACGTGACTATCCCCATGGATGAAAGTCTGGTTTTGTGCGCGGTTGACGTGAGCGGCAGGGGAGTACTTAACTACGATTTGAAAATCGAGAGCGCAAAGGTGACTGACGACAGCGACGAGGTAAAACAAAAGGCGGTCGGACTCTTCGACACCGAGCTTATTGAAGAGTTTTTTCTGTCGTTCGTGCGCGAGGCGAGGGTGACTTTGCATATCGTCAAGCTGTACGGTAAGAATACTCACCATATTATAGAGTGTGCGTTCAAGGCTTTTGCGCGTGCGTTAAGGGCGGCGGTTGCCGTGACGGGCGATTCCGTGCCGTCAAGCAAGGGTGTGTTATGATTGCCATAATCGATTACGGCGTTGGAAATTTGTTTTCACTTACTCAATCGCTTAAAAAAATCGGCGCTGAAAGCGTAGTTACTTCCGACGTTGCAGTGATTGAGAGTGCAGACAAGCTGATTTTGCCCGGTGTGGGTGCATTCGGTGACGCGGCACGCAAACTCAGGGAGAGCGGGCTGGACAGCGTGATAAGATGCGAAGTTGCAAAAGGTAAGCCGCTTTTAGGTATTTGCCTCGGTATGCAGCTTTTATTTGACAGAAGTTTCGAGTACGGCGAGCACGTCGGTCTGGGGCTGATTAGCGGTGAGGTTTTACCGCTTGCAGATTACGTTAGCGGGCTGAAAATACCGCATATGGGCTGGAATGACCTTGAATTTGTTGATAATAACCCCATTTTTAAAGATTTACGGCAAGGCGAGTACGTTTATTTTGTTCATTCGTATTTTGCAAAATGTGGGGAAGGGCTTTCGGCTACGACCGATTACGGCATCAAAGTTACTTCCGCGGTAAGAAAGGACAACGTTTACGGCGTTCAGTTCCACCCGGAAAAAAGCGGAGCGGCAGGTCTTAAAATTCTAAGAGCTTTTAATGAATTACAGGCAGGATAATTTATGAAAATATTTCCCGCAATCGATATAATTGACGGTAAAGTTGTCAGACTTTGCAAGGGCGATTATTCCGAAGTAAAAAAATATTCGCTCACCCCGCTTGAAGCTGCGGAGCAATTTTACAGTTGGGGTGCAACCAATCTGCATGTTGTTGATTTGGACGGAGCAAAGAGCGGTAGAGCGGATAACGCAAAGACAATTGAAAATATTGTTGCAAAATGCGGAATGTTTGTCGAAGTCGGCGGCGGTATCAGAACCTTCGACCAAATAAAAAAATATTTAGATTGCGGCGTTGGCAGAGTTATCCTTGGAACAATTGCCGTAAAGGATTTCGATTTCGTGCGGAATGCGGTTGCCAAATTCGGTGCGGCTGTTTGCGTGGGGGTTGACGCTCTTAACGGTAAAGTTGCCGTAAGCGGCTGGGAGGAAGTGACCGAAGTCGATTCTTTGGAGTTTTGTAAAACTCTGAAAAATATCGGCGTTGAAAACATAATTTATACCGATATCAGTAAAGACGGTATGTTGAACGGTACAAATTTGGAAGTTTACAAAGTACTATGTCAGACAGAATATCCTAAAATTACGGCATCAGGTGGCATTTCTGACATAAAAGAAGTAGAAAAACTTAAAAATATGGGAATTTACG
>CAYXTN010000035.1:0-14425 GCA_964468085.1 uncultured Clostridia bacterium | reverse complement strand
GCGAAAACGCCGCTCTGCCCGAAAGCCCCGCCTTTTCGAAAAGTCCGTCGGTTACAAACGTGAGCGCGGAGGAAATTCCGCTCTCGTCCAGAAGTATTAAGACAACGTACAGAATGGTTATCTGCGGGATAAACGAGAGCACTCCGCCCACGCCGCCGATTATGCCCTCGCAAACGAACGACGAAAGAAACGGATTGGAGATTGCCGCACCTAAGGCGCCGCCGAGCTTATCGCAGATAAGTTCTTCGGTCAAGTCCTTTAACAGTGCGCCGAGCATAAGCGGGTGAAAGGTTACAAAAAAGGTCAAAGTAAGCGCGGCAAGAAAGAAAAACAGCGCGAAAAATTTGTTGTAATACAGCTTTTCAACGTGCGAAATTGTCTGATTACCCCCGTAGTATGCTTCATCGAACGGTATTTCGGGCGATTTTTCGGGTTTTATGAAAGCTTGCTCTTCCACCGCCCTTTTGAGCTGTTTTGCGGGACAGGTCAGGACGGGAACGCCTAAAATTTTCGAAAGCTTTTCCGCGTCAAGCCTGCCTCCGCGCCTTTTTAATAGGTCGAGTTTGGTCACGTAAACGACGGTATTTTGATTGAGTGATATTAGCCGCCTTGTCAAATTTAAGGAGTTTTCCAGCGTGGTTGCATCGACGACATTTACGATTATATCTGCTCTCTTGCAGGCGTCGGCGGCGCTGTCCTCCTCCATTGTGTACGAGTTGAAAGAGTACATACCGGGCACGTCGGTATAGGTAATGCCGCCCACGGTTTTGCTTGCGGGCGAAGTGGTCACGCCGTGGAAATTGCCCGTCTTTAAGCGGCTTTTGGTGAGCGAATTGAAAAGAGTGGTTTTGCCCGCGTTGGGGTTGCCCGCAAGCACGACGTTAAGCTTTTCGGTCTGCTCTTTAATTTTCGCGCGCGTAAAAATCTTTATCATACTTCCACCTCGATGCGCTGTGCCACCGACTTGCGGATTGCCAGACGGTTGTAGCCTATGGTTATGAGCACGCTTCCCTTGAACAGAGAAAAAGCGACCGCCGTCACTTTTTGCCCGCTTTTAACGCCGAGAGAGGCGAGTCTTTCGCCCGCCGCGCCGTCCACCGCCATCGTCTTAACAATTCCGCTTTCACCCTTTTTTAAATCAAAAACGCTCATAGAATAAACTATGAGCGTTTTGTTAATTTAATGAAAGTTAATTGCCAAACTTACTTTCCCCCGCCTCTACGCCGATTAACAGCCCGAATTTAAACCCTTCGGCATAGTACGCGTCCACTTCCAACGCATACGCTCTGTCCGTCCAGTCGTTGTATTGATTGAATAATTCCAAAGCTTCGGGAATATCTTTGAGTTTTTTACACAGTTTTTCATTGCATTCTATTGCGTTATGTAAACATTCGTAATACTCGGGTGCGCACTTTATCTTATCGCTATCCACCCTCTGTCCGTAAAACATTTGTAATACCGCCGATTTTTGTTTTTCCATAATCTTAGCCTCCTATATAATTATACCACCCAATTTGGGTAGTGTCAACCCATTTTGGGTAGTTAAGGATTATAATTAAATTATGAAATTTTGTGAAAGATTAAAAGAAATACGTAGCGAATGCGGTTTTACTCAAAAGGATATTTATACGCGTTTGGAGGTATCGCCGAACTGTTACGCTTCTTGGGAACAAGGAAGAACGCAACCTGATATAGAAAACATAAAAAGGCTTTGTAAAATTTTTGAAGTTTCAGCAGACTATCTTTTGGGTTTAGAAGATTAATGATGTAATCGCCCCGCGGCGAAAGCCGCGGGGCGATTTTGTTTTTATTATTAGTTTATCTTACGAGTGTTAATATTGCTTTCTCACCGTTGATTAAAAGTTCTTTGGTGAAACCTTCCGCCGTACCTTCCTCAACCTTTTCGGCAAGTACCGATTTTGCAAACGTGCCCGCGCGCAGAATTTTGGCAACTCTGCCCTCGGCGGTGAAATATATTTCAATGCGGTCGGTGACCTCGAAGCCCGCCTCTTTGCGCATATTCTGTATCTTGGAAACGAGCTCGCGCTCGACGCCCTCGTCGATAAGCTCTTCGGTGAGCGCCGTGTCGAGAGCTACCGTTATGCCCTTATCCGCCGCCGCAACGTAGCCCTTTGCGCTTTCGGTCAATATTTGTAAATCCTCTTCCAAAAGCGTTACTTCCAGCTCGGGCAGCTCAAACGCTCCGCCGCCCTTGACCGCCGCAACCACCTCTTCGGCGTTGCATGTTGCCAAAAACTGCGAGATTGCGCCCAGCTTTTTGCCGTACTTGGGACCGAGCGTTTTAAGCTGAGGCTTTAATTTGTAGCTGATATACTTGCCCGCGTCGTCCGCCGCCGTAAGCTTCTTGACGTTGAGCTCGTCTAAAATTATCGCCTGTTCCTCGTCCGACAGCGCGAGGTTGCGCGCCGTTACCACTACCATTTCGGCAAGCGGCTGACGGTTCTTTAAATTGCCCGCGTTTCTCGCCGCTCTGCCCAAAACGACAATGTCGGTAACTCCGTCCATCGCCCTCTCCAAGTGAGTATCGATAAGCGCCTCGTCCGCAATCGGGAACGCGCACAAATGCACCGACTTGGGCTCGCCTTTAAAGAACGAAGGCACTAAATTCAAGTAAATCATTTCCGAAATGAACGGCGTGTAAGGAGCGGAAATCTTGGCAAGCGTTACAAGGCAGGTGTAAAGCGTTGTGTACGCCGCCGCCTTGTCGTCGGTCATCTCACTGCCCCAATAGCGTTCTCTGCCTCTGCGTATATACCAGTTGGACAGCAAGTCGCAGAAGTCCTGCAACGCGCGCGAGCTTTCGGTAATTTCGTATTTGGAAAGGTGCTCGTCTACAAGCTTTACAAGGCTGTTGAGCTTTGATAATATCCACTTATCCATCAAGTTGAGCTTGCATTTTTTCAAGTCGAACTTGGACGGGTCGTACTTGTCGATTTCAGCGTACAGCGTGAAGAATGCGTACGCGTTCCACAGCGTGCCGATGTACTTGCGCTGAACCTCGGAAACCGCCTCTTCGTAGAACCTCGACGGCAACCAGGGCGCGCTTCCCGTATAGAAATACCAGCGGACCGCGTCCGAACCCTGTTTGTCGAGTATCGTCCAGGGGTCTACGACGTTGCCCTTGTGCTTGGACATTTTTATGCCGTTTTTGTCGTTGACGTGCCCCAAAACTATGCAGTTTTTAAAGGGCGCTTTGCCGAATAATATCGTGTTGATTACGAGCAGTGTGTAGAACCAGCCGCGCGTTTGGTCTACCGCCTCGGATATGAAGTCGGCGGGGAAAGTCTTATTAAACGTCTCCTTGTTCTCGAACGGATAGTGATATTGCGCGAACGGCATCGAGCCCGAATCGAACCAACAGTCGATAACCTCCGCCGTCCTTGACATTTTACCGCCACACTTGGGGCATTTGCAGGTCAAGCCGTCGAGGTACGGGCGGTGAAGCTCGATATCCTTATCGGCGGGCAGACCGCACTTTTCTTTGAGCTCTTGCTTACTGCCTATAACCTCTATCTCGCCGCAGTCGGGGCAGCCCCACACAGGCAGGGGCGTACCCCAGTATCTGTCGCGTGACAAACCCCAGTCGATAACGTTTTCGAGGAAGTTGCCCATTCTGCCCTCTTTTATGGTGTCGGGCATCCAGTTGACCGAGCGGTTGGACGCGATTATCTGGTCCTTGACCTTTGTGACCGCGATAAACCAGCTCGAGCGCGCGTAGTACAAAAGCGGCGTGTCGCAGCGCCAGCAGTGAGGGTAATCGTGTTCGAAAGGTACGACTTTAAAGAGCTTGCCCTCGGTTTCCAGTCGCTCTATAATGCTCTTGTCGGCTTTCTTGGCGAAAATACCGTTTAAGCTTTCGAACCTTTCGTCGAAACAGCCGCGTTCATTTACGAGCTGAACGACGGGCAGATTATATCTCTTGCCGACCTTGTAGTCGTCCTCGCCGAACGCGGGCGCAATGTGCACGACGCCCGTGCCGTCGCCCATAGTTACGTAGGTGTCGCACACTACAAAATGCGCTTTTGCCACCGCGCTTGCGGGCGAAATGCGTTTGATTTCCTCGCTCGTTTCGGGGAAGAGCGGCTCGTACTCCAAGCCCTCCCACTGTTTGCCGAGCTTTTTATCAATAACCTTATATTCTTCGAAGAAGCGCGAAGCGAGCGCCTCCGCCATAATATAGTGAGCGCCGTCCGACTCGATTTCGAGGTACGGCTCGTCGGGGTTCATACACAGTGCGACGTTGGAAGGCAACGTCCAGGGAGTCGTCGTCCAGGCGAGAATATAGCGGTTGTCACTGCCTTTGACCTTGAAGCGGGCGACGACCGAATTTTCCTTGACGGTCTTGTAGCCCTGCGCCACCTCGTGCGAGGAGAGCGCCGTGCCGCAGCGGGGGCAATAGGGCACGATTTTGTGACCTTTATATAAGAGCCCCTTTTTGTGCATTTCTTTTAATGCCCACCACTCGGACTCGATATACTTGTCGTCGTAGGTGACGTAGGGGTTGTCCATATCCACCCAGTAGCCGACGCGGTCGGACATTTTCTCCCACTCGCCCTTATACTTCCACACCGACTGCTTGCACTGCTTTATGAACGGCTCTATTCCGTAGCTTTCAATCTGCGGCTTGCCGTCGATGCCGAGGAGCTTTTCGACTTCGAGCTCAACTGGCAGGCCGTGCGTATCCCAGCCCGCTTTTCTCAAAACGTGCTTGCCCTTCATAGTCTGATAGCGGGGAATAATGTCCTTCATAACGCGGGTCAGAATGTGCCCGATATGCGGCTTGCCGTTAGCCGTGGGAGGTCCGTCGTAGAAGGAAAACTCCTTCGCGCCATCGTTCTTTTCTATGCTCTCTTCGAACACGCCGTTATTCTTCCAGAACTCTATTATTTCCTTTTCACGCTCGACGAAATTGAGTGATGTGTCTACCTTTTTATACATTGTTTTTCCTCTTAACTCCCGCATATTACGGGGGCAATTGCATTTTTCCCAGAAATTATTTAAGCGGTATCTGCGCCTGTGCGTTTACAGACAGCGGCGCGAAATTGCCCGCTAAGTATTGGTTCAAGCCCTCGGAGGCTATCATTGCCGCATTGTCCGTGCAGTGCTTCTTGTCGGGCAGAACGAGCGTTATACCCGCCGAAAGGCAAGCGTTTGTAAGCTCGCGCCTCAAGTAATCGTTAGCCACTACTCCGCCGCCCGCGGTCACCGTCTGCACCCGAAGTTTAAGCGCGCACTCGACCGTCTTTTTAACCAGCGGGTCGATTGCCGCACTCTGGAACGACGCCGCAACGTCCTCTTTTTTTACCGTCGCGCCGCGTTGCTCGGCGGTATGCATATAGTTTATAACCGCCGTCTTTAAGCCGCTGTACGAGAAGGTTAAACCGCTCGAGTGCTTTACGAGCGCGGAGGGAAATTCGATAGTCTTTGCTCCGCTTTCCGCAAGCTTCTGAACGTTAGGTCCGCCGGGGTAGGGCAAGCCCAAAACCCTTGCAACCTTATCGAAAGCTTCGCCCGCCGCATCATCGCACGTGCCACCCAAGACCTCGGCTTCAAGCTCCGATTTCGTATGTAAAATCGCCGTGTGACCGCCGCTTGCAAGCAAGGTTATAAAGGGCGGTTTTAAGTCGGCTTTTTCAAGGTACGCCGCCGCCATATGTCCGCGGATATGGTTGACCGCAATCAGCGGGATATTGTGCGCGTGCGCAAACGACTTTGCAAACGATAAGCCGACAAGCAATGCGCCGAGCAGTCCCGCGCCGTAGGTTACGGCGACCGCGTCCACTTCGTCGGGGGATATTCCCGCCTCTTTCAAAGCTTTGGTCACAACCTCGTCCACCGCGTCGGTGTGCGCGCGGCTGGCTATTTCGGGCACGACTCCGCCGTAGAGCGCCTGCTCCGAAGCCGACGAAATTATGCAGTCGGAAAGTATCTGCCGACCACGTATTACCGCGCAAGCCGTTTCGTCACAGCTCGATTCTATGCCCAAAATTATCGGGGTTTCTTTGATTTTATATTTGGATAAATCGTACATTTTACTTATTTGCCGCAGGCGCGTTGAAGCCGTCGGGGTCGGTGTTTATTGCGGGCTGTTCGGGCTTTCTTGCGGGCGCGGGAACGCTCTGCAAGGGCGCGCTTGCCACTACCGTGTGCTTATTGTCCGAGTTCATTTGCGCGTACGCCGAAATGAGCAACTCCTTCATAGCGCGTGTGAGCCCGTCGAGATATTCCTGAATTTCAACCACCTGGAAGGGCGCGTAATAGCCCGCCTCCAACATAACGTTTACAAGGTATTCGGTCTGGTTGAGCTGTATCATTGCGTTGGTCGCAAGATTGATTTTGACGTTGCGCTCTTCAATATCTTCGAGCGCGGCAAGGTAAGCCCCCGCCTCTATTCCCGACTGAAAAAGCATATCGGCAAAAATTTTGCCCTGCCTCGGGAAAATCTTTACGCCGTACAGCTTGATAAGCTTTTTGCCGAGCTCCGTGCTGACTTCCCTGTACGAAGTTAAGTACTCGTTTTCGCTCATAATGTATAACTTCCTTTAAACGGTTTTCTTTAAGTAGTCGATTATGAAGCCCTGAATGTCGCCGTCCATAACCGCCTGAATGTTGGTGTTTTCGTAGCCCGTGCGGTGGTCCTTGGCAAGAGTGTACGGACAGAATACGTAGGAGCGTATCTGACTGCCCCACTCTATCTTTTTAATCTCGCCCTTAATCTCCGCGTCCGCCGCCTCGCGCTCGGCTATCTGCCTTTCAATCAGCTTTGCACGCAGATACTGGAACGCCATTTCCTTGTTCTGAAGCTGACTTCTCTCGTTCTGACAGGTTACCACTATGCCCGTGGGGAAGTGAGTAATTCTTATCGCGGTTTCGGTCTTGTTGACCTTCTGTCCGCCCGCGCCAGAGGAACGGTAAACGTCGATACGGATATCCTCGTCGCGGATTTCCACTTCGCCCGCGTCGTCTACTTCGGGCATTACCTCGAGCGAAGCAAACGACGTATGACGGCGTTTGTTGCTGTCGAAAGGCGAAATGCGAACGAGTCTGTGAACGCCCTTTTCAGCCTTTAAAAAGCCGTACGCGTTCTCGCCGTCCACCTTGAACGAAACCGACTTTATGCCCGCCTCGTCGCCGCTCTCCATATCCAACTCGGTCACCTTAAAGCCCGCCTTTTCGCAGTAGCGCAAATACATTCTGTACAGCATCTGCGTCCAGTCGCAAGCCTCCGTGCCGCCCGCGCCCGAGTGCAGGTTCAAAATGGCGTTGTTCGCGTCATATTTGCCCTTTAACAGCGCGCGGATACGCATATCCTCGATATCGCTTTCGGCAGTCGAAATCATTTCCTCGAGCTCGGGAATAAGGCTTTCGTCGTCCGCCTCCTCGATTAAATCGACGAACGCGAGCGCGTCGGCAACCGCCGTTCTGCCCTTTTCGTACGCCGCCATTTTGTTTTCAATCGAGGATATCTCGCGCCCAACCTGCTTGGACTTCTCCAAGTCCTGCCACACTTCGGGCTTTTCCTGCTCGGCTTTAAAGTACGCGAGCTTTTCGCCCAGATTGTCGATATCGAGCGCGTATTTAGCCTCCGCAAGCGTTTCGGAAAGCGATTTTAGTCTTAATCTGTAATCGTCTGCTTTAAACATAAAAATTCCTTATTCAAAATGAGGGTAACCCCTCTGATTAGAAGCGAGCAAGACAAGGAGCGCGCGGCTTTGGCGACAGGAGTTTACAATGAAGTAAATGACTGAGCCAAATCGTAAGCGCGACACAGTATTGCGACGCTTATAAGCAGAGAAGTTAATTTTTAGGTCTGTGAATAGGGGTGCCCTGCGGTACGAAATTTCCCTTATCGTCTATGGGCTTGGGCGCATCGGCGAAGGGCGAAGGCGCAGGCGCGGGCTCTGCGGGTGCAGGAGCGGGCGCGGGCGCGGGCGCCTGTGCGGGAGCGGGCTGCGCTTTTGTGAACATATTCGCTGGCATACGCACTATTCTGCCCTTCAAAAGACGGGTAATAGTCGTAGTCTGAATACGCTCTATCATTTCGTCGAACATTTCGTGCCCCTCTTCCTTGTAGGCAATAACGGGGTCCTGCTGAGCGTAGCCGCGAAGTCCTATACCTTTTCTGAGTTGGTCCATTGCGTCGATATGGTCTACCCAATATCTGTCAACGGCGCGCAGAAGCTCGTCGCGCTCTATCTGGTGGAAGTCAACCTGACCGTTCGTATCCCTTGCAATGTTCTCGATTTTCTCTTCGTAAGACTTTGTAACTTCCTTGCAAATCTTATTGATTGCCGCCTCGTAGTCCCAGTGCGCAAGCCTTTCGGGAGTGATTTCGAACGTGCACTCGTCGGGATATACCCTCTGCTTTAACGCCTCGGTGAGCGCAACGCCGTCCCACTGCTCGGGCATTGCGTCGGTGTTGACCGTCTCGTTAACTACCTTTGCTACGTAGTCGGGAATATACTTCAAAATCTGTTCGTGCACGTTTTCGCCGCGCAGAACGTTGAGCCTCTCGGCATAGATGAGCTTACGCTGTTCGTTCATAACTTCGTCGTACTGAAGCGTGTGCTTACGCATACCGAAGTTTCTGCCCTCGATTGCCCTCTGCGCGTTTTCAATCGAGCGCGAAAGCATCTTGGACTGCAGGCATTCGTCCTCGTCCATAAGCGCGGTGTAAATGCCCTTCAACCTCTCGCCGCCGAACCTCTTCGCCAAATCGTCCTCGAGCGAGATGAAGAACACGGACGCACCCACGTCGCCCTGTCTGCCCGCACGACCGCGAAGCTGGTTGTCTATACGGCGCGATTCGTGGCGCTCCGTACCGAGTATGCACAAGCCGCCCGCCGCGATAACCTTTTCCTTTTCCGCGTCCGTTTCGGCTTTGTACATAGAATACAGCTCGGCGTATCTGTCGCGCGCCGTCTGCTCTTCGGGTGTGAACTCTCTGTCGGCGTAGGAAATTGCGACCTCAATCATATCGTGGTCGTACCCTTCCTCGCGCATGCGCTTCTTTGCAAGGTACTCGGGGTTACCGCCGAGCAAAATATCCGTACCACGGCCCGCCATATTGGTTGCAATCGTGACCGCGCCGAATCTGCCCGCCTGAGCTACGATTTCAGCCTCGCGCTCGTGGTTCTTAGCGTTTAAGATATTGTGCTTTATTCCGTTGCGGCGAAGTAGGCGAGAAATTTCCTCCGACTTTTCGACGGTGACCGTACCGATAAGCACGGGCTGTCCCTCTTCGTTGCGCTTTGTGACCTCTTCGACAATCGCCTTTTTCTTGCTCTCGACGGTTGCGAAAATGGCGTCGGGGAAGTCCACCCTCTGTATGGGGCGGTTGGTGGGAATGACTACGACGTCAAGCGAGTAAATGGTGCGGAACTCCGCCTCCTCGGTTTTAGCCGTACCCGTCATGCCCGAAAGCTTTTTGTAAAGGCGGAAATAGTTCTGGAAAGTAACCGTCGCCTGCGTCTTGTTTTCCTCGCGCACCTTGACGTGCTCTTTCGCCTCGATTGCCTGGTGAAGTCCGTCCGAGTAACGTCTGCCGACCATTATACGGCCCGTGAACTCGTCGACTATCATAATCTCGCCGTCCTGCGTTATGATATAGCTCTCGTCGCGGTAGAAAAGCTCGTGCGCTTTTAATGCCTGCTGTATGTGGTGGTTCAAATCGGCGTTCTCGATATCGCCCAAATTCTTGATATTGAAAAATCTTTCCGCTTTCGCCGCGCCCAGCTCGGTTATGGTTACCGACTTATCCTGCCTGTCGATGATATAGTCCCACGTTTCCATATCCTTGCGGATAGCCTCTAACTTGCGGTTGACTTCTTCCTCTTCCTCGGTGAGCTGCTGATTTTTCTTCTTCCTTAACGGTGCTTTGTTTTCCGCCTCCTTCTTGTCGTCGTCGAAGCCGCCGTGCAGAGTGCGGACAAATCTGTCCACCTGCTCGTACAGCTTACTGCTCTCGCCGCCCCTGCCCGAAATGATAAGGGGCGTTCTCGCCTCGTCGATTAAAATGGAGTCAACCTCGTCGATTATGCAGTAGTTGAGCTCGCGCTGAACCATTGCGGGAATAGAGGTCTTTAAATTATCGCGAAGATAATCGAAGCCGAGCTCGTTGTTGGTTGCGTATAAAATGTCGGAATTGTACGCCTTTTTCTTTTCGTCGTCGTCCATACCGGGCACGACCACGCCGACGGTGAGCCCCATAAACTTATGGACCTTACCCATCCACTCGGCGTCACGCTTTGCAAGGTAGTCGTTGACCGTTACGATATGCACGCCTTTACCCGTGAGCGCGTTCAAATATGCGGGCAGAGTCGAAACGAGGGTTTTGCCTTCGCCCGTTCTCATTTCGGCGATACGGCCCTGATGCAAACATATGCCGCCGATTATCTGCACGTGGAAGTGCTTCATTTTCAGAACTCGCCAGCTTGCCTCGCGCAAAGCCGCGAACGCGTCGAACATAATGTCGTCGAGCGTTTCGCCCTTAGCAAGTCTTTCCTTTAAAATGCCCGTCTGGCTTTTGAGTTCTTCGTCGCTCATAACCGAATACTTAGGCTCTAAATCTTCCACCTTTTTTGCAAGCTTGTCCAATTTTTTTACCGATTTGCGGCTGTCGGAATTGGATAAAAAGTTAAGCAAACCCATTTCAAAACTCCTAACCCCCGATGCGGGGCAAAATAAATATAGTCCATTTAACATTGTACTATATTTCACTCTTTAAGTAAAAGCATTTTTTTGCTAAAATTGTAAGTTTTTATATAAATAAAAAACTTCCCCGCATTAATTTTGCAAGGGAAGTTGATTTTTTATAAAAAATCAGTCGGCGTTTATATCCGTGAACGCGAATTTGTCCACGTCGAAAAGCCCCGTATCCAAAAGTTTTAAGTGCGGAATTACGCCCAGCGACAAGAATGCGAGCGACATAAACGCGTCCACGTCGGGCTTTACGCCCATTACGTAAGCCCTCGCATAGATTTTCTCGCTTGCCTCGACGAAATTTTCAGGGTCGTCCGACGACATCAAGCCGCCGATATCGAGGGGCACGGAGAGCATTTCGTCCGCCTTTCTGTCGTAGATTGCCATACCGCCGCCCAGCCGCGCGAGCTCGTGCGCGAGCTTTGCCATACTGCGGTTGTCGTCGCCGACGATTACCATATTGTGCGAATCGTGCGAAACGGTCAGCCCCACCGCGCCGCCGTAAAAGCCGTAGCCCTTCAAAAGCCCCAGCCCGATATTGCCCGTCATTTTGTGCCTTTCGATAACCGCGAGCTTTAATATCTGCATACTGCCTATGCTGACGTCGCCGTTGAGCGAAGGGATATTCACCACCTCGCAACCCGTCACCAAACTGCCGCCCGTAAGCGTAATCGCCTTTGCCTTTTTGCCCGTTAAGGCAATTTTAAAGTCGTCGGCTGTGACCGTCTTTTTGCGTATCGTGTCCCTGACGAACGGCGGCAGATATTTTTCGGTCGTATCGAAGAGCGGCTTGCCGTCCTCGGCAACGAGTTTGCCGTTCTTGAAAACGTGCGTTACGTTGAACTCGGTCAAACCGTCTACCACCGCGATATCGGCAAAATAGAAGGGAGCTATCGCGCCGCGCCACTTTAGATTATAGCACTCGGCGGCGTTGAGCGTTGCTATCGTAACCGCCTTTACGGGGTCAAGCCCCTCCCCGACCGCCGTTCTCAAAGCGTCGTCGATATGACCTCTTTCCACCAAGTCCGTAGCGTGTCTGTCGTCCGTGCACATTAAAAATCTACGCGCGTTCTTTGCGTTGACGAGCTTGCAATCTGTTTGCAGGTTGTGCACCGTAGAGCCGTGCCGCAGGGCTATATACATACCCTTCGACAGCTTTTCCTCGATTTCCTTTCTGCCCGCGCTCTCGTGGTCGGTGGTTATGCCGCCGCAAAGGTATGCGTTGAGCTTTTTGCCGCTGAGCATGGGCGCGTGACCGTCTATCGGCTTGCCCCCGCCAAGCGCTGCTTCCAGCTTTTTGACCGCCTCTTTATCGCCCGAAACGACGGCGGGATAATTCATAAACTCGCCCAGTCCGAAAAAGCTTTCGTCCGTGATAAGCCGTTCGGTGTCCTCGCCCGAAATACTTGCACCGCTCGTCTCGAAGGGCGTTGCGGGCACGCAGGAAGGAAGCATCAATCTGACGTCGAGCGGGGTACGCTCGGCCGCCTCCGCTATGTACTTTGCGCCGTCCGCGCCGCACACGTTTACAATCTCGTGCGGGTCGGCGATTACCGTCGTAGTGCCGCGGGGAACTACTAAAGAGGCGAATCCCTCGGGGGAAAGCTGAGAGCTCTCTATATGCACGTGCGCGTCGATAAAGCCGGGTAAAACAATCCTGCCCGCAAGGTCGTAAACCTCCTTGCCGCGGTACTTGCCTATGCCGACTATTCTGTCGCCCTTTATGCCTATATCGCCCTTTCTTATCTTGCCGCAAAACACGTCTAAATAGCGCGCGTTTTTCAGCACAATATCGCATTGGTTGCGGGATATTGCCGCATCAACGTAAGATTTTATCATAACGTAAGCTGTTGATTTCCGCCCTCAAAATCTGACCTGTATTTCAAAGCAACTACCGCCGTTACCTCGCTTGCCGCGGGCAAAGCCTTGCCCTTGGACGGGCGCGGTTCGATAGTTATATCTTCCGTGTCCATTTCAGTAACCGTGTTGTCCGCACGCATAACGGCGAGCTTATAGGGCACGGTTACGTAGTCGGCGAACAGCACTTTCGACTTGCCGTCTACTATCATCATACCCTTTCTGCCTCTGCCCATCGGCTGGAACAGCGAGGCGATAACCCTCTTTGCCGCACCCAAATCGGACACGACTATTATCTCGCCCTCGCCGTAGAACTGCGTTGCGAATACCACCTCGTCGCCGTCGTTTAGAAGTATGCCGCGCACGCCGCCCGTAACTCTGCCCTGCTGGGGAACGTCATCCTTGTCAGCGTTTAAGCATATACCCTCGCGCGTTACAAAGCACATAGTGCACGCGCTGTCGGGGTCGAACGGCTCGACGTTTAAAACCTCGTCGCCCGGCTTTAGCTTGATTGAGGGGAACACCTGCCGCTGAACGGAATATTCCTCCCACGCGGTGCGCTTGACAGTGCCCTGCCGCGTGAAGAACAATAAATCGCCCTCGGGCATAGTCTCGCCCACGGCAAAGATTTTGACGGGCCTTTCGCCGCGCAGAGCCGCGTCGTAGAACTCCTTGAGCTTAGTACCCGAGCCGCCCATACCGCTAGCCTCGTACTCGTTTAAATCCACCCTCACGCAGTTGCCGTAGTTGGTGAAAATGAGCATCGCGCCGTCCGACTTCTGCGATATGACCTGCTTGTACATACCGTCGCCGCGGTACGTGGGCGCAAGCGGTTTTTTGTACTTGTGGTCGTACTCTATCTTTTCGATAAACTTGATATTGTCGTTTGCCGTAATGGTCAGCATCCAGTCGGTCGAAGCGCGCTTGACGTCCTGTCTGAACACCTTGATTTCCTCAATCGACGGCACGATTTGCGTCTTTCTCGGGCAAGGGTACTTGTCCCTGATTTCGCGCATTTCGCTCTTGACGATATTCATCTGCTCGTCGCGGCTCGCAAGTATTGCCTTCAACCGCTCTATGCGCTTTTTCAAATCGGCGAGCTCTTTTTCGAGCTTTGCAATCTCGAGTTTTGCAAGGCGCGCCAAACGCAAGTCCAAAATTGCCTGCGCCTGCCTTTCCGACAGCTCGAACGTTTCCATCAAGCGCATACGCGCGACGGGCGTGCTCTCCGACGACTTGATAATCCTTATAACCTCGTCGATATTGTGAACGCCGACTATCAAGCCCTCTAATATGTGGCAACGCGCTTCCGCCTCTTTGAGTTCGTACTTGGTGCGGCGGATAATGACCTGCCTCTGGTACGCAACGTAGTACTTTATAATGTCGATAAGCCCGAGCTGCTGAGGCTTGCCGCCCGCGATTGCAACCATATTTATGCCGAACGTGCACTCCAAGTCCGTGTACTTGAAAAGGTAGGAAAGTATCGCGTCGACGTCCGCGTCCCTTTTACAGTAGATGACGGCGCGCATACCCGTGCGGTCGGACTCGTCGACGATATCGGCAATGCCCGAAAGTATTTCCTTTTTCTCCTCTTTAAGGAGCATTATTTTGCGCAGTAAATCAGCCTTGTTGGTCTGGTAGGGAAGCTCGGTGAAGATTATCTCTTTCTTGCCGTTGTCGCCGTTTTCCACCGAGTAGCGGGCACGTAATGTAATTCTGCCTCTGCCCGTTTCATAGGCTTGTCTAAGCTCGTTTTCAATGATGAAACCGCCCGTCGAAAAGTCGGGGCCCGGAATGATTTTCATCATTTCGCTCAAGGATATGCGGGGGTTATCGATATACGCGC
>CAYXTN010000034.1:0-15255 GCA_964468085.1 uncultured Clostridia bacterium | reverse complement strand
CGCGCCAGTGGTGATAGCGTTTGAACATTGAAAAGATGTTCAAACGCTGTTTTTATTTCTGCAAGGCGTATGTCCTCAACCTCGTTTGCGCTTACTAAATTCAAGTTAACGATAGTAAAACCGTCGCCTACAAACACTTTTGTTACAACGTTGTCAATGAGTTTCTTTTGGTATTCCTTGTCGTCGGGGTCGCCTTGCAATAAATAGGCTATAAATTCCCGCAAGTCCTTTTCAGAATACTGCTTGCCGCGTTCGCGTTCTAACTGCGCTTTTTGGCTCTGCAAGTCCTTGATTAGTTTTTCGTAATCGTTCATTCGCTTTTCAATGTTTGCCCGCAAAAGCGCGTTTTTCGCCTCTATAAATGCGGTTGTCATTTCCTCAATGTCCTTTTGAACTTTGCCAATTTTGCCCTCAACGCTTTTAATGTTATCTATACCCGTGCGCCGCTCGTAGTATTTTAATGTGTTCCTGACTGCGACTTTTACGTTTTTCTCGTCGCTTAAAAAGTCATAGGCTACCAGCGTAACGTACTTTTCTAATTCGTCCTTCTCCTCGCGGCGTTTCTCGCAAACGCCTTTTTTTCTGCCCTTGCAAATGTAGTATTGGTGTTTCTGCCCCGTTCGGCTCGTGCCGCCGTCCGAAATCATAGCGGCGTTACAATGGGCGCAAAAGGCTTTGCCTGTCAAAAGATAAGGCACGCGTGCTGTTGCCATACCGCCCGCAAAATACCTGTTAGCGGCAAGCCGTTTTTGAACGCGCTCGAATAAGTCTTTGTCAATAATGGCGGGGTATGTATTAGTGCATAGTCTGCCGCCGAAATAAAATTCGCCCGTGTACTTGCGGTTAGTTAGCCATTTGTCGAAAGTTCTGCCCTTGAATGGCTTGCCGTTATAACGTGCGCCCTGTGTGTTGAGCGTGGCGGCAATTTCCTTTTTGTCCGTGCCTTTGTCGTACTCGGAATATATGTAGCGTATAATTTCCGCTTGCTCCTCGTCGATTTCAACGTGTTTTGTGAACCTGTTGCGTTTGCCTGCAATAGGCTCTTGGCGGAGCTTATACCCGTAAACGAGATAACCGCCGCAGAATGTGCCGTTTTCTACACTCGTATCAAGTCCGTTTTTAACGCGCTTAGAAAGGCGTTTGCTGTACTTTTCGTCATTCCATTCCAAAAACATTTCGTAGAACTCGCCGCCTTCGTCGTCGCTGATGGGTTGGGTTGCCGATATAACGCGTATGCCGTGTTCCTGCTTTAACATTTCCTTGTACATTATACTGTCGCGGCGGTTGCGTGCAAACCTGTCAAACATATAGACAATGACAAACTCAAATTTGCCGCTGGCGGCGTCTTTAATCATACGTTGAAAGTCTGGGCGGCTGTCATTGGTTCCCGTTCGCGCCTTGTCTGTGTAAACCTTTATGACGGAATAGCCGTTGTTTTCGGCGTACTCGGTGCATATGCGAATTTGCCCTTCAATGCTTTGCTCGTTCTGTCCTTGTGAGCTGTACCTTGCATAGATAACTGCGTTTTTCATTGTGTGTTGCTCCTTTGCGCCGTCCGTGCGGACTGCGGCTTAAAAATTTTGTGTTCGCTTTGGTGCTTACCGTCTTAACCAGCAAAAAATGCCGTCGCAGACAAATTGTCAAGGGTTTGCGCCGTAGGCGACGACGGTTTTATGCCTAACGGGAGATAAATCGTCGCCCTTTACAATTTGGCAAGACGGCGTATTCCGTCCCCAGACGGTAAGCACAAGCGAATACAAAAACTACTTAATATTTATGAAAATGATATAATCTCTCACATTGATTTTATCAAAATTAGAATATATATTTTTTATCTTATTTGTCGAATATGATATTTAATTGATTGATTTACAAGAAGCATTAACACGCTTTGCACACATTAAGCATATTTTGCAATAAAAAATTATTAAAATCATTATAATTAGCATTAGAATTTACATAAATAGTGTTGACAATAATCAAAATGTAATGTATAATACAAACAACAAGAAAAACAAGGAGAAAATTATTATGGAATGGCAAGTCGTACAAATCAAACAAACAGACGGGCGCTCATCAGCATTTGTAAGCATAGGAAGAGGACAACTCGACTTTAACGCAGAAGCGTGCAAATTAGTTGAAGATACTGGCAATTTCAAATTTGCACAATTATTAACAGCACAAGAAAAAGGGAAATTAGTAGTTGCTGTTAAATTTCTTGAAGAAAATGAGGAAAACTGTATCCCCATAAAAAGAAAAAGTGCTGACGGTAAAGTTATACAAGGTATGACTGTGAGAAATAAAGGCACGATAGAAAAAATGTTTGGGAAAAATGGTGTTAAGCAAGGTATGACCCGCTATCCTGTTACATTAGTAGAAAAAAATATACTTAAAATTATAGATTAATTATTTATCAGACCGTATTAGGCTAACGTCTTAATTAATCTATTATAAGTATTACTTTATACGCCACTATGTCACACTGTCACACTTTTTGCTAAAAACACCGTGCCGAAGTGCCTATAAGTTACTATTACCTTATAGGCACTTCGGCGCACGGAACATAAACGGCAATATGTGCGGGCGGCGAAGCCGCCCGCACTGTGGCGTATAGTATTACCTTACGCCACCCCGTAACGTGTAACGCATTTAAGCGTAAAAAATATAGAAAATTGTAAATCTATGCCGAAAAGCATTTATCTTGATTTATGCCCATAGGGTGGGTGCTTGGGTGGGCATAGCAAAAAGGCAACGAGAAAAATCTCATTGCCTTTTTGCTTTTAAGCTCTGACAAACTTGCCGTTAGCTCCGTGAACATTATAGTTGCTCGCGTAACTTCTCGGCTTGTATTGTCTTTCCGCAAACACGCTTACTAAACCATTCAGAAACACATATTTCAATGTTTTTTCCTCTTGGTTCAAACGCGTTCGCTCTTGGCGCGGAGAAGAGGATTTGAACCTCCGGACGGGTATTAGCCGTCACACGATTTCCAATCGTGCGCCTTAAACCGCTCAGCCATCTCCGCATTGCCTTATATATGATATTAAATTAACGGCAAAAAATCAAGCGATTTTACCGCTTTTCGTAATTTTTAATGCGCTATTTGTCAACCCCGCTTATAAATTACCGCTAATTCCTATTGACAAGGTAGGAATTAAATGGTATTATTGTATAGTACTAATATTTAATATATCGGGCAATAACATACCCGATAGCGGAGGCATAAATTGTACTTTAAGGAAATGGCAAAAACGCGCTATTCTGTGCGTTCGTTTGCGGCAAAGAAAGTAGAGGAAGAAAAAATCAAGGTGTTGCTCGAAGCGGCAAACGCCGCGCCTACGGCATGCAACAACCAACCCCAGAGGTTGTACGTCGTGCGCAGTGAGACGGGAATCAAAAAGCTCAACGACATAACCAAATTCATATTCGGCGCAACCACGGTAATCATCTTCACGTCGAAGACAAGCGAGGAGTGGCAGAACCCGTTAACCGCCGATTACCACACGGGCGAAATCGACGTGTCGATTGTCTGTACTCACGTAATGATGCAGGCTTGGGAGTTAGGGCTCGGCTCGTGTTGGGTGGGCTATTTCGACCCCGAAAAGGTGCGCGCGGCGTTTTCTATTCCCGCCGACGAAAAGATAATCGCGCTTCTTCCCATAGGCTACGCCGCAAAGGATTGCAAACCGTCGGGCGGGCACTATAAGCGCAAGCCGCTTGACAGTACGGTAAAATATCTGTAAACCGAGGGAACGGAATTTGGTTAAAAATTACGATATAACGGGAATGACGTGCTCGGCATGTTCGTCGGGTATAGAGCGCGCGGTAGCAAAGCTCGACGGAGTAAACAGCGCGGAAGTCAGCCTTATGGGCAAGAGCATGCGCTTGGACTTCGACGAGGCGGTTTTGGACGAACAAACCGTCATTGCCTGCGTAATATCCTTAGGTTACGGCATTTTCGACGAGGGTGAAGCACCCGCGGAAAAGGTGAAAAACGACGATAAAGCGCTGTTTATCCGATTTATAATTTCCTTGTGCCTTTTAGCGCCGTTAATGTTTATTTCTATGGGGCTTCCGCATATAGTCGAGCTTGGCGCAAATCTCAAATGGACGGCGGTGGCACAGTGCGTATTAGCGGGTGCGGTCATCGGCATAAACTACAAATACTTTACCCGCGGAGCGGTTGCGCTGTTTAAAAGAGTACCCAATATGGATACTTTGGTTGCGCTCGGGTCGGGCGTATCCTTTCTTTATTCGCTGGTTTTGACGGTACTTCTGTTCTTCGGAATAACCGTGGGCGCTTCGACGCATTTTTACTACGAAAGCGCGGCAATGATACTTGCGCTCGTGGATATCGGTAAATGGCTGGAAGAGAAGTCCAAGAAAAAGACGGGCGACGAGATAGAAAAGCTGCTTCGCCTCGCCCCCGATACGGTGACAATCGAGGTGGACGGCGAGCGGAAGAGCGTGCCCGTCAGAAGCGTTAAGGCGGGGGATATCTGCGTGGTAATGCAGGGCGATTACGTGCCCGTCGACGGCGCTGTGACCGAAGGACACGGCTTTATCGACAAGTCGGCAATTACGGGCGAGAGTATGCCCGTCGAGGTGACTGCGGGCGACAGAGTGACGACCGCTTCGGTCAATACGGGCGGCGTTATCAAGGTGTGCGCCGAGAGAGTGGGCGGACAGACGACGCTCGCGCAGATAATAAAAATGGTAAGAACGGCGGGCGCGTCCAAAGCGCCCATACAGAAGTTTGCCGACAAGGTTGCGGGCGTATTCGTGCCCGTGGTCACGGCGATTTCGCTGATAACTTTTGCAGTGTGGCTGCTAATAGACGGCGCGTTCGTGCCGTCGCACTGCGTAACGTATGCAATTTCGGTGCTGGTCGTTTCGTGCCCGTGCGCGCTCGGGCTTGCAACGCCCGTGGCGATAATGACGGCAACTGGCAAGGCGGCGTCGCTCGGCGTTCTGTATAAGGACGCGGACTCGTTGCAGAGAACGCGCGGCTTAAACTGCATACTTCTCGACAAGACCGCTACCATAACCGAGGGCAAGCCGCGCGTTTCCGACTTTGTTGTTTTTAAAGGCGACGAAGACTTTGCCAAAGCGGTTGCGGGCGGCATAGAGAGCAATTCCAACCACCCGCTTGCAAAGTGCATAGCCGAGTACTGTGGCGCGGGCGCTGAAACCGAAAGCTTCGAATACGTAATCGGTCACGGCGCGAAAGCTAAGCTTGACGGCAAAGAGTACCGCCTCGGAAACAGGGCGTTGCTCGACGGAATGAAGTTATCGGAGCAAATCGAAGAAAAGGCGGAGGAGCTTGCGGCGCAGGGCAAGACGGTTACCTATCTTGCCGACGAAAAAGAGGTGCTCGCAATCATTGCAGTGACGGACGCCGTTAAGCCTACGAGCGCGGATGCGATAGCTCTTTTGAAGGCGCGCGGGATAAAGCTTGCAATGCTGACGGGCGACGGCAAGGTTGCCGCGCAGGCTGTGGCAAACAGCGTGGGGCTCGACGACTATCTGTCCGAGGTTCTGCCCGAAGATAAGCTGAAAGCAGTCGAAAATATGCAGAACGCGGGCGGAGTCGTGGCAATGGTCGGCGACGGCATTAACGACAGCCCCGCACTCAAAAAGGCGGACGTCGGCATTGCGATAGGCGACGGCACGGACGTAGCTATCGACAGTGCGGGAGTAGTGCTTGTCGGCGGCGATTTGCGCGCGTTGGATACGGCTATCGATTTGAGCCGCGCAACCGTGCGCAACATAAAGCAAAACCTTTTCTGGGCGTTCTTCTACAACGTCGTTATGATACCCGTCGCGGCGGGCGTGCTTTCGCCCGTGGACTTCTATTTCAACCCTATGATTGCCGCGCTGTGTATGAGTTTAAGCTCGCTGTTCGTGGTGTGCAACGCGTTGAGGTTACTTCTTTATAAAAACAAAAATTTAAAGACGGAAAAACTGCCGCCCGAAACGCAGGCGGAGGAAAATATAATAAGTGAGGACGGATATATGAAAAAACTTGTCACGATAGAAGGAATGTGTTGCGACCACTGCGCCGCAAGGGTAGAAAAGGCGCTTTCGGCGGTGAACGGAGTGGTGTCCGCGGACGTAAAATTAAAGAAAAATCTTGCCGTTATCCGCAGTCGCGACGAGGTTTCAGACGAGGAAATCAGAAAGGTTGTCGAAGAGGCGGGCTACAAAGTTACGGGCATAGAGAGCAAGTGACAAACATTGCTTGTTTATGACATAATAAGCTAAAAACTCATATTGACGTAGGGGCATATCAGCTTGTATAATCGCATTGTAAGGAGGCTGATATGCAGGATACAATGTTGCTTGACAGACGTACTAAAGAATTGGTTAAAGAGTATGTTCCGGAGGGTGACGTCCTTGACAGTATCACCTGTTTTTTCGGCGTGTTTGCCGACCCGACGCGGGTGAGAATGTTGTCCGCGCTCGCAATTTCGGAGATGTGCGTAACCGACTTGTCGCGCGTCCTGGATATAAACCAGACGACGGTGTCGCACCAATTGCGGCTGCTTAAGAATCTCGGTATAGTCAAGTGCGAGCGCGACGGCAAGATTATCACGTATTCGCTTGTAAACGAAACGGTAAACGACGTAATGCTCAAAGGAGTAGAGTTTTTGGGCTGTTAAAGCGGTTTTTGTTTGCGTTATTTCTCAAACGCTGATATAATAATACAAATAATTTTATCTTCGGCTGATTATTGGCTTAGGGTTTAGACGAAAGGGTTTGGGAGTTTACAAATGAATAGGCCGTTCAATATGCGCCTACCCGTGCTGTTTGCGGCATCATTGTGTGCAGGTATTCTATACTCCACGGTGCTGGCATACTTCCGTTTGAGCGGAATTTTCATTTTAATACCATCTTTGATAGCGTTTGCGGCTTGTGTACCTGTTGCCATAATAAAAGGCGGCGTGACCAAGCCGCTTATTATTATCGTAGCAACTTTGTTTTTTATCGCGGGCGCGGTTTATCTTTTCGCGAAATTCAGTTACTTCGACGGCGGCGACGTCTTGAGCGGCGTAACCGTGCGCGTAAGCGGAAAAGTTACCGAAACGGGGATAACCTCGGGCGGGAACAGATATGCAATTCTCTCCGACGTGACGGTAAACGGCGAGAGAATAAACGGCAAGATTGCGGCGTATTTTACCGAGCACTCCGGCGGGTACTGCCGCCGCGGTTACACCGTGGAGTTTTCCGCACGGCTTAATAAGCAGAGTTTTATTCAGTACGGCGAGGTGAGCTATAACGCCTGCCGCGGAGTTAAATATATCTGCACGGTGAGCGGAGGCGTCAAAGCCGACAGGCACTTCGATTTGTTCGGGGAAATAAATTACGCGTTCGAAAGGGCGCTCTTTAGTAGCCTCGACGGCGAGACGGCGGCGGTGTGCTACGCAATGCTGACGGGTAATACCGACGCGGTGTCCGAGGGCACGCTTTCGGCATTCCGCAACGGCGGTATAGCCCACGTGTTTGCCGTTTCGGGTCTGCATATAGGCGTAATATACGGCGCGCTCACGTTTATTTTCAAAAAGGCGGGAGTCAACCGCTACGCTTCGACGGCAGTAAGAATAGTTATTCTTTTCATATATTCGGGAGTCTGTCTGTTTTCGCCGTCGTCCGTCCGCGCGCTCATTATGTGTTCGGTTTCGGCAACGGCGGGCTGCTTTCACCGCAAGCCCGACAGCCTTAACTCGCTCGCCGCGGCGGCGGTAATTCTGCTTCTTATAAACCCGCTGTATCTGTACGGAGTCGGGTTCGCGCTCTCGTTCGGCACTGTGCTGGGAATTTTGCTCTTAAGCAAAAACTTAAGTAGGCTCTTAGGCTTTCTTCCGAAAAGAGTATCTAAGGCGGTTTCGGTGGGAGTATCGGCGCAGGTTTCGACTTTGCCCGTGCAGTTAACTTCGTTCGGGTATATCTCGGCGGCGGGGCTGGTTCTAAACCTCGTGTTCATACCGCTCATATCCGTACTGTATGTTTTGTTGTTCATATGTACGTGCATATCGGCGGCAATACCCGAGGCGGCGGGCGCGCTTTTGCCGTTTGCCGCGTCGCCTATAGAGCTTATTATCAACTTAGTTACAACGTGCGGCTTCGAAAACGCAATCATTTCGTGCGAGTGCAGTAATTGGCTGTACGTGCCGTTCGCACTGTTTTATATGGGCATCAGCGACAAATTCAATTTGCGCCCGTTTTACCGCGCCGCTTATCTTAGCGCGTTCGTGTTGATGTTGCTCGTTCCCGCACTCGCAAATACCGTAAAGGGCATGTATGCTACCGTGCAGTTCGACGCGGGTTACAGCGGCGGAGCGGTCACGATTACAACAGAGCAGGGCACGGTGTTTATAGTAACCGAAAATTATAAAACGCGTTCTAACGTTTCGGTGAACGCCGACGCGTTAGTGGTGCTCGGCGACTACGACAGTTTGTCGGCAGTGACCGCGCTCGGAATAAGCTACGAGGCGGTGTATATGCGCGGCGACGCGTTTCCGTTGCCGTATCTGGGCGAAACGCCCATAAAGTATTCGGACAGCTTTATCGCGTGCGGCGTCGAGTTCGACTATTGCGACAACACTCTGACCGCAAACGTTTACGGCACTAAAATTTCGCTCGTGGAAAACATCGGAACGTATAAGGCGGCTTCAGCTGACGTAGACTTCGGACTGTACTGTTTCGGCAACGAGGGCGCGGTACTGCAAACTAAAAGCGGCAGTTATTCGCTCGATATCTGCGGCACGATGCGCTACGAAATTTCGGGAGCGGGCGTCAATGCCTGTCACGTAATTCCCAAGGAGTAAATTATGAAATTTACACAACTTAAGGACGATATTAAAGAGGGCGCGCGGTCAATCTATTTAATCGAGGGCGACGACGCGTATTTCAGGGTAAAGGCGGAAGAACAGATTAAGGGTGCGTTTTTGGAGATGCCCGAGCTCAACTTTTCTACTTTCGACGGCGCTCAGTACAAGGGCGCGAACCTCACCGAAATAACCTCGGCGCTCTCGGCGTATCCGTTTATGGCGGAAAAGCGGCTTGTCAAAATTTTCGAATTTTATCCTACCGAGGGCGACTTTGAAAAATATTTAAAGCCGACGTTCGAAAACTTCCCCGAAACGACGGTTTTAATGATTGTAAACTCGCAGGGGAAGAAGGGTGTTGATTTAAAGCGCAAAAAATGCGTAACCTATATTGACTGCAACAAGTCGGACAGGGAGACGGTGGCGAAGTGGGCTTACATTACTTTGAAGCGCGCGGGCGTGCCGTCAACCGTCGAGGCGTGCGAGGCTGTCGCCGACTATTGCCTCTGCGATATGGCGAGGGTAAGTAAAGAGGTGGAAAAGCTAATAGAGTACGCGGGCGGCAGTCAGATTACAAAGCAGATTGTAGACGAGCTCGTGTACAAGGACGCCGATTTCCGCATATACCAGATGACGGGCGCGGTGGCTCGGCGCGATTTTGCGACCTTTGCCGAAATCTGTTTCGACCTTCTGTCCAAAGGCTACGACGAAAACGCGGTAATAGCCTCGCTTTTGAACTATTTCAAAAATCTTTTAACCGTAGCCGAGGCGGCTGTGCCCGATAAAGAGCTTGCCGCAACGCTCAAAATGAGCGATTACGTTTACGGCAAGACGAGGCAGCAGGCGCAGGCGATAGGAAGCCCGCGGCTGATAAAATATATAAACGCGCTGTATTCGCTGGCTTCGTCATTTAAAAGCGGCAAAATGACGGTGGACGGAGCGCTCGAAAGCGCGCTTGCCAACGTGTTCTTTGCCTGATTTGGCAAAATTTTTCTCGGGTGACAGTTAAACTGTGATTAAAACGCTTTATTTTTTTTGTGTAAAATAATATAATAGAGAAAAGACTACCATTTACCACGGAGAATTAATCAATGAATTGGGGTAAAGAGTTCTGGTTAAGTTACTGGGATAAGATAAAGATGATGGCGGATAACTTCGATTACAGCTACGTATTCGAATTTATCGTCTTTGCCATAGCATTCTATATTGCGTTCAAGCTGTTAAAGGAAAACAAGGCGGGAAAATTAATCGCGCTCTTTTTCGTCGCGGTAATTTTATGCGGCATTGCGTTCACGCTGTCCGACAAGATACAATCGCATACGCTTGCGATAATCATATTTATGCTCGTCATATTCGTGCCCACGATGTTCCACACCGAAATCAAGCGTACGCTTTTGGGTTCGGGCGTTAAAAAGCACATCAAGAGCGAAGGCAATATGACCGTGCGCGACGTCGAGTTCATTATCGACGAAATCACTCACGCTGTACAGCATATGTCCAAAAACGACATAGGCGCGTTAATCGTGCTTTCCAACGGCAACCTTCCCGAGGGAATTATTTCCAGCGGCACGGTAGTAAACGCGGATATAAACGCGCCGATGATAGAGGCGGTGTTCTATCCCAAAGCGCCTCTGCACGACGGCGCAATGATAATCGAGGGCGGAAAGGTGCACGCCGCAGGTTGCTTCCTGCCGCTTATACAGAACGATAACCTTCCTCAGGAAGTTGGCTCGCGCCATCGCGCCGCACTGGGCGTTACGACGGTTGCCGAGGTTACTTCGATAGTCGTATCCGAGGAAACGGGCGTTATTTCCATTGCCCGCAACGGCGAAATCAAGAAAAAGTACGCAAGCGACGCAGACTTGAAGAACGTTTTGAGCGACTATTTCTGGACGGATTTAACGGGTAAGGAGGCAAAAGCGCAATGAAAAAGTTCGGCAAATTTTTAAAAGACGTTTTCACAAAGAATATCGTTATCAAGCTTCTTGCCTTAGTGCTTGCCGCAATCGCGGTCGTGCTTATCAACATTTAAGGTGAAGCAGATGGACGCAATAAAAATACCGCAGATACTTCTGCCGAAAAGCGCCGATATGTCGGCATGGTCGGTAAACGCGTGCGACCAGTTCACGTCGGACGAAAATTATTGGAAGGAGCTTTATGAGCTCGTCGGCGAAAAGCCTTCGACTTTGAGGCTCATTTTCCCCGAAATCTACTTGAAGGACAACCCCGAAAAGCGCATTGCGGACATCAATGCGACTATGCGCGAATACTTGCAAGGCGGCATTTTCAAGACGGTGGAGGGCGGCTTTATACTCGTAGAGCGCACCACTCAGTCGGGCACGCGCACGGGTATAGTGCTCGCTATCGATTTGGAAGCATACGATTTCAAAAAGGGCTCGAAAGCGCTTATCCGCTCGACCGAGGCTACCATATTGGAGCGCATACCGCCCCGCGTTAAAATCAGGGAAAACGCGCCGCTCGAGCTTCCGCACATAATGCTTTTGTACGACGACCCCGAAAACGCCGTTTTAAAGGCGGCAAAGCGCGGCGAGGTTTTGTACGATTTCGATATGAATATGGGCGGCGGCCACGTCAAAGGCACGTACATATCCAACGCCGAAGAGGTAACAAAGAAGTTTTACGCTCTTGCGGACGGCAATAAGTACGGCAACGGTGAAAAGCTGTTGTTTGCCGTCGGCGACGGCAATCACTCGCTGGCAACCGCCAAAACGTGCTGGGAAAATATCAAAAAGACCCTTTCGCCCGAAGAGGCGGCGGAGCACCCCGCAAGGTTTGCTCTCGTCGAGGCGGTCAATATCTACGACCCCGCGCTGACTTTCGAGCCCATTCACAGGCTTGTAAAGACCGCAAAGGGCGAGCAATTCGTAAAAGGCTATAAGCCGAACGGCGGTAAAAAAGCATATATTGCAGTAAACGGAGTTGTTACGCAAGTTGCTTTTTCCGACGACGTTCCCGAGGGAATAAGACAGCTCGACAGCTATATTTCGGAGTTTTTACAGGAAAACGGCGGCGAGGTGGACTATATCCACGGCGACGGGGAGCTTAAAAGCTTTTCCGCGCAAGGTGCGGGCGTAATACTTCCCGCAATCGAAAAGGGCGATTTTTTCCGTCTGATAGTTACGGGCGGCAACCTTCCCCGCAAGACTTTTTCTATGGGCGAGGGCAACGAAAAGCGTTACTACATAGAGGCAAAGTTAATCACAAAGCAAGGATAAAAAATGACTTTAAAAGTATGTAAATTCGGCGGCACGTCCATGGCGGACGGAATTGCAATGAGCGCCGTAAAAAAGATAATAGAGAGCGACGAAAAGCGCAAATTCGTAGTCGTGTCCGCCCCGGGTAAAAGGTTTAACGGCGATATCAAGGTCACCGACCTTCTGTACGCGTGCTACGACGAACTCAAGGAAAAGGGCGAGTGCAAGACCGCTTTTGCGAGCGTGCGCAAGCGCTTCGAGAGCATAGTTAAAGAGTTAAACCTCGATATGGACATAAAGTCCGTACTCGACGAAACGGAGGAGAGGCTGGTAAAAGAGAACAGCTCGGACTTCACGGCTTCGCGCGGAGAATATCTTTCGGCGCGCATAATGGCTCAGCTTCTCGGCGCAAAGTTTATCGACAGCGAGGACGTCGTTTTCTTTAAGACGGACGGACAGCTCGACGGCGAAAAGTCGTATAAGGCAATAAGCGCGGCGGTTGCAAGCGTGGAAAAAGCGGTTTTCCCCGGCTTTTACGGCAAGGACGTAAAGGGCAAGGTCAAGACCTTTTCGCGCGGCGGCTCGGACATATCGGGCGCAATCGTGGCGAGGGCGGTCAACGCTTCCGTGTACGAAAACTGGACGGACGTCTCGGGTTTTCTCGCGTGCGACCCGCGCATTGTAGATAACCCCAAGAAAATCAAAAATCTTTCGTATAAAGAGCTCCGCGAGCTTTCTTATATGGGCGCAAACGTACTGCATTCGGAGAGCATTTTCCCCGTGCGCAAGGCGAATATCCCTATAGTAATCAAGAATACCTTCCGCCCCGAGGACGAGGGCACGGCAATTCTGCCCATATCGCAGTATAAGCCCGACGGCAACGTCGTAACGGGCATTGCGGGCAAAAAGAATTTCACCGTTATCTTAATCGAAAAGAGCCATATGAACAGCGAAATCGGCTTTATCCGCAAGGTTTTGTCGGTGCTGGAAAGGGAAGGGGTTTCGATAGAGCATATCCCTTCGGGAATCGATACGATGTCGGTGGTAGTGGACAGCGACGAGATAGAGGGCTACAAGCTCGAACAGATTATAGAGGGTATCAAGAACGACGCCGAGCCCGACGTGATAAGGGTAATGGAAAACGTTGCGCTGATTGCGACGGTTGGTCACGGAATGTCGTCGTCGATAGGTACTTCCGCAAGGCTGTTCAAGGCGATGGCGGAGGCTAACGTAAACGCTAAAATGATAGACCAGGGCTCGAGCGAGCTTAACATCATAGTCGGCGTAAAGAACGAAGACTGCGAAAAGTGTATCGCGGCAATCTACCACGAGTTTTTCGGTTAATTTAATATTGTTATTAAGCCGCGCGGCAAGTTTGTGCCGCGCGGCTATTTTTCTGTTGACATAAATGCCGTAATTTGTTAAAATGAAAAGGTCAGACAAACTGCATAATTTTTTTTCACACGAGTATAGCTATTGGTAGAGCTATACTCAGTAATCGTATACAAATCTCGTGTGGAAATGTAGTTTGTCTGACAACAAAGCGATGAACGGTATATTCTACGGTGTCGTTCTCGCAAGGGAGCGGCATCTTTTTTATGTCTACAAAATCTTGCGCTTTTTTCGGGCATAGGAATATGAAAGTGGAAGAGTATCGCGAAAAGCTGTTACATATAATTACTGACCTTATCGAAAACGAGGGCGTAACTCAGTTTTATTCGGGCTTTCGCGGCGCGTTTGACGTTTATTGCAGTCGCTTGATTTGCGAGCTTAAAGCAAGCTATCCGCATATTAAAAATACGGTTGTGCTGTCGTATTTACCAGACGGTGCTTACAGGCTTCCGAAATACTTTGAAGACAGCGTTTATCTGTTGGAAAGGCAAGTTCCCAAGCGGCTTGCCATTATCGAAACCAATAAACGTTTGGCGGATAAGGTTGACTTTATCGTTGCGGGCGTTATAACTCACGGCGGCGGAGCTTATGCCGCTTGCGAATACGCCTATAAAAGAAAAAAGTCAATCATAAGCGTGATTGACGGGTGGGAGGTATAACTTGGGTATCGAGGCGCACCGTTATAAGAACCTTATTATTTTTTTGTGAGCAACGCAAACAAGGCACGAAGATACTCCGATTTAATTCCGAGGCAACATTAAGGGCAGTTTGAGTTTCAGCCACGTTTAAATTTATATGGTGCAGACCTGATATAGCGCCGCGGCGAATTTTTCGCCGCGGCGCTTCTTTGCTTAGCTGGTTTTGGCGCAGTTATCACGTTCTGCTCTTAACTTTTCATACAATGTAATACCGCCTATGACACTCAGCGTTTGTATGATAGTAAAGGACGAGGAGGCAACGCTCGCCCGCTGTATAGAGTGCGTCAAAGCTTTTGCCGACGAAATAGTAATAGTCGATACGGGTTCGACCGACGCCACGGTAAAAATTGCAAGGTCGCAAAATGCCAAGGTTTTTTTCTTTGAGTGGTGCGACGACTTCTCTGCCGCCCGCAATTTCTCCTTTTCCAAAGCGGAGTGCGACCTTGTAATGTGGCTGGACGCCGACGACGTGATAACGCCCGAAAACGCGCAAAAAATCGCCGAATTAAAAGCGCGCGACGACTTCGACGTCGCCTTTTTAAAGTACGCCGCGGCTTTCGATAACGGCGTGCCGACCTTCGTCTATTACCGCGAGCGCATATTCCGCCGTTCGCTCGATTTCAAGTGGCAGGGGTTTGTGCACGAAGTTATTTCGCCCACGGGCAGACAGGTGTATTCCGACGCGTGCGTTTACCACAAAAAAGTTAAAGAGAGCGACCCTCGTCGCAATCTTACCATATACCAAAAGCGCATTGCCGCAGGCTGTAAGCTCGACGAAAGGAGCACGTTCTATTACGGGCGCGAGCTGTTTTTCAACAACCTTTTATGCGAAAGTATAGCCGTGCTGAAAGACTTTATAAATGGCGGCGGCTGGGTGGAAAACAAAATCGAAGCGTGCCGAACTCTGTACAAAGCGTATAGAAAACTCGGGCGGCAAGAGGAGGCGGTTTCGGCTCTTTTGCAAGCCTTTTTGCTTGATAGCCCGCGAGCCGAAGACTGCTGTTATCTTGCGGAGTATTTCGAGGGCAAAAATGCGATTGGTGCGGCAATATATTGGTACGAACGCGCTTTAAGCTCAAAAGAGAGGGCGGAAAACGGCGGCTTTGTCAACGTCGATTTTCT
>CAYXTN010000033.1:0-16698 GCA_964468085.1 uncultured Clostridia bacterium | reverse complement strand
TTGACACATATTGTCATATATGTTAAAATAATTTTAAGTTTTTTAATATTTTATTAGGGGAAAGCCTATGAAATACCGCATAATGATAAAAATGCTGATGCTACTTATGTCGCGCAGAAAGGTTACGGCGAAAGAAATTGCCGACCGCTTCGAGATATCCGTGCGCAGCGTGTACCGCTACGTGGAGGAGCTCAACGTTGCGGGCGTGCCCGTGGATGTCGTGCGCGGTCGTTACGGCGGCATATTCATTGCCGACACGTTCAAGCTTCCCGCGGGTTATTTTACGCGCGGCGAGTACGCGGCGACAATCAACGCGCTGACCGCAATGCTTTCGACCGTCGAGGACGAGGAACTCGTTTCCGCTCTCGACAAGCTGCAACGCGAACAAAAGGCGGACAAGCGCGAGCTTGCCGTGTGCGGCAATATAATCGTTGACGGCGGCGCTTGGGCCGATTTGGGCAAATTCCCGCATAAAATGAAGGTATGCGAGCAAGCCGTGCGCGAAAGCCTGTGCCTTGAAATCGACTATATCTCGCGCGAGGGCGAGCACAGCAAGCGCGTAATCGACCCGCACGTTTTAATTTATAAACAGAACGTTTGGTACATATACGCCTTCTGCCACTCCCGCCAGGACTTCCGCACGTTCAAGATAGGCAGAATTAAGGGCGCGAGGTTCACTGGGCGCAGTTTCGTAAAGAAAGAAATCACCAAGGACGAAATTCCTTTGAACTTCGACTACACCTCCGAACAGCTTATACCCGTAACGCTCGCCATAAAAAAAGACGCCCTTGCGGACGTTGAGGAATGGCTGGGCGTGGACAACGTAGAGCCGTACGGCGACGGACTGATTGCAAACGTATCGCTGCCCGACGACGCTCTGCTTGTGGATAAAATTTTAGGCTACGGCGGTAAGGTCAAGGTTATCGCGCCCCTTGAATTAAAGGAGCGCGTTAAGGCTACCGCTTTGGCAATAGCCGAGGGTTAACAATTAAAGCGGCGCGGACGAAAATATTCGTCCGCGCCGCTTATTTTATTTGTACAGTAAATGTCTTTCCTTTAAAGTGTTATACTCGTATGAGTTTATTGCGCCCGCGCCTATAAGGTCGTTCAATACGTCCACCGCCGTTTTGTTCGGGTCGGAAAACAGCAATTCTTCGGGAGCTTTTTTTACGTAATCTATAAAGTCGTTTAAAAGAGTTTTATCGTACAGATAGGTACTTTTTATCTTTTCATAATCGATTTTCGGCAAAGCTCCGCCTGTATAGCTCTCATACGTTATCAATAAATAAGTAAATATTTCCGCTAACGCTTTGTCTTTTACGTAATAAGATTGTAGCATAATATTATCGCTCCCACAAATAATAATATTTGCATATTTAACAAATGTCAAGCAATAATTTGTACAGTATGCAAATAATATTGTAATGATTAATATTGAATTAATTCAAAAAAACTTGTGTGAAGCTATAAAAACAAGTTCATTAACAAAAAAGCAAATAGCTGATAAGCTTGGGGTTAATCCTTCTACTATTAGCAGATATTTGCACAACGGCACATTTCCCGCTATTGATACTTTTGCAAATCTTTGCGAAATTCTTGACGTATCTGCCGACGCCATTTTGGGACTTAAAAAGTAAATTAAAAAAGCGCTCCGTTCGGAGCGCTTTTATTTAATGTCTGCTATCGTATTTAAAAGCCTCGGCGTGTTCCTTTATAAGATAGTCCAAAAAGGCATTGCACGAAGCGTAAATTTCATTGTAAGTGCGGTCGAAATCGCGCGTATACCAAGGGTCGGCAATCTCGATTTTTTCGGACAGATAGTGCCCCAGCATATGTACCTTTTCGGAGTGCGCGCCCGCAAGATAGGTTACGTCCGACAAATTCATTCTGTCCATTACAAGAACGTAGTCGGCGTTTTTTATATCCGCAAGCGTAAGCTTTTTGGCGCGGTGGGAAAAGTTATACCCCCTCTCTTTGAGCGCCCTCTGCGCGGGCGGATATACGGGGTTGCCTTCCTCGCAGTCGCTCGTCGCGCGCGAGTTGACCGTAAACGATAACGCCACTCCGCGCTCTTCGATAAGCCGCGAAAAAACCGCCTCCGCCATCGGTGAACGGCATATATTCCCCAGGCAAACGAAAGTTACCGTGAACATTTACTCACCGAGCTTGGTCTTTTTAAAGGGTATGGGGTTGGGAACGTAAGCTTCCAGATAGTCCAAAACTTCGCCTATTGTCGACTTGATTTCGTACAGTTTTAAACAGCTCGGAGTTATGAATTTGCGCTCGCACGCAACGTGCATAAACTTTTCGAGCTCGTCGTAGTAACCCTCGGTATTCAAGAACACAATCGCCTTGTCGTGACGGTTGAGCTGTTTAAGCGTAATCACCTCGAACAGCTCCTCGAACGTGCCCACGCCGCCGGGGGTAATGATAAACGCGTCGGCGTCGTCCTCCATTATCTGCTTGCGCTCGCGCATAGTTTCAGTGTAGGTCATCTTGTCGCAGTCGTCGAAAAGCTGCTCTATCTCGTTGTCCTTGAAGAACGAGGGCACCACGCCGTGAACGTAGCCGCCGCCCCTTTTAACGCCGCGCGCCGCCGCGCCCATAAGACCCGTACCGCCCGCGCCGAAAACAAGCGAATGTCCGCGCTTTGCCATCTGCTCGCCTAAATCTTCTACCGTCTTTACGTACACTTCGTCAATGTGCGCGCTTGCCGCACCGAATACACAAATCTTCATAATAATATAATACTACGAAAACATAAATTTGTCAACGGCTATACACTTGCGGCTAAAACCTAACATGAGTGCGCAAAATACCCAACTCCTCGCGGGTAAAAACCAAGTATGATAATAACAGCACAACCCAAAAACCAACTAAACAGAATACGGGCAATAAGAGATAGAACCAGTTTATCTCACAGCCTACCGTTTTAAACAATAGTGGATACTGTATAAGCGGAACATACAGCACAGCACCGAAAAAAGCTGCCGCCAGTATAAGACCTATACATATCGACGCGTGCGAATGTTCTTTTTTATCCGTGAAACCGCCGTTAGGATATTTTTTGTTTATCTTTGTCGCCCACTTTCTCACTCTGCCGTCGGCACACGCAAGTTTAATAATTTTTGATATTATGCCTATAATGCACATCATTCCGCAAATAAACGTAGCTAAATGATATTCGGGAAGCGTCCTTATAAGCGCATCGCTTTTAAAAAATAAAACGTAACCGCCATCATTTGAATATTTTTCGCGAGCAACGTTCCAAATCGCACTTCTGTCACTTGAATACTGCTGTTCCGCCGCTCTATTAAAGAAATCACGAAAAGAGTCAATATCAGTTCTGATTAAATCGAAACTGCCCAAATTTAAACGCACGCCATCGAAAACTTCAACCTGCACCTTTATCACGGGCAATAACATACACAAACTGCCTACCAGCAAAATTATACGCATTATTATACCGAATAAATTCCGCTTTTTAATGAGTTTTACCCTACGCTCTATGTCTCTCTCGTCAATCATTTTTTCTCCTTTGTGAAGAATAATTCTTCTCTTGCTTTTTAATATTATATATTAGGCAATGCCTAATTGTCAAGTTTTAGTTAGGTATTACCTAATAAAATGAACATATGAATACCAATATTGACGAAAGAATTTCTGAAAATATCAGGCGGGAAATTGAAAATTCGGGAAAAAGCAAAACGGAAATTGCCAAAAATATAGGCGTTTCCAAGCCTACCGTTTCGCAATACTGTTCGGGCAGAGCACAACCGTCACTTGCAACACTTTCCAAATTATGTAGATTTTTAGACTGTTCCGCAGACGATATTTTGGAAATTAAAAGCTAAGAAACACTGACCCGCCGTCAAATAGTTAATTATTGCGTGCGCACGCCGAGGATATGGATATAGCGTATGCGCTCGTAGGTGTAGGAATTAATAGGTCTGCCGTACGCGTCGAACGTGTGCGCGGCTATGAGCGGCACGCCCCTTGAAGAAAAGCCGACGACCACGGGCGAGTGATAAAAATCGCCGTTGGCCCTTCCGAGCTGTATTATGTCGCCGACCTCGATTTTGTCCGCCGTCACCTCTTCGGCAAACGGACCCGCGCCGTCGCCTATGCCGTCTTTGTTGCCCGTTAAAAAGTTGTAGAAGTACTCCACGCCCGTCCAGCTTGCCGTGCGCTTGTCGGGGCTTATGTAGTACCAGCCGAACGTTGGCGTGTAGTTCATAACGCCCGAGCCCGCGTATAACACTTGCGAGGCGAAGTTGGTGCAGTCGCCGCCTAAGTTTTCAAAGTTGTAGTAGTTGGGGTTGCGCTTAAACGCCCATTTTTTAGCGTACTCAACCGCCGCCTGTCTGTTATAGTCTTTAATTATCATACTTTTTATTGTATGACAAAACTTAATAAAGCGTGAAAAAGCCGCATAGCCCGCTTTTGCGGGCTATGCGGCTTTGGTGGAGCAGCGGGGACTTGCACCCCGGTCTTACGACGTTCGGACGCGCTTTCTACATACTTAGTTTAACCTATTATCTTTCCGCACACACGCCGGTAAACGGGCAATATGTGCGGGCAAACCGCTTAAATTCTTCCGCAAGGGGCGGTTACACCGCTACGGAAGTTCCGCCGAATTTAGCGCCGACGGCACTCAGGCGAAAAAGAGTACCGCCGACGGACAGCTTGGTTTAAGCTGCGCAAGCAAGGCTAGCCTGACGAGCAGGGAAAGCCATTACTTTTTCAGATTTTTTATCTGCGTTTAAATTTAAGTTTCCGTTTTTACAAAGCCGAGCCTTTGGTATGCTTACGTCGTCTCCCCGCCGCAATCGAAACTGAAACTGCCCCGATTACACGCAGAAAACTACTCTTTATATTATAACCACCGAATTATTAAAAAATCAACTCAATTAAATGTTTTCAATAAAACTGTCAATTTTTGACATAACCTCTTCGTCCTCTTCGGTTACCGCCGCCCAGTCGAAGTTTTTAAAATACTCTTTCGCTTCCGCTTCGTCTTTGAACTCGTGCCTGCCCGTGAGCTCTGCTAGCTTGTCCTCCGCCGCCACGGTATTGTAGGGGTTGTGCCGCTTGTCGGCAAGCATAAGCGTCGTAACGTTTTCGCCCTTGACCTTATTGACCGCGCTGTTTTTATATCCGACTACGACGTCGTCCTTTTCACCGTGGATTATAAGAGTTTTAACGCCGCTCTTTTTAACCGCCTTCGCCGCCTTGGTATTACCCTTTGCGCCGAATTTAAAGAAGTTGAAAAGTACTATCCAGACGTGAATGAGCGGCGCGAAAAATTTTCCGAACCCCCCACCCGACGATTTGACGATATCACACACGCACTGCGCGGGCGCGTTAAAGCCCGACATTGCAACGACTCCGTCCACCTTGATTGAGCCGCACGCAGCGAGCACGGAATACGCGCCCCAACTGTGACCTACGAGCACGACGGGCTTATTTTTAAGCCTATTATCGCAGTTGACCCCTATATATGCCGCAATTACCGCTTCTGCGCCCGCGTAAAAGCCCTTGACGCTTTTGCCCGCGGAATTATTGCATCCGTACGCGTCGACAGCCACAACCGCGAAACCGCGCTTTGCAAAATGTGCGATTTCGGTCATATAACTCGACGAGCCCGCGCCGAAACCGTGCTGAAAAATCACGACTTTTTCGCAAGCTTCAACGGGTTTTGCCGTGTACAGATTTGCCGCCAGCTCAACTCCGTATAGACGAACGTGCATATGTTCAACCGTTAAACCGAAGTCCTCGGGCGTGAAATATTTGAACTGCGGGTTTTTGTCCTGTCTGTGACCGAACGCAGTCTTGTAAACAAGAACCGCGGGTCCGAGCGTGAACAAGAGCGCAAACACCGCAACAACGGTAGCGACGATGAGCAAATAAAAATACCATTCCATAAAAACGTATACGGGGCGGTTTGAGCCGCCCCGCACTCCTTTTTAATTAAACTTAAACAATGTACTTGCTGTCGATTTCGGGAGCCTCGTCCATCTCCTTCTTCTGTCCCTCGTAGCCCTTTTTGCCGAGCAGTGCAAAGGTCGCCTTTTTGCCGTTCTCAACGCCGGGCTGATTGAAAGTATTAATGTTCAGAAGCGCGCCCGCGTAAGCCGTCTGCAACTCGAGCATAAACATAAGCTGACCCATCGTAAACGCGTTTACTTCGGGCATATTGATGGTGTAATTACATCTGCCCGCCATCATCAGCGCGTAAGCCGTAGCCTTGTTTTCAGCCTGAATGAGCTCCTGCATAGTGTGCCCGCCGAGGAAGCCAACGTCGGGAATGTCCTCGCAACCGTGAGGTATGGGCATTTCGCAGCCGTACTTGCCTACGGAAATAAAGGTGATAACCTTGTCGTAAGGTCCTTCGATATAGAGCTGAACCTGCGAGTGCTGGTCGGTTACGCCGAGGCTCTTAACGGGCGTCGTGCCCGCGTTTACGGTGTTGCCGTCGTAGTCGACAGCCTTGCCTAAGCTTTCCGCCCAGAGCTGGCAGTACCAGTCGGCAATGAGCTTAAGGTTGTCCGAATAAGGCATAAGCACGTGAATGTTCTTGCCCTGCTTCATCGAAATATACTGCAATACCGCTTGAGCAAGTGCAGGGTTGCTGTTGACGTTGGGCTTGGAGCACAGGCTGTCCATATAAGCCGCGCCCGCAAGCAAGCCCTTAATGTCGATGCCGAGAACCGCCGCGGGAAGAAGTCCTACGGGGCAGAGCTCGGAGAATCTGCCGCCTACGCCGTCGGGAAGTATATACTTTTTAACCTTGCCGCCGAGAGCTTTGTCAATCTTGATAAGGTTGCCGCGGCACGCGTCGGTTGTGAATATGAGATTTTCTGCGAGGTCAACGCCCGCTTTCTGTAAAATGTCGGAAATAATGAGGTACTGCGTCATCGTCTCGCTCGTCGCGCCCGACTTGGAAATTACGTTGAAGCAAGTCTTTTCGGGCTCGATAATATCGAGAAGCGCCGCCATACGCACGGGGTCTACGTTGTCCTCAACGTAGAACTTAGGACCTTTGCGCTTACCGTTGGGAAGCTCGTTGTAGTGCAGATGGCACAGAGCGTTGTAGACCATCGAAGGACCGAGAGCGCTGCCGCCGATTCCGAGAACTACGAAGTACTTGAACTTCTTTCTCACTTCTTTTGCGGTTGCAAGGATATCTGCGACGATGTCGTCCTGATTGTAGGGAAGCTCCGTCCAACCCATGTAAAGCTCGTCCTTGCCGCGGTTTTCGGCAACGTAAAGAAAAGCTTTCTCCGCCTTGTCTTTAAGTTCGCGAATCTGCGAATCTTTAATTCCCTTGTCGCCAAGGAACTTAGACATCATATTGTTGTAGTCAACGGTAACGCGCATAGAATTGCGCCACTCTCTGGTTTTGTAAGCCATTATTTCCTCCAAATCTTATCAATTTTGCATTAAATTGCCTTATTATTATATAATAAACAGCCGTTTTAGTCAATAGTGATTGGCAAATTTATATTATAAAATGCGCTCGACCTCTTTGGTTCTGTTGACGGGGAAAGGCGCAGTCTGAGCAGTCACGTTCTCAACGCGCAAAACGCTTCCGAAACTCAAGCGGCTGCCCGCAGGCACTTCCACCCTGTCGCCCACCTTGATTTTCGGAAACGGCGAAATATACCAGTGTTTTTCGCCCTTGTAAAGCCCGTCCTCGATTTGCACGAAAACGTATATAAGTTTGTCGTATTCGCGTATAACGCCGCCGCCCATTGAATGTATCATAGAATTAAAATGGTGCGGATAACAGGACTTGAACCTGCACGGTTGCCCACAGGATTCTAAGTCCTGCGCGTCTGCCAATTCCGCCATATCCGCACGCCTTTACATTATTAAACTCCGCGCCGAACGCTTCCGTTCGGCGCGGCTAAGTATTTTAAATCAGATTATTTATTCTCTTTTTTGCAACTAATAATCGTTTCTTCGAGCTTGTTCATATCGACGGGCTTTAAGATATACGCGTTCATACCCGCGTCGAGCGAACTCTTTACGTCCTCCGCGAACGCGTTCGCCGTCATTGCGATAATGGGTATGCTCTTGCCCTCGGCGCGCTCGCTTTCCCTTATTGCGCGAGTCGCTTCGTAGCCGTCCATAACGGGCATCTGAATATCCATTAAAATACAGTCGTACTGACCGGGCAGGCTCTGCTCAAATTCCTCGACGACCTCTTTGCCGTTGGGCTTTACAACGCACGTTGCGCCGACCATATTCAAAAGCTCGCCGAGAACCATAGCGTTGAGCTCGTTATCTTCCGCCGCAAGGAATTTCATATCCGCAAGAGCGCTCTTTTCTGCCTTGGGTACAAGGCTCTCTCTTACCGCCATCTTGAGGTCGGAAACGCACTCTTTGAAGGTTGCAACCGAGAACGGCTTGACGAGGAACGCGTCAACGCCCGCCTCCGTCGCTCTCTCTTCGATTTCGCTCCACTCGCAGTCGCCCAGGATTACGAGAGGAACGTACTCGGGAATATTCTCCCTCAATTCCTTAATCTCGTCAAGGCACTCCTGCTCGTTGCCCTTCCAATCGTAAATTACGATATTGTAGCCCTTGCCGTTGCCCCAAGCCTTATCCATGCTCGCAACCGCCGCTTTAACCGACTTTGCAAAGCTGATATTGACTTCGGTCTTGCGCATTGCCCAGGTAATGGAGTTGTTATTGATATTGTTGTCGCCGATAACAAGCACGCGCGCAACGCCCTGGTCTATCCAGAAGTTGGAGTCGTTTATCTTGCTTACGGGGAACTTGAAACCGATGGCAAACGTACTGCCCTCGCCCTCTTTGCTCTCGATGGAAATCGTGCCGCCCATCAAATCGATGAGGTTCTTGGCAACCGCCATACCGAGGCCCGTGCCCTGCGAGTCCGCCGCGCCGCTAATCTCGCGCGTGTACGGCTCGAAAATGTTTTTGACGAACTGCTCGGACATACCCACGCCGTTATCCTTGACAATGAACTGCAGATAGATATGCTTGTGCGAGGGGCGGGACATCTGCTGAACGGTAAATTCTATCTGACCGCCCTCGGGAGTGTACTTTATCGCATTGGATAAAATGTTGGTCATAACGCGCTTTATGCGCATCTTGTCGCCGAGGAATTTTTCCGACTTGACGGCAACCGTCGTCTTGAAGGACTGCTTCTTTGCCTTTGCCTGAGGCGACATTTTTCCGTCTATATCCTTTACCAAATCGAGTATGTTAATCTCGGAAATGTTGAGCGTAGCTTCGCCCGAATCGATTTTGGACATATCGAGAATATCGTTGATAAGAGTAAGCAGATGACGGCTGGTAAGCATAATCTGCTTTACGTGGTCGTTGAGCTTCGCCTGGTTGTCTATGTCCCTCTGAAGAAGGGTGCACAGACCTACGATGGTGTTCATAGGAGTACGGATATCGTGCGACATATTCGCAAGGAAGGTGCTCTTTGACTGGTTGGCGATATTGGCGATTTTCAACGCCTCGCCCAGCGACTGTTTGGCAAGCAGTTCCTTGGTTCTGTCGGAAATTATGACGATATATTTACGCTGTTTATCCACTTCGACGTGTAAAACGGTTTCGTCGTAGTAGCGCATTTCCTTGGTGCGCCTGTGTTCGCGACCGACGATATGTGAAATGGACGAACCTACAGGTATCGTGTCGAGAGTACGGTAGTCTATTTCCTTGTCGTCCATATACTTCGCCTTGCCGAGGCAGGAAATATTTTTAAAAACGTCGAGCACGGGCACGCCGAGCACGTCTTCTATATTCGGGCTGACGTATTCGGGCTTGTATTTGTCACTCGACAGAATAATAAACACGTCCGTTACGTTGTTTAACAGTATTTCAATAAGCTGGTCGTTCGACGAAATTTCGGTTTCTTTTTTTTTCATCCTTAACTACTCCTGAAAATATTATATCGCTAAATTATAGTTTTGTTACGGCAGTAATACGTTGAGCGCGTCAACCGTGATGCCGTACGCCTTTTTAACTTCGGGAAAAAGCGCGCGCGCAGCGGAAAGATTACCCGCGCGGAGCGCTTCGACAATGTTGCAGACAGGGTCTTTAAGTCCCTGTAAATTGAGATTTAAAACAACGCCTTTGAGAGTGTGCGCCGCCTGGAACGAACCTTCGGTATCGCCGCCGTCGAGCTTCTCGACAAGCAGGTCATAGCTCTTGTCGCGCTTGAAAATGGTCAAAAATTTTGTAATCATAACGTCCGAGCCGAACTTTGAAAACATTTCGCCGTAGCCGCCGCCCGTCTGCTCGTAAAACTCTTTAACGGTCATTATTTCGAAATCTCCCTTACATCTTTATTAATTTTACCTATGACGTTGATTATCGACGCTCTGTCGTCGCTGTAAATGCACTTCATACGCACTTTGTATACCTTGAGCTTATCTTCCTGCGCGCGGGGATACTCGAAGGATACTTCGGGCTTTTGCGGGGTTGCCGTATGTAAAAGCTCGACTGCCTTGTCGTACGCGGGCATATAGAAATACTTGCTCGCCTGCTCCCTGTCCATCGGGTCGAACACGAGGTCCTCGTTAAGCCCGAGCTCGGGGTTTGCGCTGATTACTATTTCGCCGTCGGCAAACGAGTAATCGAAAATCAGCCCGTCGCTGCATTCCGAAAGGAACTTGAGCTTTGCTATATTGCTGCTCGAATACTCGAGCGATTTGTCCGAGAAGGTGTTGATGTGGTACTTTTCCACGTCGTTGGCAACGTACTTCGCCTTTTCTTCCCACTTCTCCGCCGCGGAAACGTGCGAAAGAGCCGCGACTATCTGCTGATGACAGTTGATTAAGCACTGAATGAGTATGGGGTTAAATAAGCCGCACTCGCCGTTGATAATCATATCGAGCGCCTTTTCGGGGGTATACGCCGCCTTGTAAACGCGTTCGGAAATGAGCGCGTCGAAAACGTCCGCAACCGAAACAATCTGCGCCCAGATGGGAATTTCGTCACCCTTCAAGCCGACGGGATAACCCTTGCCGTCGTACCTCTCGTGGTGGTACAGACAGATTTCGTAAGCGAACTTAATAAGTCTTTCGTCCTTGTACTCGGTGAGGCTTTCAATCATCTTAGCGCCCTGCTCCGAGTGGGTTTTCATAATCGCAAACTCTTCGGCGGTCAGCTTACCGGGCTTGTTTATTATCTCGTCGGGAATGGCAATCTTGCCGATATCGTGCAGTGACGAAGCCACGCAGATAAGCTGAATATCGCTCTTGGAGAAGGTGTATTTGTCGGTTAAAAGCAAAAGGTTTTCGGTGAGTATGCGGGTAATCGTGTTGATATGCAGAATATGCAAGCCGCTCTCGCCGTTCTTCATTTCCATTACGGTCGATAAAATGTTAATCATCATATCGGCGTAGCGGTGCTTTTCGTAGACCTGCTCGGTAACTATTTCCATAAGCGTCTGCTGTCTGTTGAAAAGCTTGATTGTATTGAGTACGCGGTGCAGAACGACGTTGGGGTTGTACGGCTTGTTTATGAAGTCGGTCGCGCCCATTTCGTATGCCTTGTCAACGTACTGAGCCGTGGATTCGGTCGAAATTATAATTACGGGAATATAGTTCATATAACCGTGTTTCTGCATAGCAGACAGCACGGCAAAACCGTCCATTTCGGGCATAATTATGTCCAGAAGGACGATAGCTATATCACTGCTCTCTTTCTTTAAAATGTCGAGCGCCTCTTTGCCGCTTTCCGCTTCAACGACGTCGAAGTCGGCGCACAGAATACCTTTGAGTATAAATCTGTTCAATTCCACGTCGTCGACAATCAGTACGCGTTTGCGTGCGTTTTCGTTATCCACAGTACACCTCCGCACAGAATAATCCATACAACATTTTATTTTATAATTTTGTTTTTGTCAAGCAACGGAGTGTTACAAAATGCACACTTCACACGAATATCATTTCATTTTGTTGACTGTGCCCCGTTTGGCAATGTATAATATCCTCGTAAGATTACTATTATATTAAAGAAAAGTAATTCAAAGGGTAGTTTTTAGAGTGAAACGCTTTTTTATAAATATGGCAAAGGGCGGCGCGATTGGGCTTGCTATGATAATTCCCGGCGTTTCGGGCGGAACGCTTGCGGTGCTTTTGGGTATATACGACAAGCTCATCGACAGCGTAGGCAACATTTTCAAAAAGTTCAAAGAGAGCTTTTTGTTCCTCCTGCCCATAGCCTTAGGCGCGGTTTTGGCGTTCGCCGCACTTTACTTACCCTTGAAATACGCGCTTTTGTACGCACCCTTCCCCACGATATTGCTGTTTGCGGGGCTGATGCTAGGAAGTATTCCCGACCTTATAAAAAAGTCGGAAAAGAACGGCTTTAAAAAGCTCGACTCAATCGGCTTGGTGCTTGCGTGCTTTTTGGTCGTCGGTATTTGCTTTATACCCAACCTCGGCAACGTCGATTTGACGGCGAATATGGAAGTCTGGCATTACTTCTTACTGCTGTTTATAGGTATGCTTGCAAGCTGCGCTTTGGTTGTGCCCGGGGTGAGCGGCTCGATGCTTCTTTTGATATTCGGATATTATCAGCCCTTGCTCTCGACCATTTCGGCTTTGAAGTCGTCGTTCGGGCACTCGGTTTTGGTGCTGGGAACGTTTGCGGTCGGACTTGTAATAGGCTTCTTCACTATTGCAAAACTTATGCAGTTTTTGTTAAAGAGGTTCCGCCGCGCAACCTATTGGAGCATTGTGGGCTTTGTTATAGGCTCGATACCCGCGGTTATAATAACCTTCTTCCACGAATACGGAAACGATTTAGCCACCTATCTCGCCCCGTGGCAGATTGCGGTCGGAGTTATATGTTTCGTGCTCGGAGCAATAGCAACGTTTTTGCTTGCCCGATACGTGGTAAAACGAACGGAGCAAATTAACGAATAAGCAATTTATAAAATTTGCGCGCAACAAAAGTTGCGCGCAAATTTTTTATCCGTTTTTTTTACAGATTGTAATTATTCCGCTTATTATTATTGTAAAATTCTATTAACTAAAATATATAGTTTATATTTTATGAACTCATAAGCATTTAAAAAAATTTTGTTTTATACTTTTTACAGAACAAATAAGCGGGGTAATACAATGGACGAGAAAAAGTGTGAAAACTGTAAAAATTTTGTTTTATACTATACAAACAGAAAAGGTTTATTTAGACCGTTAGGCTACGGGCACTGCGTTCACGACAAGATTTTTGCTAACAAAAAAGTGTGTATTACTTGTGAACACGTTTGCGAACGTTGGGAGAGTGAACAAGCTAAGCAACAAGAAAAGTTCGACAGTATCGAACGCTCGTTATGCCGTATGGCTGACGATTTAAACCACTATATTCAAACCTTAAACGAAGAAAAGCGGCAGCGGTGAGCCACCGCGGGCAAGTCCTTTAATTGCTTGCGCGTAAACAAACTTAATCACAACAAAACCAAAGCGCCCCGCGGCAAAATCGCCGCGGGGCGCTTTAATTTACAGTCCTATACTTTTTTTAATGTTTTTACAGCACGCGGCGATAATTTCGAGGCACTCGCTTAAAAGCTCGCCCGCTTCCTTGTCCGCATTCTTGTTCTTGACCGCGTCGTTGATAATCACCGCCGCATAGTTGAATGCCGAGAACAAGTTCTTCAGCATAGGCTGCTCGTTTTCGTATGACTTTTTAGCCGTAACGAAAAAGTCGTACACCGCCTGAATATCCGCGCCGAGCTGTTTAAACTGCGAGGCGTTGCGCGTTTCGGCAATCTCCGTCACGCGCTTATCAACCTTATTCAGCAAATCGCCGAGAGCCAAATCTTCGAAATCAACCATAATTTATTCCTTAAATTTTTATGCGGCGCGGAAATCTTTCCGCGCCGCAAATTACTTTTTAATTAAACGTTGTCGCCAAGTTCGTCCTTGCCGTAGTTAGGGTTGATTATGGGAGACATACTCTTGTACTCCTTAACGCCCGTGCCCGCGGGGATAAGCTTACCGATAATAACGTTCTCTTTCAGACCCATAAGCGGGTCAACCTTGTTCTTGATTGCCGCGTCGGTAAGCACTCTCGCCGTCTCCTGGAAGGAAGCCGCGGAAAGGAAGCTCTCGGTGGACAGCGCCGCCTTGGTAATGCCGAGGAGCACGCGCTTTTGAAGTGCGGGCGCGCCGCCGTTCTCGATTGCCTTGCGGTTCTCGTCCTCGACCGTGAACATATCCACCGTTTCTCCGGGGAGCAGGTCGGTCGAACCCGAGTTCTCAATTCTTACCTTTTTGAGCATCTGGCGAACGATAATTTCAACGTGCTTGTCGTTGATATCAACGCCCTGCGAACGGTATACGGACTGTATCTGTTCCAAAATATAGTCCTGAACGCCCTTGACGCCCTGAACTCTTAAGATATCCTGAGGATATACCGAGCCCGTATTGAGCACCGTGCCGGGGGTAACCGTGTCGCCCGCCCTTACCTTCAATTCCGCATTGAAAGGCAGAGCGTAGTCCTTCTTGACGTCGCCCGTTACGGGGTCTACCACGATTACGTGCTTTAAGCTGTCGCTGTCGTCGATTTTAACCTTGCCCGAAACTTCGCAAAGGGTTGCGCAACCCTTGGGCTTACGCGCCTCGAAGAGCTCTTCTACACGGGGAAGACCCTGAGTAATGTCGCCCGTCGCCGCAATACCGCCCGTATGGAAGGTACGCATGGTAAGCTGTGTGCCGGGCTCGCCTATCGACTGAGCCGCGATAACGCCGACCGCCTCGCCCGCCATTACGGGGGTGTTGGTAGCCATATTCTTGCCGTAGCACTTTGCGCAAACGCCGAAACGCGAGTTGCAGGTGAATACCGAACGTATGGAAACCGCCTCGATACCCGCCGCGATAATCTTCTTTGCAAGCTCGTCGGTGACGAACTCGTTCTGAGCAACGATGACGTTGCCGTCCTTATCTACTACGTCTTCGGAAACGAAACGTCCCTGAATCCTGTCCTCAAGTCCTTCGATAACTTCGCCGTTAGGTCCGATAATCGCCTTAACAACCATGCCGCGGGGCTTCTTGCTTCCCGCCATACAGTCGTCCTCTCTTACGATAACGTCCTGCGAAACGTCTACAAGTCTACGTGTTAAATAGCCCGAGTCCGCCGTCTTCAACGCCGTATCGGCAAGACCTTTACGACCGCCGTGCGAGGAAATGAAGTATTCGAGAACCGACAAGCCCTGACGGAAGCACGACTTAACGGGAACTTCGATTTTCTTACCCTGAGGGTTAACCATCAGTCCGCGCATACCCGAGAGCTGTTTCATCTGGTCGATTGAACCACGCGCACCCGAGTTAGCCATCATCCATATAGGATTGAACTTATCGAGCGATTTTTTAAGTTCGGAAGTAACCGCGTCGGTAGCCGAATCCCAAGCGTCGATAACCGCGTTGTAGCGCTCCTCTTCGCGGAGCAAGCCTCTCTGGTACTTGCGCTCGATTTGCAATACCTTCTGCTCGGTTTCCTTTACGATATCGTGCTTTGCAGCGGGAATATGCATATCGAAAACCGACGTCGTGATTGCGCCGACCGTCGAATACTTGTAGCCGAGCGTCTTGATTTTGTCGAGAACGTCCGCCGCTCTGGGCGCGCCGCCCGTCTTGAAGCAACGCTCAACGATTTTGCCGAGCTGCTTTTTGCCGACCGCAACGTTGTCGCCGAGGAACTCGTACGAAATTTCGTACTTGAGATAATCTTCGGGCTTTTCGCGCTTGACGAAGCCCAAGTCCTGAGGCATCTGATTGTTGAATATAATTCTGCCGACGGTGGTCTTGACAACGCCCGTAACCGTCTGTCCGTTATAGGGCGACTTTTCGTCGTTTATCTTAACGGTACGGCGGACGAACACCTCGTCCTGCATATGAATGAATTTGGTCTGGTACGCCATCATCACTTCGTCTTCGGAAATGTATGCGTTGGCGATATACTTTTCAGCGCCCTCTTCACCCTCCTGGCACTCGTAATATCTGTCGCCCGACCAGCGGTAGAACTTGCCGTTTTCCCTGCGGATAATGGTGAGGTAGTAAGCACCCATAACCATATCCTGCGAAGGCTGCATAACGGGCTTGCCGTCCGAAAGCTTTAAGATATTGTTGGACGAAAGCATCAAGAATCTCGCTTCCGTCTGCGCCTCTATCGAAAGGGGCACGTGAACGGCCATCTGGTCGCCGTCGAAGTCCGCGTTGAATGCGGTACAAACTAAGGGGTGAATTTTAATAGCTCTGCCCTCGATAAGCACGGGCTCGAAAGCCTGAATGGACAGTCTGTGCAGCGTAGGCGCACGGTTCAAGAGCACGGGGTGCTCTTTGATGACCTCTTCCAATACGTCCCATACGTGGGGCTTAGCCTTTTCGACCGTTCTCTTTGCGCTCTTGATATTCTGGCACGCGCCGCTTTCGACAAGCTTTTTCATTACGAACGGCTTGAAGAGCTCGATTGCCATTTCCTTGGGCAGACCGCACTGATAGAGCTTTAATTCGGGACCTACGACGATAACCGAACGACCGGAGTAGTCGACACGCTTGCCGAGGAGGTTCTGACGGAAGCGGCCCTGCTTGCCGCGGAGCATACCCGACAGGGATTTAAGTTCGCGGTTGGAAGGACCGGACAGGGCCCTGCCCCTTCTGCCGTTGTCGATAAGCGCGTCGACAGCTTCCTGCAACATACGCTTTTCGT
>CAYXTN010000032.1:0-16933 GCA_964468085.1 uncultured Clostridia bacterium | reverse complement strand
AAACTCAACCGCGCTTTGAGGGAATGCAAGAGCGAGGCGGCGTTCAAAAGACTGCACGCTATATGCGAAGAGATAGCGGGCAAGCTTGCCGCTGGCGCACCCTTTGCTGGGCAGGACTTTCTGTTCCCTCAGCTTTCGTGTGCGTGCACGCTCTTCGACTTACTGCCGCCCGATACGGCGGTCGTGTTCGACGAGTGTAAACCCGTTTACGACAGATTGAAGGCGGCTTTAAAGGAGCACGAGGAAAGGTTTTTCGACCTTTTAGCGGGCGGCGAAGTGTGCGCGTTTTCAAAAAGACAACTGCTGACGGAAGAGCAGTTCACGCAAGGTTACTCGCGTTTTTTAAACGTTGCCTTGCAGACCTTTACGACCGACCTCAAATTCTTCCGTCCGCTCAAAACCTACAACTTAAAATCGGTACCGTCGCCGTCGTACCTCAACAACGTGCCCATGCTCTGCGACGACGTCAAAAGGTGGCTTTCGGGCGGCTACCGCGTGCTCATTTATGCGGGCGGCGTTCAGCGCTATCAAAAGCTCGTCGAGGTGTTAAACGAGGCATATATAGGGGTCAATCCCGTTCCGTACGGGCTTTCCGCGCTCAAAGACGTGGCAATTTCGAGCGAAAATTTAGATAAAGGCTTTATAATTCACGAGGCGCACCTTGCGGTAATCGGTAGCGGCGATATCTATACCAAGCCCGCGCAAAAGCGCATAAGAAGGCGGCGCGGCGATATGTTTGTCGCTCCCGAAATAGGCGACTATGCCGTGCACGAAAAACACGGCGTGGGCAGGATAACGGGCACGAAGAAAATCGAAACGACCGACGGCATAAAGGAATACGTTGCAATCGAGTACCGCGGCGGCGACGTTTTATACGTTCCCGTCGAGCAGATGGACATACTTTCCAAGTACGTCGGCGACGGCAACCCCACGCTGTCGAAAATCGGCGGCGCGGAGTTCGAAAGAGTAAAGGAAAGGGTGCGCGCGTCGATAAAAAAGCTCGCGTTCGACTTAAAGCTTTTATACGCCGAAAGGGGCGAGAGGCGCGGCTACCGCTTCCCCGAAAACGCCGTTATGATGGAGGAGTTCGAGAACGCGTTCACGTTCGAGGAAACGCCCGACCAGCTCACCTGCATAGAGGAAATCAAGCAGGATATGTGCTCGGACAAAGTAATGGACAGACTGCTGTGCGGCGACGTCGGCTACGGCAAGACCGAGGTTGCCTTGCGCGCAATCTATCTGTGCGTTTTGGGCGGCAAGCAGGCGGCTTTAATGTGCCCGAGCACCATACTTTCCGAACAGCATTTCCAGACGGCGTGCGAGCGGTTCAAAGAGTTCGGCGTGCGCGTGGAAAAGCTCAACCGCTTCAAAACTCCCAAACAGCAGGAGCAGACCTTAGCGGCTCTCGCCCGCGGCGAGGTTGACTTGCTTATCGGCACGCACCGACTTCTATCCGACGACGTGAAGTTCAAGGACTTGGGACTTTTGGTCCTCGACGAAGAACAGCGGTTCGGCGTTGAGCACAAGGAAAAAATCAAGCACATAAAATCGGACGTCGACTGCCTTACCATGACGGCGACGCCAATACCCCGAACGCTTCATATGTCGCTTGCGGGCATAAGGGATATAAGTACGATAAACACCGCGCCGACGAGAAGACTGCCCGTGCAGACGTACGTCGTCGAGGAAACGGAAACGCTCATTCGCGACGCGGTCGTAAGGGAGATAACGCGCGGCGGTCAGGTGTTCATACTCTATAACCGCGTGGAAACCATCTCGCAGTTCACGGGCAAAATCTGTCAGATTATCCCCGAGGCGCGCGTGACGTACGCCCACGGCAGAATGGATAAGACCACGCTCGAAAACAACGTGTTCTCGTTCTACCGCGGCGAAAAGAACGTGCTCGTCACAACGACCATAATCGAAAACGGCATAGATTTGCCCAACGCCAACACCATAATCGTAATCGACGCCGACCGCCTCGGCATTTCGCAGTTGTATCAGTTGCGCGGCAGAGTGGGCAGAGGCGCGCGCCTTGCTCAGGCTTACTTTACGTTCAAGCCCGAAAAGGTGATGACGGCGGACGCGGCGGAGAGATTGAAAGCCATAATGCAGTTTACCGAGCTCGGCTCGGGCTTCAAAATCGCAATGCGCGACCTCGAGATAAGGGGCGCGGGCAACGTGCTCGGCGCGGAACAGCACGGGCATATGGACAAGGTCGGCTACGAGCTGTATTCCAAGCTTTTGAAAGAGGAACTGACGGGCGAGCAGATTTCGTGCGAGCTGGACATTCACGCCACGGCGTACATTCCCGAGGCGTATATCGAGAGCAGTGCGGGCAGAATGGACTGCTACAAGCAGATTGCCGAGATACGCTCGGTCGACGACTATAAGCGCGTGTGCCGCTCGGTGGAGGAAAACTACGGAGCAATGCCCGACGAGGTTTTAAACCTTCTGATTATCGCCGTGCTCAAATCGTACGCCGCGCACTTCAACGTGAAAAAGGTGACTGTGGACGGACAGGGCGGCGCGATGGAACTGCCTTCGATAAACGCGTTAAAGGACGCGAGGCTTGCCGCCGCGCTCGAAAAATACGGTCGGGATATCAAGCTTTCGATGGCGAAAGGGGTGCGGATTGTGTTTGCGCCGCAGGGTTCGCAGACGAAAACGATGCTCGGTATGACCAAATTTTTAAAATTTGCCGCAAGTTTCACTCAAAACGCGTGAAAATTATTTGTCAAAGGCGGATAATTATTATATAATTAGATACAACGCGCTATTGGCGCGGAGCACTGTTTATCGCGGAGATAATTCAATGAAAAGCAGAAAAAAACTGATTTGCCTTGCGGTGGCGGCGTCGCTCGTAATGGGCGCGGCTTTCACGGGCTGTACCGCAATCAATAACGAGGCGGACGTCAAGCAGACGGTCGCCGTCGTAAATATTTCCAAAAGCGACGCTTTCAAGGATGAGTTCGAAGGCTACGAAAACACCGTTACCGATAAGGTGTTTTTAAAGCGCGATATGCTGACCTCTTACTATAACGGCTATTATAACTACGTTCAGCAGGGTTATTCGTACTCGGAAGTTTTCGATATGATAAAGGACAGCCTTATTTCCAACGCGGTCACAACGCAGTACGCAACCGTCTATCTTTTAAAGAGCGCGGTTGACGACGAGGAAAAGGACGCAACCCTCGACGCCTACAACGCGTGCGGAACGGAGGCGGCTAAGTACGAGTATATTTTAAATCTGTACGACGATACCGCGGTAGCCAGCGCAAAGTACTCGCTTCAGGCAATGCTCAATTCCGTGCTCGACAGCGCGGAGCGCAACTATATCAAGGACGAAAAAGAGGACGACGAATATAAGGGCAGCGGCACGCGCTCGACCCCTTCGGGCATAGACGCGTCGGAAGACGAGTATATCCCTGCGGGCTACAACGTTTATACGGGCTTTTACGGCTATCAGCTTTCGGATATGCAGACGGCTATCGATAACGAAGATTACGAGCCGCTTTACGGCACGACGAAGGTGACGAGACAGAAGGCGTATTCGTCCTTCCTCAACAGCCTTAAGTCCAATTATCTTCTGACCGCAGAGGACACGGATACGACCGATATTTGGAAGCTTTCCTACGTGCAGGAGTCGTACGTTTCCCAGTTGCAGTCGGAGATAATCACCGTTTATCAGGATAAGATAAAGGAAGACCAGGCGGACAAAATTCAGAACGTCGACGAAGAGGGCGTTTACACCTACGTTCGCGACCAGTACGCAAGTATGCTCGAAGTGCAGGAGAGCGAAAACAAGTCGGCTTCGGCGTTCGAAACGGCTATGGGCAACATGTCTGACAGCAAGTTCGTTCTTTACAGCCCCTCGACCGAAAACGACACGGATAACGGTAAGTTCGGCTACGTTTACAACATTTTGTTGCCCTTCTCGGAAAAGCAGAACGCACAGCTTTCCGTTTTGCAGGGCGAGCGTGACAGTGAAACCATTACAGAAAGCGAGTATTTCTACGAAAGAAACAAACTGCTTGACAGAATCCGGACTACCGACCAGCGTTCGGCTTGGTTCAACGGCACGACCGACTATTCGTTCAGCGTTTCCGAGTATGAAAGCGAAGCGGGAAAAACTCTCGACTATTTCGGCAGAAGCGAGGACAAGAACGAAAACAGAGATTATCTGTTCTTTAAAAACAACGTCACCGACAAGGACAAGTACGAGCCGCTTGAAAAGTACGACGGACGGTACTCCTATAACGGCAAGGTTAAAAAGAATACCGACGGCAGTTACACTTTAATTGCGAAAAAATTATCGATTAATGATATGTTAGAGGAATTTAAAGCATATCTTAATTACGTACTCGGCGGCGAAAAGACGGAATACGAACTCACCGACGACTTCTACGTTACCGACGATTTTACGAAAGAGAACGAAGAAAAAGAAATCGACTATAAGCTGTTGGTTTACGCGAGCGGTACGGTCAACCTCGGCAGTGACGCGGGCAGAGAGAATATGTTCGTTGCGGACAATGCGCGCTACAAGGCGATGAGCGCCGTCAACGAATTGCAGTACGCGTACACCACCGATACGGGCGTTCTGTCGCAGTATATCGGTTACAGCGTTTCCGCATACGACACGAGCTATATCAAGGAGTTCGAGTACGCGGCGCAAGCGGCGGTAAAAGAGGGCGCGGGCACTTTCAAGGTGTGCGCAGGCGATTACGGCTGGCATCTTATATACGTTACCGAAACGTTCGACGTGGCGGGCGGCGAGGTTTACAAGAACGTAAACTTCTCTAAAACGCAGGTCGAAACGGAGGGGACGTTCGAAAACCGTTTCTACAACTGGATAAAAGATTCCCACCTTGCACAAGAGGTTACGCTTAAGACTAACACGGTGTTGAAGGAATACAACACCGACAAATCGGTTACCGTCTATACGGACGCATATAAGGATTTAGGGGCATAACTTAATGCAATGGTGGCAAGCACTTGTTTTAGGGCTTACTCAAGGATTAACTGAATTTTTACCCGTCTCGTCGAGCGGGCACCTGACGTTTTTACAGCGGGTGCTCGGAATAGATATCGGCGGGGCGGAATTGTTTTTCGACATAATACTGCACCTCGGCACTCTCGTGGCGGTGTGCATTATTTTTTGGCGTGATATTCTCGACCTCTTTAAAAAGCCGTTTAAAACGCTTTTGTACCTCGTAGTCGCAACAATACCCGCAGGTATAGCGGGACTACTTTTGGACGATATGGTAAGCGATAAACTTATGGGCGGGGAGTTTGTCGGGATAGTGCTCGCGGTGTTCTTCACGTTCACCGCCGCAGTGCTGTTTGTAACCGAAATGTTCGCCAAACGCAAAAGGGAGCAACTGCCGCTTTGCTGGCGCACAACGCTTCCTATGGGCTTTGCGCAGGCCGTGGCAATCGTACCTGGGGTATCGCGCAGCGGCTCGACGATTGCGGCGGGCACGTTTGCGGGCGGCTCGGCGGAGGACGTTTCGAAGTTCTCGTTTTTAATGTCTGTTCCCGTAATTTTGGGGAGCTTTCTTGTCGAGCTTTTAAAGGGCGTCGTCGGCGAGGGGGAAGAGAGCTTTGCGTATTCCTTCGAGGTCGCAGGTCCGCAGTTCGGTTGGTGCATTGCAATCGGGCTGATAGTTTCGGCAATCGCGGGGCTGTTTGCAATCAAGGTAATGCTCGCGGCAATCAAAAAGGCGAATTACAAGTGGTTTTCGCTGTACCTCGTGCTACTCGCGGTAACCTGCGTTATTTTGCAGTGTACGGGCAAATTTTAAAAAGTAAAAGCGTCGGAACCGTTCCGACGCTTTTTTGCTGTAAAACCGACAGATTTACTGTAAAAATTACAGCCAAACCCCGTTGAAGCCGCCGCGCGCAAAATGGTATAATTTGGATATGGAAGAAATACTCATTGTCAAAAATTTAAGCAAAACCTTTAAGCTTTCGCGCAAACAGCGCAAGTTAGAGGGCGGCGCGACTGTAAAAAAGGCTGTGGATAATTTGACTTTCACCGCGTACAAAGGGGAAATTTTCGGACTGTTAGGACCGAACGGCGCGGGCAAAACCACGACCTTGCGAATGCTCGCAACGCTGATAAAGCCCGACGGCGGCGACGCGGTAATCGACGGCGCGAGCGTTGTTTCCGACCCGTACGGCGTGCGCTCGAAAATAGGTTTTTTAACGAGCGAATTGAAGCTCGAGGACTTTTTTACGCCCAACTATCTGTATAATTATTTTTCCAAGCTCTACAACATACCCGACGAAAGGGCGGCGGCGCGCAAGGATAAAATGTTTAAAAAGTTCGGCATAGACAAGTTTGCCGAGGTCAAGGTCGCCAACCTTTCCACGGGTATGAAGCAGAAGCTTTCGCTCGTCATATCGCTCGTCAACGACCCCGACTTCATCATTTTCGACGAGCCGACCAACGGACTCGACGTGCTGACCGCAAAAACGGTCACGGACTATCTTGTCGAAATGCGTTCGGAGGGCAAGACGATAATACTTTCCACGCACATATTCGGGCTGATTGAAAAGCTGTGCGACAGAGTGGGCGTAATCATAGACGGACGGCTGGTCGCTTTGGACACGCTTGCAAACATAACGGCGGAAAAGAACCTCGAGGACAAGTTTTTCGACCTTTACAAGAGCGTGAAGGGGGAAATGCAATGAAGACGGTACTTACCATAATTAAAAAGGAATTTGCCCGCTTTTTTAAGGACACGCGCCTTTGGATAACCGCGCTCATACTGCCGGGGTTGCTCATATTTGCAGTCTATAATATTATGGGCTCGATTATAGAAAGCGAGGCGGAAAAGAGCGCCGACGTAACGTGTTCGGCGTATATAGAAAATATGTCCGAAAGTCAGTCGGAAGCGTTTTCAATGATATTCGATTTAAAGCAGGACTACACGATTGAAGAAGCGGAAAAGGCGCTCAAAGAGGGCAAGCTCGATTTGATTATCGTTTTCCCGCAGAGCGCGGACGGAAAAATTCAGATTGAATACAATTCGGCGGAAAGCAAATCGCAGACCGCTTACACGTTGGCAGTTGCGCTGGTTGCAAATTACGAAATTAAGGACCTTGCCGACGAACAAAGCCTTGCAAGAACCATACTTTCTACCATAGTGCCAATGGTGCTGTTAATGCTTTTATTCAGCGGCTGTATGGCGGTCGCGCCCGAATCGATAGCGGGCGAAAAGGAAAGGGGCACGATAGCAACCCTCTTGGTCACGCCCGTGAAGCGCAGCGTGATAGCCGTGGGCAAGATTGCGGCGCTCAGCGTAATCGCGCTTTTAAGCGGACTTTCCAGCGCGCTTGGTATGTTGTTGTCGCTTCCCAAGCTTGCGGGCAGTGCGGGCGGAGGCATTACGTTTGCAATGTACGGCTTCGGCGACTATGCGGCGGTTCTCGGCGTAATTCTGTCTACGGTGCTCGTGCTCGTTGCGATAATTTCCATAGTTTCGGCTTTCGCAAAGAGCGTAAAAGAGGCGAACGGACTCGTCGTGCCCGTAATGATTCTGGTTATGCTGTGCGGAGTGTTCAGTATGTTCGCAACTTCCGTCGCCTCGATAGGACTGTACTTTATACCGCTGTTTAACAGTGCGCTCGTCATTTCGACCGTGCTTTCGGGAACGGTCAGCCTCGCGGGCATAGCGATAACCGTATGCGTAAACGTGGCTTTTGCGGCGCTTTTGGTATTCGTTTTAACGCAGATGTTCAAGAGCGAGAGGATAATGTTCAATAAATAAGAAATAAGCCGCGCGCAACGAAATCGTTGCGCGCGGCGTAAATTATTCAAAATAATTTACGTAGCAAGCAAAACCGCGTTTTTGCGCAGCGCGACCCAATTTGCGCATACTTGCGGCTCACTGGGTGAATTTTTGCAATTTCCAATAATATGAGTGCCCTTATTATTGCAAAAAGAGGGTAACTCCCTATAAATCGTCAAATTTCCCGCTGTCGCCAAGCGGGAAATTTACGAAACAAAATAAACCGTGCAGCCCCTTTTGCCAACCGCAGCCGAAGCGTAACCCATACAGGTAGCTACTACAAAGCAACCCTATGGCACACCCCTCTGACCGTTTAGTGCTGCTGTATCCCTACCCTGACACGGTTCGCGGCGAGAAGTTGCATAAGACCTTGTTATCAACACCCCTTATAGGGGGCAGCCTTCCACTGCGGAAGTCGGGAGGGGCAGTTCAGTCCCGCTGTAGCGGATTGCGGGTACAGGGCACCGCTATCTCCCCACTTAGCACGGCAAGAGGGAGTATAACATATTCACCCGTAATTTGCAAGTAAAATTTTAACCGATTATAAATAACTTGACTTTTACACGGCAATAACATAGAATGAATTTGTTTAAAAGGAGTAGAAAAATGTCGGAAAATTGTACTCACGACTGCTCGTCGTGCGGGGAAAGCTGTTCCTCGCGCAAGGCGGAAAGTCTGATTAAAAAACCTCATAAACTAAGCAAAATCAAAAAGGTAATCGCCGTCGTTTCTGGCAAGGGCGGCGTAGGCAAGTCGATGACGAGCGCAATGCTCGCAGTATCGTCACAGCGCCGCGGCTTCAATACCGCGATTATGGACGCCGATATCACGGGTCCGTCCATACCCAAAATGTTCGGTATTCACTCCCGCGCAATGGGCAGTGAAAACGGCATACTGCCCGTTGACAGCAATACGGGCGTGCAGGTTATGAGTATGAACGTGCTTTTAGAAAACGAAGCCGAACCCGTCGTATGGCGCGGCTCGCTCATTTCGGGCACAGTTTTGCAGTTCTGGACGGACGTCATCTGGGAGGACGTGGATTTTATGTTCGTCGATATGCCTCCCGGAACGGGCGACGTGCCGCTGACAATCTTCCAAAGCGTGCCCTTGGACGGCATAATTATAGTCACCACGCCGCAGGATTTGGTGGGTATGATAGTGCAAAAAGCGGTAAATATGGCGAATATGATGAATATACCCATATTGGGTATCGTGGAAAATATGAGCTATATCACCTGCCCCGATTGCGGCAGAAAACTGAGCGTATTCGGCGAAAGTCAGGTGGACGCTCTCGCTATGGAGCACGGCATACCCGCGGTTGTAAAAGTGCCCGTGGACAGTGCGCTTACTGCGGCTGCTGACGCAGGCAAAATCGAGGATATAGAAAATAACTATCTGCAGGACTTCTTCGATAAAATCGCGGCAAAGCTCGGCAAATAATTCTGTTTACGGAGAATATTGAAAATGGTTGCAAAAGATTACAGACATATAGCCTGGAATAAGCTTACGGGCAAATGGGGCACGTTTGTGCTGATTACCATAATCGCCGCGTTAATCGGCGGCGCGTGCGGCGGTACGTCGTATTTCGGTATAGGCGCAATAGCGGCTGTTTTGATTGCGGGGCCGCTCAATCTGGGATTATCCGAGTGCTATTTAAAGCTTGTGCGCGGACAAAACGTCGAAATCGTAAATATGTTCGACGGCTTTAAAAACTTTTTGAGAGCCTTTTTACTGCAACTTGTAAACGGCATATTTATCGCGCTCTGGTCGTTGCTGTTTGTAATACCCGGTATAATCAAATCGTATGCTTACAGTATGAGCTTTTATATCCTTGCGGATAACCCCGAAATCGATTTCAACGACGCGCGCAAGAAGTCAATCGAAATGATGAACGGCAACAAGTGGAAGCTTTTCTGCCTCGATTTTAGCTTTATCGGCTGGTATATACTGTGCATATTGACTTTGGGTATTTTATCGCTTTGGGTTACGCCCTATCATAACGCGGCGCGCGCGGAGTTCTATCAGCGTTTGGTTTCGGAGAAAAACGGCGGCGTCGAATATACGCAGAACAATGGCGGAACGGGTACGCAAAGCGAGGACGGAAATCAGCAGTGGAGCGGAAGCGTGTTCGGTTCGGACTTCGAGCCCGAACAGGACAAGAAAGTTGACAATGACGACCCGTTCGGCGGTGAGTTCACCAAGGGCAACGACGACGAACAACCGCCCTTAAACGCGGACGATTTGTAATTAAAAAAATAAAAGCGCCATATGGCGCTTTATTTTTTCTCCGGAAGGAATTTCCAATAGCGGACGGGCATATAGCCTTTCATCTGCTTTTCGTGCGGGCGGCTTTCGATATTTACCGACTTGTAATACTGCTTCCACAAATTCTGAAAATAGTTTTCGTATTCCGAAAGATAAATCTCCGCGTCGTCGGCGTAGGTCATAACAATCTCGTTTCCGTCGTACATTGCCGCAATCTTGCGCTTTATATCGTGTATAACGAAGGGACGACCGCCAAAGCGTGCCGCGAAATGCACCGCCAGAATATCGGTTATATCGTTTTCGGGCGAGTAGGGCGCGTACATAACGCCGTCCGTGTTCTCCATAAACCGCAACAAGCCTTTCAGCCTGTGCGCCTCCAAGTATACCCGCGTGCGTATTTGCGACATCTCGATAACGGTGGGGTTTGCAAGCATTGCGCGCACCGCGCCGCCGTTAGAAATAATCAGCTTTATATATTCGAAAGCGACGTTTTCTTTCAGCGAGGCGTTGCTCTTTAAAAGTAAAGTTATATCTTCCGCCGCGCCTTTGTCGAGGGCGTTTATTTTCGCCCTGACGCGCTCGGCTTTGTTTTCGTCCGTAACAACGTCGAAAACTTCGAAGCCCAACCCAAGCTGTACGTCGCGCTCCGAAGTTATCAGACAGTCCTTATTTTTGTATGCGTCAAACACCGCCGTGTAAAAACAGTTCTCGCTGCCGTCCACCAGATAATACGTCATATTTCACCCGAAAGGGCGCTCAGCGCAACCGACGAGCAGGAAAACATGCTCAGTTGCTCACGTGTCTCTTTAATACCGTCCAGCATCAGCGCGGCTTTGACCGCGTTTGAGCTCTCCGAACCGTAAAATTTGCCCTTACAGGTAATAAAGTGTTTCGCCCTCTTCAATATTATGCGCATTTTCGCAAGATTATCAAAGTCGAGCGCGCCAAATCTCCGTGCGTTGGTTATTCTGTACGCGCCTTTCGCGCCGATACCGGGCACGCGAAGCAGCATTTCCAAAGGCGCGGTGTTGATTTCCACGGGGAAGAGGTGCATATTCCGCATAGCCCACGCGCACTTGGGGTCGTAGTCTGGGGAGAGGTTTTCGCCCTCGTCGCAAATCTCCGAAACGTCGAAGCCGTAAAAGCGGATAAGCCAGTCGGCTTGGTACAGCCTGTGCTCGCGCAACAGCCCCGCGCCGACGGTCGGCAGCTTCGGGCTTTCGACCACGGGAATATACGAGGAGTAGTAAACGCGCTTTAACCCCATCTTTCGGTATAAAGCCTCGGTCAGCCGCAGTATCTGACCGTCGCTCTCGGGCGACGCGCCTATAATCATCTGAGTGGTCTGTCCCGCGGGTATAACGCCGCCCCGCTTAACCTTGTTTTCCTTGTCGTAGGTGAGTGCGGTACTCAGCTTTTTCATAGGCAGAATAAGGCTCTCGCGCGTCTTTTGCGGCGCTAAAAGCTTGAGCGACTTTTCGCTCGGAAGCTCGATATTGAAGCTCATACGGTCAACGAACTTCGCCGCCCGCATAATGAGCATATCGTCCGCGTGCGGTATGCCCTTTAAGTGAATGTAGCCGTTGAAATTGTACACCTTTCTCAGCTTGATAACCGTGTCGGTGAGCAGTTCCATCGTGCGGTTGGGCGAGGTGAAAACGGCGGAGGAGAGGAAGAGCCCCTCGATATAATTGCGCTTGTAAAAGTTGATTACAAGCTCGCAGATTTCGTCGGGAGTAACGCTCGCACGCTTAACGTCGGCACTGCGCCTGTTGGGGCAGTATTCGCAGTCGTACTGGCAGTCGTTGCTCATTAAAATTTTGAGTAGTGAGATACATCTTCCGTCGGGGGTAAAGGAGTGGCATATCCCGCCGACGGAAGCGTTCCCGAGCCCGCCCTTTGTGTTCACCCGTTTCGAACCGGAGGACGAGCAGGAAACGTCATACTTGGCGCTTTCGGTGAGTATTGCAAGTCTTTCAGCGTCCAACATATCCGTCTCCTGACAATTTTTGCGCGCAAACCCGTTCTTTGCGCGTAAAAAACATTTGTTCGTAATGTTATGATACCACTGTAAAACGCCGTTGTCAACCGCTTTTTAAAACTTTTTTTAAAAATTTTCACTGATTTTTCATAGTCGGACCATTTACATTTACTCAATGCAGTTTATAATTATAATAAGGATAAAGGAGGGCTGAAACCGTGAAAGTACTTATTGTCGACGACGAGGATATGATACGCAACGTTTTAAAAGAGTACGTAGAGTTCGAGGGCAACGAGGCGTTCGAAGCGGCGGACGGTATGGAGGCGGTAAAGATGTGCAGGGATAACGATTTCGACGTTATCTTAATGGACGTAATGATGCCCCGCCTCGACGGTTTTTCCGCCGTCAAAGAAATCAAGAAATTCAAGGATATTCCCGTCATTATGCTGTCGGCAAGGGGCGAGGAGTACGACAAGCTTTTCGGGTTCGAGCTCGGCATCGACGACTACGTTACGAAGCCCTTTTCGCCCAAGGAAGTTATGGCGCGAATTAACGTTGTGACCAAGCGCAGAAAGCAGAAGGACGAGACGGGCGACACGGTGACCTTCGAGGGGCTGACGGTTGACTTTGCGGGGCGCAACGTGTACGTAGACGGCGACAAGGTCGAGCTGACCCCCAAGGAATACGAAATTCTGTTCTACTTTATAAAGAATAAAGGCATTGCATTAACGCGCGAAAAGCTACTCTACGACGTGTGGGGGTTCGACTTCTACGGCGACGACCGCACGGTGGACACGCACATTAAGATGCTGCGCGCGAACTTGAAGCAGTACCGCAAATTTATTGTAACGCTGAGGGGGGTCGGATATAAGTTCGAAGTCTGAAAAGGCGAACGGAAAAAAGCGTTCCCTGCCGTTAAAACTCAAAAGAATAAACAGCACGAACGTAATTTTATGGAGGTATTTCACCTTCTTCGCGCTGGGAGTCATAGCCGTAATAGCAATCGTCTGTTACGGCATTTTGGGTAGCGCGGTAACTTCGCAGGCAAAGCGGCGGGTGCGCTCGGTCGGCAACGATATGCTGGGAACGATAAACAACCCCGAGTTGACCTCGGCGGACGTGGGGCAGAAGATAACCGACTACGCGCTTTCCGACAGCGTGGACGTGTTTATTTTCGATATGGACGGCAATCTCACTATGCCGTATATCGCATTGGCGGAGGACAAAATCGCGCCCGTTTACGATGCGGTAAATTCCAACCTCGGCGAGTGGGCGGAGGGCAAGACCGCAGAATACAATTCGCGAAGCGGCAACCGCACGACGTTTAATTTCGCCGCATGCGTTGAGCTCGACGGCGTGCAGTACAAGCTGTTGGTGCGCTATCCCATTTCGCACATAACAGAGCTCGTAAGGCGGATGGAAATATATCTGCTGCTCGTTGGTCTGGGCGCGTTCGTCATAGCGTTCCTCATTTCATATTCGCTCGCAAACAAGCTGTCGGGACCTTTAAGAGAGATTTCGGGCACGGCGCAAAAGCTTGCGGGCGGCGACTACGACGTGCAGTTCAATTCGGCGCAGTACGACGAAATAGCCAAGCTTTCGGACACGCTCAACTATATGAAGGACGAGATTAAAAAGAGCGAGGACTTCAGAAAAGAACTGCTTGCAAACGTCTCGCACGATTTGAAAACCCCGCTTACAATGATTAAGGCGTACGCTTCGATGATTAAGGAAATTTCGGGCAACGACCCCGAAAAGAGGGAGAAGCACCTCGACGTAATCATAGAGGAATCCGACCGCCTTACGGGGCTTGTAAACGACATTTTGAGCACGTCGAAAATCACCTCGGGGCTCGAACAGCTCAATAAAAAGGTGTTCAATTTAACCGAGCTCTTATACGGCGTTATCAATAAATTCAGCTATTTGCAGGAAACGCAGGGGTATTCGATAATGGTTGACGTGGAGGCTGAGCTGTACACGCTCGCCGACGAGGAGCAGATTTATCAAGTCATATACAACCTCATTTCCAACGCGGTCAACTACACGGGCGAGGACAAGACGGTTTACGTTTCGCTCAAATATAACGCAGAGGACAAGCGCATCAATTTTGCCGTCCGCGATACGGGCAAGGGCATAGAGGAAGAGGAGCTTGCGCATATCTGGGACAGGTACTACAGAAGTAAGGACAGCCACCTGCGACCCGTCAAGGGCACGGGGCTGGGCTTGAATATAGTCAAAGTGATTTTGCAAAAGCACGGCTTTAACTTCGGAGTAAATACCGAGGTGGGGCAAGGCTCAAAGTTCTTCGTGGAGTTCCCGATAGCATAAAAGCAAGGGTATGATAGCCCTTGCTTTTTACGTTTAAATTAGATATAATAGTTGTAAGATAAACAGTAATTTAGTGTATAAGAACTTAAATAAGGTGTTTTATGAACCAGTTAACGGTTAAAGGTAAATATTTATATCAGGGCGAACAGCCGTTTTTTATCCTTGCAGATACGGCTTGGCTGTTATTTGATAAACTTTCCGATGAAGAAATTGAGTTATATTTTAAAAACCGTAGCGGTTTAGGTTACAATGTAATTTTCGCAGTCGCTGCGTATTATGACAAACGTTTTGAAACTCAGGACGGAATGCCGCACGGTAATAAAGATATAAGCGATATTAACTATTGGAAAGCTATATCATGCAATATTGACGTGGCGGCAAAATATAATCTTTATATAGCGTTGTTGCCCGCTTGGGGGTCTTTCGTAAAAAACGGTTATCTGAATAATAGTAATGTTTGTGAATACGCGGATTTTTTGGGTAAGTTTTTAAAAGATAAAACTAATTTAATATGGGTACTCGGCGGCGACGTTAGGGGCGATGAGAATTTTAAACTGTTTGATACTCTCGGCAAAAAACTTAAATCATACAATCCCGAACGGCTTATAACTTATCACCCTTTCGGCAGAACAGGTTCTTATCTTTGGTTTAACGATTGCGAATGGTTAAGTTTTAATACGTTTCAATCGGGGCATAGACGTTATGACCAACTTAAAATGTCCACTTGGGACGACAAAGCGAAAAACGAGGACTCTTTCGGGGAAGATAATTATAAGTACGTTATCAAAAATAACTCTTATGTCATAAAAAAGCCGTGTATGGACGCAGAGCCGTCATATGAGGGCATTGTACAAGGGTTGCACGATTTAACGCAACCTTATTGGGAAGCAAAAGACGTTCGCCGCTATGCCTATTGGAGCGTGTTTGAAGGTGCTTGCGGTTTTACATACGGCAATAACGCAATTATACAGTTTTATCAAAACGGCGAAAGACCTGCTTACGGTGTAAGAGAAACGTGGAATCAGGGCTTACATTCTGCTGGCGGCTCGCAAATGCAATATCTTAAAGCTCTTATGGAAAGCGTTGATTATATAAATGGCGAACCACACCCCGAATATATATTAAATCAAGGCGAAAAATATCATAGAACGAGTGTGTTTGCCGGTAAAGACTTTATTTTTATATATAATTTCTGTGGTGATGAGTTGGAAATTTCTTTGAAAGATTACAGCAATAAGGCAATGCGAGCGTTTTGGATTAATCCCGAAAACGGAAGCAAAAGTTATATAAATTGCTTTAAAAATTTGTCAAGGGTTAAATTCCGCCCTACAAAGCGACACGAACTTTCAAATGATTGGATACTTGCATTTTTCGCATAGAATAAGAATAATGTGAAAACTAAATTTCAATTTAGCGGAGAATAACCTAAGATATAGCCCGCTGTATTCGTTTAAGAATATAGAGGGGCTGTTTCTTTGTATAGAGATATTTCCTGTAAACGACGCCCGCCGTTGGTTGCTTTTGTTTTTGTAAGGTGCTATAATTAAAAAAACACACGGGAGGCGGCGTATGGAAGAATTGCAGGGCGTTTTGCTACAGCTTTATGAGTTAATCGAGCAAGATATTCCCGACGCCGAACTTGCCGAAAGCCTTAGCGACTACCACGAAGGCGACATTGCCGACATATACCCCAAGCTCAGCGAAGAAGCGCGCAAACGACTGGCGCGCGTGCTTTCCCCCGACGTGCTCTCCGACGTGTTCAGTTATCTGGAAAACGCCGAAGACTATATCGAGGATATGGACACGGAACACGCCGCCGACATTATCGAGTGCATGGACGCGGACGACGCGGTCGACCTTCTGGACGAGCTCGAAGAGGACACCCGCGACGAGATTATAAAGCTACTTGACGACGAAGCCGCAGAGGACATTAAACTCATTAATTCCTACGAGGACGACGCCGTCGGCAGCCGAATGACCACAAACTTTATACTCGTCAAATCGGATATGAGCATAAAGGCGGCTATGAAATCTATGGTAGAGCAAGCGGCGGAAAACGACAACGTTTCGACTATTTACGTTGAAAATGCCGACGGAACGTATTGCGGCGCTATAAATCTGCGCGACCTGATAGTTGCCCGTCACAACATTCCGCTCGACGATATCATAATGACGTCTTATCCTTCCGTATACGCGACCGAAAACATAGAGGAGTGCATAGACCGACTTAAGGACTATCAGGAAGATTCCATTCCCGTCCTCGGAGCAAAGAACGAGGTGCTGGGCGTAATTACTTCCACCGACCTTATCGAAGCGGTTGACGACCAGTTGGGCGACGACTATGCAAAGCTCGCAGGTCTGACTTCGGAAGACGATATGAAAGAGCCCATTCACCGCTCTATCGTAAAGCGCATACCGTGGCTTTTGGTGCTGTTCTTCCTCGGCCTCGGCGTTTCGGCGGTGGTGGGGAGCTTTGAAAAGGTAATTTCGAGCCTGCCCTTTATCGTGAGCTTTCAGTCGCTCGTTCTGGATATGGCGGGCAACGTGGGAACGCAGTCGCTTG
>CAYXTN010000031.1:0-17155 GCA_964468085.1 uncultured Clostridia bacterium | reverse complement strand
TTTTACCCGAGGATTCGGGTCCGTATATTTCCATAATTCTGCCTCTGGGCACGCCGCCCACGCCGAGAGCTAAGTCGAGCGAAAGACAGCCGGTGGGTATTACTTCGAGTTCGGACGAAACGTTTTCGTCGCCGAGCTTCATTATTGCGCCCTTGCCGTACTGCTTTTCAATCATTGCGATTGTCGAATTTAGTGCTTTGAGTTTTTCGTCGTTCATTTATGTTTACCTCTTAATTATTTTAACCTTTTATAAGCGAGGAACAGCGCGTGGTTTATCGCCTTTTCGGTGATAGCCTGCCTGTCGCCCGCAAAATTGTACTTGTAAACGGCAATATCGCCGTCCACTCCTATACCTATATATGCAAGCCCTACGGGCTTGGACGTGTTGTCCGACTTGGGTCCTGCGATGCCCGTAGTGGAAATCGCAACCTCGCAGTTGCCCGTATCGAGCAGTCCTTCCGCCATCTGATAAGCCGTTTCGGCAGACACCGCACCGCGCTGATTTAACGTAAGCTCGCTCACGCCCAGCCGCTCCATTTTTGCTTGGTTGGAATAGGTGTTCAGCCCCTCGAAATACACTTCGGAAATGCCCGAAACTTCCACGAGCCTTTTACCTATGCCGCCGCCCGTAAAGCTCTCAGCAACGGCGATTTTCATTCGCCTTAATTTCAAAAGACGGAAAAGCTGTTCGGCAAGAGAAATATCTTCGAGAGCGTAAATATAGTCGTTGAGCGTCTTTATTATGCCGCGCAGAGCCTCGTCAAGCTGCATTTTGGGAGTTTTCGACGAATAGACGAGCTCGATTCTGCAATCGTCGAAAGCGTTCGTAACGTTGAACGTTATGCCGCCGCCCTGAAAGAGTTCGGCCGCCTTGGAAAGCGCCTCGTTTATAAGCTTTTGCGGCGCGCCGACCGCCTTTACGACCGCGCTGTCGTACATTATTCCGTATTTGTCGTCAAGGGCCTTTTTTATATCCTCGTAGCGCAGTCTGTTTTCGGCGTCGGAGTTTATAAGAAAAACGCTCTTGTTTCCGCTCTGCAATATTCCTAAGCTGTCGAACTGCCCGCCCGTGAGCTGAGCCGTAAAATCTGTCAGAGTTCTGCGCATTTTTTCGGGACAGAGCAGAATTATATTATCGAAATTATCAATGCCGTCCTTGACCGCATGAACTATTTCCGACTGGCTGTCGAAAGCAACTCGGCTTATTTTGTCGCAATAATAGCCGAACGTTGCGAGCTTAGCCGCCGCATTTTCGATTTTGGCAAAATCAATCTGCCGCTTGTTTTCGAACGCAAGCAAAACTATTGCGCCGCGATTATCTTCCCTGCTCATACCTTTAAAACTTGAATATTTTTAACTACGTAATTGATACCCGAAATTACCGTCAGAATTGTTGCCAACGCAAAGAAGCCCAACCCCACGTAATTTATTATTCTGACTGCAAGCCGAGCGCACAAAAATTCGCAAAGTCCCGCCGCAATCAAAAGCACTATAAGGCTAATCATCTGCGTGACCGTTTTATACTTGCCGATTTTATCCGCGGCGATAACTATGCCCGCGTCGGCGGCAACCATACGAAAGCCGCTGACAATCAGCTCTCTGCCCAGAATCACCGCAACGCAACAGCCGCCCGCAATCAGCGACCAACCGCCCAGTCCCAAAGTAAAGAACATGTTAGGCGCGGTTAAGAAAACTATCATTGCCGATGCGACAAGAATTTTGTCAGCTACAGGGTCCAAGAACTTGCCGAGGTTGGTTATCAGCTTATATTTTCTCGCAAAATGCCCGTCGAGATAGTCGGTAAAGCTTGCGAGAGCAAACACCGCGAGCGCCGCGAAATAGTGCCCCTTAAAGGGAACGTAAAACAGCGCGATAAAGAGCGGAATCATTACGACGCGCGCAATGGTAAGCTTATTGGGCAGGTTCATTACCCCCTTGCCCTTGGCAAACTTATAAAATTTACTTTCGTTTTGTTCTTCACTCACCGTCGAAGTCCTCCGTTTTACCGTACATATCGTAACTGTCGCAAGACAATATTTTCACGTCGTAATGCTCGCCCTGCGCCGCGTTTGCCGCGTTGAAATAAATTTTGCCGTCGATTTCGGGTGCGCTGAAATACGCACGCCCGACAAAACAACCCTTGTCGTAGTCTATACCGTCGCAAAGCACTTTGATTGTTTTACCCACGTACTGCGATAGATACTCTTGAGAAATTTCTCTCTGCACCTTGTAAAGCTCTTTGACCCGCCGCTTTTTTACCGAGTACGGCACTTGGTCTTTCATTTTATAGGCGGGCGTGTCGGGCTCTTTAGAGTAGGCGAAAAACCCGCAGTTGACAAGCTTTGCCTCTTTCAAAAACTCGCACATTCCCTTAAACTCTTCCTCAGTTTCCGAGGGGAAACCGCTGATAAAGGTCGAGCGTATTGCGATATCGGGAATTTCACGCTTTAGCTTTTCGATTAAGGCAAGATAATCCTCCCGCGTGCCCCGCCTGTTCATAAGCTTAAGAACGCGACTTTCGCTGTGTTGCAAGGGAATATCAAGATATTTTACTATCTTCGGGTTATCCCTTATCTCGGCGATAAGCTCGTCGTCGAGCATATCGGGATAACAGTAAAGTAATCTTACACTATTAATATTGACAAGTGTTGTCAGCTTTTGTAAAAAATTTATTAAATATTTTTTTCCGTACAGGTCAATTCCGTAGCGGGAAACGTCCTGCGCAACCAAAATCAGCTCGGAAACGTCGCCGAGATTCTCCGCCTCGCGCAGAAGCTCTTCCATAGGATAACTGCGGTATCTGCCGCGTATTTTGGGAATAAGGCAGTACGTGCAGAAGTTGTTACAGCCGTCGGCTATCTTTAAATACGCATAATGACAGGGTGTGGTTACCACTCTGTCACCGCAGTATTTATTATCGCCAAGCCCGACGAAATTAACTCTTTCGCCCGCGTACGATTTTTCGAGTGCGTCGAAAAAATTATTGTAGTCGTCTATGCCCAAAAATACGTCCGCCTCGGAAAGCTGCGAGTACAGCTCGCCGACATACTTTTGCGGCAGACAGCCGCTTACAACGAGTTTTTCAAGATTGCCGTCCTTCTGCGCGGCACATTCCAAAACCGTCTCGATAGACTCCTTGCGCGCCTCGTTCAAGAACGCGCAAGTGTTAACTATTATTACGTTTGCCTCTTCGATATCGTCGGTTATTTCACAGCCGCGCGAGCGTATTACCGACAAAAGTTTTTCGGTATCGACGCGGTTTTTATCGCAACCGAGCGATATTACGCCGAATTTCTTGCGTGTAAAATCAGTCATCAACGTCTCCGTAGCGCTGTATGAACTCCTCGCGGGATAACAGCACCTTTCTCGGCTTCGAGCCTTCCGACTGGGTTATGTAGTTCATATTTTCCATCCAGTCGATAATCTTACACGCCTTCATATACCCGATGGGGAAACGGCGCTGAATCATAGAAACGGACGCCTGATTGCTCGTTACGCAGAATTTGAGCGCCTTTATGAACGTATCGTCCACCTTGGACGCGTCGCCGCCCATATCGCCGCCCTCGGGCGCGCTGTCGGCAGGCTCTTCCTCTACGGTATTGATGAAGTCGCTTACGCTCTGGTCAAAATAGGTTTCGTTGTTCTGCTTGACGAAATCGGTGACCTTCTGCACTTCGTGCGTGTCGATAAAGCAGCCCTGAATCCTCGCAAGCTCGGGGTTTTCAGCCGAACGGAAATACAAGTCGCCCTTGCCTAAAAGCTTTTCCGCGCCGCCGATATCGAAAATACATCTCGCGTCGTCGAACGAGTTGACCTTAAAGCCAATACGCGTGGGCAGGTTGGACTTTATAAGACCCGTAATGCAGTCGACCGAGGGGCGCTGGGTTGCCAATATAAGGTGAATGCCGCACGCTCTCGACTTCTGAACAAGCCTGATAATACGGCTTTCGATGTCCTTTTTAGCCTGCAACATCAAATCGCCGAACTCGTCGAGGATAACGACGATTTTGGGCAGTTTCTCTTCGCCCTCGGGCAAATGTGCGTTGTACTCGGTCAAATTCTTGGTGGCTATGCCCTTTTCGGTCATTTCCTTAAAGAGCTGATAGCGCCTCTCCATTTCCTTGATTGCCCAGTTGAGCGCCTTAATCGCCTTATCCACGTCGTAGATAATTTCGTTTATCATAAGGTGCGGCAGTTTGTCATAGGAAATAAATTCAACCTGTTTGGGGTCTACGAGAATGAACCTCAGTTCTTCCGGTCCGTATTTATACAGCAGGCTTATTATAAGCGTGCTTAAGCAGATACTCTTACCACTGCCCGTAGTACCCGCAACCAGAAGGTGCGGCATCTTGGTAATGTCGGGGCAGACCACCTGTCCCTCGACGTTTTTACCGAGCGTAAACGTTAAGCTGTTGGGCTTGGAATTTAAGAAAGTACTGCTTGCGAGCATTGTCTTCAAGCCGACGACGCAACGCGACGAATTGGGCACTTCGATTGAGATTGCGCCCTTGGAATAGTTGAGGTATGCGTTGACGTTCTCTTTCATGAGCGCCATCGCAATCGCCTCTCTGTATTTGAGCGCGTTTTTAATATTCGTTCTGTCCTCGATTATGACGTCGTAACGCGTAATCGCAGGACCGACGACAACGTTGGAAATGCGGCTGTCTATACGGTAATCGGCGAGCGTATCGCAGATAATCTGCTTGCTCTCTTCGATTTCCGCCGTGTTTACGTTGGTATTTTCGGGATAGTCGTCCAACAAATCGAGCGACGGGCGCACGTACTTTTTCCAAACGTGCTTGGGCTTTTCCTCGGGAACGGGTTCGGGCTTGGGCGCGAGCGCAGGCTCTTTGCGGACGGACTCGCGCACGGGAGGCGCAACCTCGGCGCGCTCTCTTGCGGGCGGCTCGGCGGCAGGCTTTCTGTCAACAAGCGGTTTCTGGTCGCTAAAAAGATTGTCGTTGCCGTCCGAATCGTCGAAAAGGTTTTCTCTGCTCCTCTCCCTTCTCTCCGACTGCAATGCCGAAACGTCGGGTTCGACGCGGCGCTCACTGTTCAATCTCGGGTTGGATGAGCTAAACAAATCGAAAAGGCTGTTGCTCCTCTCGCGGGGCTTTTCCGCAGGCTTGACGGGTTCGACGCGCTCGGGCTGAGCGGGCTCGGACGGCTCTTCGAAAGCCGCCGCCTTAGGCTCGTCGTGAGCGGGCGAAGAAATTGCGGGCTCGTCGTCCGACTGCAAACCGTAGGGGTTGCTCTCCGTGCGGGGTGTGACGGGCGCGGTGAAGTCGGACTTGATTTCGGGCTCGGAGGTTTCCTCCTCGAAATCGATTGACGAATTTTCGTCTACCGTATAAGAGCTGAAATCCTCCTCCGTGTCAGACTTCTCTTCGTACAGCGGTCTGTCGCCGAGGTTCTGTACGGGCTCGTCGCCGTAAAGGTACGAAGGCGTGCTCTCGCTCTCGCCGCCGTTTTCAACGTGCGAAGCGTAATCGGACGTATACGACGTTTCCGCGGGAGGCGGAACGTTTTGCGCGCTTGCGGGCGCGGCAGGGTTGCTTTGAAAACTTCTCATATAATCGCCCTCGTTCTGCACGGGGTGATTAAAATAAGAGTCCTCGTTGTAAATCATATTTCTGCGGTAGCTTTCCGCGGCAAATTCGCCGTTCTGGAAAAGAATTTTTCTGCCGAGGTTTTCGGGTGAAAATCTGTCGTCGTTTTTCTTACTCTCCGTTTCCGTCTTTTTCTTTGCCTGCACGCGGACAGTTTCCGTCGGCTTGACGTTGGTCACGATTTCGTGGTTCTCGTTTACCGAATAGAGATTATCGGCAGTCTGCGCACGCGCTTCGGTCTGCTGGGGCTGTTCCTCTTCCTTTGCGGGGAGCTCTTTCGCCGAAGAATGAGCGCGGGCAACCATTTTGCCGAGCACAAGACTTCTGACAAGCAGGAAAGCAAGCGCGCCGCAAGCAACCGTAAGCAACGAGAAAATAACGTAGGCGCCGACGAAAGTCGTGCCCTTTGCTATGGGAAATACAAGCAAGCCGCTGATTACGCCGCCGAAAGTATAGCCTTTGTAGCCTTTAGAGGCATTATTGAAGCACTGCGAAAGATATCCGCCGTAGCTCGACATCGAATAATAGCGGGTGGTGACTGCGTGGAAAAGCAGGAAAAGCATAACGACCGTCAACGCCGAAAGAATGAACGCGCGCACGTTGAGCTTTATTTTCTTTTCGAACACGAGCCACTCGCCGAGGTACGCAAAAAGAGCGACGATAAAATACGACGCGTAACCGAACGTGCCGTACATAAACGTGCATATCGCACCGCCGAACCCCATGAATATTGCACGGTTTGTCAAAAGAATTACCGTAAGCATAAAACAGAACAACAAAATTGTCATTCCGAGCGTTTCCTTCGTAAGAATATATGAGCGTTTATCGTTGTTTTTCTTCTTGTTCACCGCAAAATCTCCGATTGCATTTTTCTGCATTGTTTATTATATCATTTACAACTTGAAAAGACAACAAAATGCGCGTCAAAAAATGAAAAACGCGCCTGCAAAAATGCAGGCGCGCCCGATATTTTTAATTTATAATTAAAGTTTCGATTTTCCCTCTTCCGCAGCCTCGATATTGTCGTTATTCCACGAGTACATTCCGCGGATTTCTTTGCCGACTTTTTCAAGCTCGTGAGAAGCTTCCAAAGCCCTCTTTGCATTGAAGTGAGCTCTGCCGTTGTTGTTCTCGGCTATCCACTTGGAAGCGAAAGTGCCGTCCTGAATTTCTTCGAGAACTTTCTTCATTTCCTTCTTGGTTTCGTCGGTGATAAGTCTCTTGCCCGTCTCGTAGTCGCCGTACTCCGCGGTGTCCGAAACCGAATATCTCATAAGCGAGAAACCGCCCTTGTAGATGAGGTCGACGATAAGCTTCATTTCGTGAATGCACTCGAAATACGCGTTCTTGGGGTCGTAGCCCGCCTCGACAAGCGTTTCGAAGCCCGCTTTCATAAGCGCGGTTACGCCGCCGCAAAGCACTGCCTGCTCGCCGAAAAGGTCGGTTTCGGTTTCGCACTTGAAGGTCGTTTCCAGAACGCCCGCTCTCGCACCGCCGATACCCGCGGCATACGCGAGCGCAACGTTTAAAGCCTTGCCAGTGTAGTCCTGCTCGATAGCAACGAGGCAGGGAACGCCCTTACCGTCCTGATATTCACTGCGAACGGTATGTCCGGGACCCTTGGGTGCAATCATAAACACGTCGACGTTCTTGGGAGGAACTATCTGCTTGAAGTGAATGTTAAAGCCGTGCGCGAACGCGAGCGCCGCACCCTCTTTAAGGTTCTTTTCTATGCTGTCCTTATAGACTTTAGCCTGTCTTTCGTCGTTGATTAAAATCATAACGACGTCTGCGCGCTTGGTAGCCTCGGCAACCGTGTAGACCTCGAAGCCCGCCGCTACCGCCTTGGGCCAGCTCTTGCCGCCCTCGTGCAGACCGATAATAACTTTCACGCCGCTCTCACGCAAATTGAGCGCATGTGCGTGCCCCTGACTGCCGTAACCTATTACGGCAACTGTTTTATTTTTCAATACCTTTATATCGCAATCAGACTGATAATAGATTTTTGACATAAGTTAGTTACTCCTTTCAACATTTGATTTGTGTACTATTATATTTCCTTGCAAAAGCAAAGTCAAGCGATAAAAGATTTTATTTAATAAACTCTTCAAAAAAATTGCATATTTTGCGTATTCGGTGTATAATATAGCAAAATTCAACGGATAAACACGAATAATTATGAATAGACTTTTAAATTCACTGACGGTTTTACGAAGCCTTAAGGACGACAAACTGATATTTTTACTGCTCGAATACGCCACGCAGAACACGCAAGATAGATATAACGATTTACTCTGCGAAATATATGCGGCGGGCGTGGAAGAAAATCTTCTCGGCGCGGTTCAAAGCGCAGTACTGCACGATATAAACGCGTTTTCAATAACCTGCGCAAAGGGCGAAAACGTTTCCGTCTTTTTGAAAAAAGCGTTTATTTCCGATTTGAGTGTTATTTTCTCTGCCGTAGGCAATCTCAACGGCAACGGCTTTAGCCTTGGCAAGTCCTTGGCTGTTTTCGATTGCACGGACGAAATCTTACTTGTCGCGCGTCTTGAAAATTTCTACCGCGAAAACGGTTACGGACAGTTCATAGACGGAAAGGCTTTCGGATACTCCGACGGCAAATTTGTTCCTTTAAACGGAACTGCCGATATCACCTTATCCCAACTTAAAAACTACGAGAGCGAAAAAGCTTTAATAGATACGAACGTTAAAAACTTTCTCGAAAATCTGCCCTTTTCGCATATGCTTTTATACGGCGACAGAGGCACGGGCAAGTCCTCCACCGTTCACGCAATGCTCAACGCTTACTGCGACAAGGGGCTGAGACTTGTAGAGCTCGACAAAAACGACTTGCCGTCCATTAAAAAAATCAAGCAGCAGCTTGCTCCGCTACCGCTCAGATTCATAATTTTTATCGACGATTTAACTCTCGACGAGCAGGACGAAAGGACTTCCGCGCTCAAATCGGCGGTCGAAGGTTCGGTTGTTTACGCCGAAAACGTTATGATTGTCGCAACCTCCAACCGCCGGCACGTCGTTAAGGAAAGTTTTTCCGACCGCGACAATTCGGTGCACCCCGCCGACAGTATCGAGGAACAGCTATCCCTTTCCGACCGTTTCGGGCTGACGGTTATGTTTTCGTCAACCGATAAGGCAAGCTATCTCTCGATTGTCAGACAGCTTGCCGAGGACTGCAACCTCAGCATTTTACCCGAGCAACTCGAAACGCTTGCCGAACGCTGGGCAATCCTGAACGGCGGTCGTTCACCCCGCCGCGCAAAGCAATTCGTAGACTTTGTCTACGCTTGCGAGCACTCGGGACGGGCAATAGAATTTTAACCGTCCACTACCGTCTTTGCGATTTCGTAAATGTCGCCCGCTCCGAGAAAGAGCACGGTGTCGCCGATTTTCGCGTTTTCTAAAAATCTTTCGATATCCGTTTCGCAGTCGCCGTACGTCGAGCGTTTGACGGCGTTCGACAGCGTAAGCGCACTGCCCGCGTCGTCGTAATACTCCCTCGCGGCAAAGGTTTTGTAAATCAAAAGCCGCTTGACCGCCGCGAGCGTGAGCACGAACTCTTTGAACAAATCTTTGGTTCTGCTGTATGTGTGCGGCTGAAAAACCACGTAAAGCTCGCCAGCCGTGAGCATTCTTGCCGTCTTTAAGGCGGCTTTTATTTCGTTCGGGTGATGCGCGTAATCGGCAATGCACTCAGCGCCGTTAAACGCGCCTATCTCTTCGAATCTGCGCTTCACTCCCTTAAACTGCGCAAGTCCTTCCGAAATTTTTTGAAAATCTATTCCGCACGTATCCGCGGCGGCTATCGCGGCAAGCGCGTTTAAAACGTTGTGCTTGCCGTAGACGGAAAGTTTAACCTTACCTAGCTCGGTTTCGCCTTTAAACGCGCGGAAATTGAATTTACCGTGTTCACTGCGGATATTCTTTGCATAGTAGTCAGCTCTGTCGTCGAACCCGAAAGTTACGCCGTCCGCCTCGGGCAAATCGCCGTAGAGCTTAACCGTTTTCGCCGCCGAGCCCGCAAATTGCAGATACGCTTTTTTAAGGTTTTCCTCACTGCCGTAACAGTCGAGATGGTCGGCGTCGCTATTCAAAATTACCGCGATATCGGGCTTTAAATAGAGAAAATTCTTCTTGTACTCGCACGCCTCGGTAATAAAATAGTCGTTGCCGCTCGCGTGAGCGTTGGTAAATGTCAAATCGTCGCCGCCTATATGCGAGGTAAATTTTGTGTCAGCATAGTCAAAAATGTGCGCTATCATTGCCGTACAGGTTGTCTTGCCGTGACAACCCGCAACCGCAATTGTTTTATTATAGTTTTTGCACAGCTCTCTCAAAAGTTTTCCGCGGGAAATCAGCACCTTACCCTGCCGCCTCGCCGCGATAATCGAGGGGTTACTGTCGGGCAGAGCGTCGGTATAAACGACCACCTCGAAGCCTTCGAACGAGCAGACGTTGCCGATTGTAACCTTTATCTCCTCATTTTTAAGCGACTGAGTGTACTCGCCCTCGCAGCGGTCGCAACCCGCAACTTTTTTGCCCTCGGCGTGAAGAATTTTGGCTATGGCGCTCATACTCACGCCGCCCACTCCGAGAAAGAAAAAACTGTCAAATTCCGTCAAAATATTTTCGGTCATAATAAATATTATGAATTTTGCGCGAAAATTATCACGGTTTACGCGTATTTTGACGAATAACGCAAAAAAGCGGCGTCCGCATTTGCGGACGCCGCTAACTTGCTTACATTTATTATCAGTCGTTATCCTTTCTGCCGAAACGATGCAAAAGCTGTGCGAACTTGGGCACTTGCTTGTCCGAAGGGCGCTCAACCTGCGGCTCCTGAACCGCGGGTCTCACAACGGGCTGTTCTGCGGGCTGAACGTACTGCGGCTGAACCGACTGCACGGTGCGAACCGGCTGCTGTACAGGCTGTTGCACAGGTTGCTGAGGCGCGACCCTCTGCTGAGGATAGTACGGCTCGTTAACCGACATTCTGCCCTGACTTTGATTATACGACTGCTGGGTATAGAGCTGACCGCTCGTATAAGCCCTCTGCTGTTCTTCCGTCTGAGTATTTTCGTATCCGGGGAAACCGGTCGCTATAACCGTGATTTCCACCTCGTCCTGAACGTTGGGGTCTATACGCGCGCCGAAAATGATGTTAGCCGACGCGTCGACTACGCTGCGCACGAGCTCCGCGGCGTCCGCAACCTCGGCAAACGTCAAATCGTTGCCTCCGACTACGTTTAAGATAACGCCCTGCGCGCCCTCTATAGTCGTTTCCAGAAGCGGGCAGTTGACCGCAACGCGCACCGCCTCGATAATTCTGTTGTCGCCCTTGGCAACGCCCACGCCGAGGTGAGCTATGCCTCTGTCCTTCAAAATGGTTTTGACGTCCGCAAAGTCGAGGTTGATGAGCGCGGGGTTGACGATGAGCTCGGCAAGTCCCTTTATGCCCTGTTTTAAAATTTCGTCGGCAACGCGGAGCGCCTCTACCATGGTGGTATTCTTGTCCACGACCGTTCTTATCTTATCGTTGGGAATTACGATGAGCGTATCGACGTACTTTTTGAGATTGTCCAACCCCTTGACGGTGTTTTCCATTCTCTTCTTGCCCTCGAACGCAAACGGCTCGGTAACGACCGCAACCGTTAAAATTTTCATATCCCTTGCAATCTTGGCGATTACTGGAGCCGCGCCCGTACCCGTGCCGCCGCCCATGCCCGCGGTTATGAACAGAAGGTCCGTACCCTTTATGACTTCGGTGAGGACGTCCTTGCTCTCTTCCGCCGCCGCTCTGCCGACGTCGGGGTCTGCGCCCGCGCCGAGGCCTTTGGTAAGCTGAGTGCCGATTTGTATCTTGTTTTCGCAAGGCGAAAGGGCCAGAATCTGCGAGTCGGTATTGACGACCACGTATTCGGCGCAGTTGATGCGCGCCTCTATCATGCGGTTAATGGCGTTGTTACCCGCGCCGCCGACGCCGATAACCTTAATCTTTGCCTTACCCGAAATATTTGTATTGATAGCTGAATCGTTAAACATAAATTCATCCTCCGAAATCGTAAAAATTATTGCACAAAATCACTGCCGAGCGCCGCATGTAACAGACTGAACAGTGACGAAAACTGCGGTTTGTCGTAATAGGGAAGCTTGGGAGCGATTACCTCCACGGGAGAAACCAGCCTCGAGGAAAAATGTTCTATCGTTCCTCTTATAACGCCTACGCCCTCGCCCGTTATGTTTATCGGCGCACCCGTCAAATCTTTGGGTGTGAACGACTGCAGACAGGTTTCGAGCATTTCGCATATGCCGTCGAGCCCTTCCCTTATAAGCGAGCGCACCTCGCTTGCGGCAAAGTTGTAAGTCTTGCCGTCCTCGACGTATTCGCAACCGTTGGAATAGGTATCCCTTGCGTTCAGATTGACCTTTTGCATCAGTCCGTACGCAACCGAATACGGTATATCGAGCGCCTCCATCAAAAGCACCGCGATATGGCTCGTACCGATTGAAAACGCCTCGCTGAAGGCGACGCCGTTTCCGCACACTACGCTGAAAGTCGAGGAAATCGCGCCGAGGTCGAAAAGCACGGAATAGCCGTCGTACTCTTCGGGGGCAAACAGGTACAGCCCCTCCGCGTAATTCTGCGGCAGAAAGATTATATCCTTAACGCTCTCGAACGCTTTGAGCGCACGCTTTACAGTGTCCGTGAACGCCGTTTTGCATTTGAAGAAACACAGTCTTGCGCGCAGGCTGTCGCTTACCATTCCCATGGGGTTTACAAGCCGACGCTTGTCCGACAGCACGTAATACAGCGCGCCGCACTTGATTATCGCTTCGTCCTCGCTAACCTTCGGCTTCGAGGCGTTGACCAGTGACTGTATATGGCGCGGCGATATGCGCTGCGACGACTGAAAGGAAAGAACCTTGTCCGTCTGAACGGCTTGGATAAATTCGCAGGGAACGCTGACGTAAACGCGCTTTACGGGGGAATCGGCGGACGAAATAACCGTACCGAGCGCGCCGTTTACCGCCGAAATGAAATCGTCGATATCCAAAAGACCGCCCTCGGCAAACCCTTCGTAGGGCTTGGAATATTTGCTTTTGATGATAAAAGTGTTGTTTACGCCCTTTTCGGCAATAGCCGCGCAAATCTCGGACGAGCGTATATCAAGCACCGTTACGCTTTTGTTTCGCACACTTTTCTTCCCGCACTGTGATAGTATGGTTTTTCAACCATTTACTATTATATAATAGTAAATAACGTTTGTCAACTAATCGGCATAAAAATGCGGCCCGAAAATGAAAATCGGACCGCATATTATGTAATTATTTTTTTAAGGTATGTATCTGACTTCGAGACCCTCTCCGTCCTTGCCGCCTTTTACCATTATCGTGCCCCTCAGCTTTTCGTATTCCGACAGTCCGTCGTACACGCCGAAAGCCATTTTTATCTTCTGCGAGCCCGAATTTTTCCAGTCGCGCACAGTGACTTTAAGTCCGCTGTTCAATGTAATGTAGACTACGTTCGCGCCGGGGAATTTATCCGTTTCGACGCTTAAAACAAGTCTGCGCATAGCGCCGAAGTTATCTTTAAACACCGAACAGAGTTTGGCAAGCTCTTCGATTTCGTCGGCTTTGCAGTCGAGCACGACGTTGGGGCAGCCGTCGACGGTATTTTTCGGCTCGCTGTCGTGATTGCCGATAAGCTTACCGCGCTCGTCGTAAACCGAGTAACCCGCGTCGGTTTTATACGTAAACGTTTCTATTCTTTCGCGGATGACGATATTGACCGTGCAAGGGAATTTCTTTTCGTAGCTCTCGACTGCCAAAACGTCGGTAGCCGTCACCTTGCCGTAGATATCGTCATCGTCGATAAACAAAAGCCCCGAGCCCTTGAGCTTGTTGAAGTTGGCGCGGGTTGCCGCGTACTCTTCGGAATACTCGCCCGAGTACTCGATAAACGAAACGTTTACGTTGCGCACGGAAAGTATTACGCCCGTACCTATTACAAGCGCTATCAAAAAGATTATTGCCAGCCCCACTGCCATTACTTTTCTTACGTACTTCATACCGCTCTATACTGCAACCCGAACGATATCTCCCCCGAGTGCCCTCAGTTTATATTCGAAATCGGAATATCCCCTGTCGATATGGGATATATCGAAAACTTCACTTCTGCCTTCCGCCGCCAGCGCCGCTATTACCAAAGCCGCGCCGCCGCGCAAATCGTGCGCTATAACTTCCGCGCCCTTCAACTTCTCAACCCCGCGTATAAACGCGTTTCTGTCGATGACGGTTACGTCCGCGCCCATCTTTTTGAGTTCGGGCACGTATTTATACCGCGTTTCGAAAAGATTTTCTGTTACTATCGAGTGACCGCGACATATACAGCAAAGCGCCGTCATCTGCGCTTGCAAATCTGTCGGAAACCCCGGATAGGGCTGAGTTTCTATACTCTTAACCGAATTGAGCCGCTTATCGCTCTTTAAATATATTTTATCATCTTTTACCCTGATTTTGCAACCGTTTTCACGAAGTTTATGCAAAAGCGAACTTATAAGTTCGGCATTTACGCGGTTGAGCTGTATTTCCCCTCCGCACATTGCCGCTCCGATTAAAAAAGTGCCCGCCTCTATCCTGTCGCAGATGGGCAGATATTCGCCGCCGCCAAGCTTTTCCACTCCCTGTATTACAACCGTTCCGCTACCCGCGCCCGAAACCTTGCCTCCTATCGAGTTTAAGAATTTCTGCAAGTCCTCTATTTCGGGCTCGCGCGCGGCGTTCTTTATAACGGTCGTGCCCTCCGCCTTGACCGCCGCAAGCATAATGTTTTCGGTTGCGCCCACGCTCGGGCAGTCCAACATAATTTCGTTTCCCGTGAGCTTGTCGCACTCGCAGGATATGTATCCGTTAGCTTCGGTAATTCTTACCCCCAACCTCTTTAAACCGTTTAGATGCAGGTCGACGGGTCGCAATCCTATATCGCAACCGCCCGGGTATGCGATTTTAGCCTTGCGGAAGCGGGATATTACCGAGCCGAGCAGAAATACGGACGAACGCAACTCCCGCGCAAGTACGCTGGGTATTTTGTAGCAGTCCGCGCGCGAAGAGTCAATCTCCACGTCGTTTCCGATAAATGCCGTACGGCAACCGAGACAGCCGAGTATTTTAACCATATTGTGCACGTCGGTAATTGCGGGTACGTTACGCACCGTAATCTTTTCATCCGTTAAGACGCTCGCCGCAAGTATGGGTAACACCGAATTTTTAGCCGTCTGTATTTCGATTGAGCCGTACAGCGGGTTTCCGCCGTTGATAATGTACTTATCCATAACAACTCCCTGAACGGGTAATCATCCCCCAATCGATACACCTCAAACCGAGCTATTTTGGCGAGGAAAATCACGAGGATAGACGACCGAAACGGCGCGAAGACGTGCTTAGTGGCACGACAAGCGACACTTCGGGTGTATAGACCGTGATGTTTCCGCCAAAATGTATCTAATGGGGTTGAGTACCCGTATGTAAATAATAAAGCAGGCGGACGAAATCGCCGCCTTATAGCCTACTTTATTATATGGAATTTTACCCCGCCGTGTTAATTGGAGCGCGACACGGCGTACAGCACCCCCATCGAAGTCATCGTTATTATAAGCGACGTATTTCCGCTCGAAATGAGCGGCAACGGCAAACCCGTAGGCGGAATTGTTCCGCTGACGACGAGCGCGTTTATTATTACCTGTATGCCGTAAACGAGCGTTATGCCCGCCGACAGAAGAAAGCCGAATCTGTCATTACAGTGCGCGGCAATTCTAAACCCGCGGTAGACGATAAATCCGCTGACTAAAAAGAACGCCGCCAGCCCGAAAAAGCCGAGCTCTTCGCCCATAACCGACATAATGAAGTCGCTTTCGGCAAAGGGCAGAAACCTGTATTTTTGCGTGGAATTGAAAAGTCCCACTCCGAACAGTCCGCCGTTGCCGAGCGCGTACAGCGACTGAATGAGCTGATATCCGTCACCTTTAGGTGACGCCCACGGGTCGATAAACGCGCTCAATCTCTGTAATCTGTACGGCTCGAGCAATATGAGCACGGGCACGGCGATTATGAACGGTATCATTATTATGGCGAAGGTCTTTAAGTTAGTGCCGCTAAGAAAAATCATTGCGAGCATCAAAAGCCCCACGCACATCGTAATAGACATATTCGGCTCGGCGATTATGAGAAGGCAAAACAGTATGCCTACGGCGAGCACGGGCAGAACGCCCAAAAAGGTCTTAACCTTTTCGTAATTCTTCGCAAAGTACGCGGCGGCAAAGAGCACGAATGCGTACTTGGCGATTTCCGACGGCTGCAACGTGAACGAGCCGAAGCCTATCCAGCGGGTCGCGCCGTAGTTGGTAACTCCCACCCCGGGCACGAACACGAGCGCAAGCAGAATGACCGCGACGACCACGGCGGGAATTTTGAGCTTTGCAAGCTTATGATAGGGCACGAACTGCACTCCGATTAGAGCCAGAGTTCCGCCCACCACGCCTATCAGCTGTTTTTTTACAAAGAAAAGTTTATCGCCGTACTGCACCTCGCCCACGTACGAGCTCGCCGAATATATCATTACGCAACCGAAGGCGACCATTAAAAAAATACAAACTAAAAGCGGGATATCTCCCGCCTTTTTTTCTTTGCCTTCCGATTTAATTTTAGCGCGCTTTAAAAGTTTAGCCTTCATCGCGCAGTCCTTCCACAATCGCGGTAAACGCGTCGCCCCTTTCCTCGTAGCTCGCGAACTCGTCGAAGCTTGCGCTTGCGGGGCTTAAGAGCACGCTCTGCCCGGGCTTTGCTATGTAGGTTGCAAGGCGGACGGCGGTTTCAAACTCCGCGCACGACGAGTACGAATAGAAGCCCGCGCGCGCCGCGCTGTCCATCATCTTAAATCTGTTTTCGCCGTAGATTACCGCGTGCACTACTCTGCTGTTGCCGAGAGCGTTGAAAAGCGGCGCGTATTCGTAGCCCTTATCCTTGCCGCCAAGCAGTAAAACCGTGGGGCGGGTTGCGCTTTCGACGGCTCTCAAAGTTGCGTCGACGTTAGTACCCTTGCTGTCGTTTATGTAAGTCACGCCGTTAAACTCGCCAACGAGCTGAACGCGGTGCTTGACTCCCTTGAATTTGCATATCGCGTTTGCGCTCGCCGCCTTATCCAGCCCCAAAATTGCCGAAACGGCGATACACGCAAGCGCGTTGTAGACGTTGTGCGTTCCGCCGAGCGCCATATTTTCAAGCCCGAAATACTTTTCGCCGTTGAAATACGCCGCGCCGCCCTCCGCGTACGCGCCCTCGACCTGCTGGCGCGCCGAGAACCAGACGACCTTGCCGCGCGTGACCTTTGCAAGCTGGCGCACTCTTTCGTCGTCGTAGTTGAGTACTGCATACTCGCTTTCGCGCAGGTTGCGGACGAGCTTGCTCTTTAAAAAGACGTAGTTGTCCATATTGTAATGGCGGTTTAAGTGGTCCTCGGTTATGTTGGTTAT
>CAYXTN010000030.1:0-17550 GCA_964468085.1 uncultured Clostridia bacterium | reverse complement strand
ACTTCGTCAAGAAAATCGAGGCGTACCGCAACACCGACCCCGCGATGTTCGTAATTCTGTGCGAGAGAATCGATTTCAACGGCGTTTACGACACGCTTACGGGCAGGCTGAGCGACAAGGACATCGACGAGGTGTACATATCCGTCGAGACGGTTATCCGCGAGGCGGAGGAGGATATCCGCCGCCAGAGGAGAAATCTGTCCGGCTTCAATAAAATCAACGACAGAATGCGCGAGAACCGCCGCCGCGAAGAGAAAATTCTGCGCGAGCAGGAAGAGGCGCGCAGACAGCGCTTGCAGGGGCAGACGGCTACCGCACGCGGCGGAGCGGCGAGCGAGGACGACGCGAAAAAGCGCCTCGAAAGCAGGCTCGCGAGAAGAGCGGGCGCGGCAAATCCTGCCAACGACGACAAGAATACGAACGCGCCTTTCAATATCCGCAACGACGATAAATAATTTATGCCGACCATTATTGAGATTATAAATTCCGCTTACGGCGTTTATATCAAAAGCTGTAGCCGCGCCGAACTTGACAGCGCGGCGGACAGTCTTGCGGTTTTGTTCGAGGGAGGCGCGCTCGAAAAGGCGGTCAGCGCCGAGAACCGCGAGAACGCGCAGTTTCTTGCAATCAAACTGCGCCTTAAAGCCCTCGCTTCGGAGTACTTCTGCGAGGGGTACGAGCACGCCGACTTTCTTGCGCTCGACGGGTTTTGTTTAAGCGCGCAAAGGGAGTGCGAAGAGCTCGGCTTTAAAAAGACGGGTGAGCTGATTGCACGCGTGCGCAAGTGCGCAGCCGACACCGACGTTATTATGGCGGACGCCGTTTCTTTAAAGGGGCGGTTGTGCGACAACGAGGGGCGGTGCGTTGCTCAGAACTCGGAGGAGTGCCGTGCCGTTTCGTCCGCGCTCGCGGACAAAATTCCGCTGATAGAAAGACTTAATCTCCCCGAAAAGTTGTTTTCGGACGGTGCGGAATTTCACGATTTAAGAGCGCAGATTATAGGCGATATAAAGGAGCTTTGCGCGGTTGCCGACAGCACTGCGGCAACGCTCAGCGAAGAGCAGGTCGCGGGCTTAATGCGTACTGCCGCCGAGGATATTACCGAGGCTCTGAAAATTAAAAGGTACGAATACTACCCCAACTGCGATATATCAGACCTTGCGCGCGCACTCGTGCTGTTTACGCCCTTTGGCGGCGAGGCGGAGCTGTTCGCGGGGGTATATTCGGGGGGCAATACTGTTTACAGACTGCAATCTCTTGCATTCGAGAACGCCGAAAGCGGCGCCGTCACCGAGTTTTTCAACAGTCTTTCGGCGGCGGGCGTTGACTGTGTAATTTACGGTATGCCGCATTTCCGCGCGGGCAACAAGGGCGAATTTTACCGCGCCGTCATGCGCTTTTGCAAGGGCGGCAGGCGCGCATATATAGTTGCCGACGACGGCACCCGCAATATCTACGACGAGGCGGCTAAAGCGGCAAGCGGCGATTTGACCGAGCTCGATATCAGCTTTTTATATCTTTCCATGCCCGATTTTTCGCAGACCGTCGAGCTTTTCAAAGAGCTTAAAATGTTGCCCGACGGCGATGACGGCACGTTCTTTAAAGATAGCCTTCCCTTTTGCGGGTACGTGGGATTAAACGAGGCTGTTAAAGCCTTCAATGCGGGGGCGGACTGGAAAGAAATCGCGGCGGATATGTCCCGCATAAACTTCCCCGCGGCGCAAAAGTATATGCTCAGATTGCCGCGGCAGGCGCTGTTTATCGACGGCGGCTGGGGCAATTATCACGAGGATATCGTCGTAAACAAGGCGAAGCGTTTCGACTACGACGACATAAAGGCGGTAAATCCCGACAATATCCGCAAGATTGCCGAGGGCAATTTCACGATATTCGAAAAGTGCGCCTCCATTTGCCTTTACTGTCTTTTGAGCGGCGCGTCCGCCGACGACTGGAAGGGCTTTCCCAAGGAAGTCAAGACGGAGCGCATTGCCGAGGCGACCAAGCTTGTTATGCGCACTCTCGGAATCGAAACCGTGCCGAAAGTCGAGATTGTCGAAAATCTTGCGGGCGGCGCCGTGGGGCTCTGTTGCGACGGCGGCAAGAGGGTGCTTTACAAGGAAAGCCATATAGGAAGTTTAGGCGGTATTGCCAACACCGTTTGTCACGAGTGTTACCACGCGTTCCAGCACTACTGCATACAGGCGGGCTGGCAGGAGTGGTACTTATCCGAGCTCTTTATTACTCAGGGGCGCATAGCCGAGTGGCAGTACAACTTTTCCAACTACGTAACAAATTCCAAGGGCTACAGCACGTACGCCGTGCAGATTGTCGAGAGCGACGCCCGCGCGTTCGCCAACGACTGTCTGGGGAAATACGGCAGCAGGGACGTAATTTTGAATGCCGTTGATTTAGACTGACGGCGGGCGGGAATAATGAAAGATACTCAGTATTTGGACGGCTTTATCGGCGAGCTTCTGCACATAAACGAGGTTGCCGACAACAAGCTAATAGATTTGAACGCGGGCGGCGGGGCGACCTTCTACCTTTCGCACGCGTGCGTCGATTTGAGCGCGTACGCTCTTTCGACTGCCGCCGCGCGCTTCGGAAAGACTGCAAACACCGTGCTTTTGGACAGCGCGTTTGCGGGCGGCGAACAGCGCGTGACTACGGGCGCGAACACTTTTTCGTGGAAATCTGCCGACGGCAAACAGGACGTCAAAGCTCTGCACGCGTTCATTTCGGGCGCGCGCAAGGACTTGATTGCGCGCGGCAACAACCCTATGTTTTTGAGCGTGGGCGCGCTCAAGTGGCGCGTTCTTGTAAAGGAGCAGGGCAAGGAAATTTTAAAGGACGTTTTAACGCCGCTTATAATCTATCCCGTAAAGCTGGTGGTTTCGAGCGGCTCCGCGCCCGTTGCCGTGGAGTTCATAGGCGACGACGTCTATATAAACCCCTGCCTTATTGCAAAGCTTGCGCAAATCTATTCCAAGGAGCTTGCCGAGGGCTTGCCCGCGGTCGGTACTTCGCTTTCCGAGCCCGTCGATTTGGCGGCTTTGGGCGACGGCGTCGAATATTTTAAAAATGTTGCCGAATATATTAAGAGCTGTAACCTGGGCGGCGGCGATAACACGCTGTTCGAGTTCGATAAGGACGTTATCGCAATTTCGCAGTACAAGCACGACGAGCTGTGCACGTACTACGACATAAGGCGCAATAAGGACAAGATTTATTCGCACCGCTTGGTGGAAAAGATGTTCGAAAAGTCCGCGCCCGACGGTTTTGGCGCGGGGGATAGCGTTCTGCCAGAGTTCGTTTTACAGCGCGACAGCGTGCAGGAAAAGATAATTTCGGGCGTCGTAAACGGGCGGTCGATGATAGTCAAAGGACCTCCGGGTACGGGCAAGACGGTCACGATTGCGAATATGCTTGCCGCGCTCATATCGCGGGGCAAAAAGGTGCTGTTTGCAAGCAAGAAAATTTCCGCGCTCACCGAGGTGTACGCAAAACTGCCCGAGTCTTTGCGCAAATTCACGATGCTTTTGGACAGCGAAACGGAAAAGAGCGCGGCTAAACTCCGTCCCGAAGAGATTAAGCAGGACTTTAAGCGGCTTTTATCAGACTGCAAGGAATACCGCGCAAGCGCCACGCTCGAGGCGGATATTGCGCAGGCGACTTCGGAGCGCGCCAAGGCGATGCGTTCGCTTTCCGCTTACGCCGAGCTTTTGTTCAACGACAAGTGCGTTGCGGGCGACAGCTTTTATTCCGCGCTGGCTTCGGTATGCTCGGATAGCTTGCCGACGATAGAGTTCGCCGACGAAAGGCAGATTAAGAGCGTTACGCGCGAACAGTATAATATAATGTCCGACAACGTGGGCGAGGCTGAAAAAGCGTTCACAGTCTTGACGGACGGCGGCGAACACGAGGCGTATAAGAGCCCCTGGTTCGGTATAGATTTATCGTGCGATTCGGAGGGCGCGTTCGCCGCCTGCGCCTGCATTGCCAAAGATATTCAAAGCGTATACTCCGGGGTTGAGAGCGTTTTAAGCAATTGCGGGGTGCAAACAGAGCTGTTTACCCTATCTGAAATTGCGGGGGCGGCGCATAGTACTTTATATGAAAACGACGTTAAAACGCTTGCGGAAATTGTCGGCTATGAACAGGCCGTCGAACGCTTAAAGGGCAGACTTTCTGACTGTGAAAAATGCACGGCGGAACCGCTCGTTTTAACCGAAGATATCTCTGCCGAAAAGCTTGAAAAGCTGTCCGCGCTTTCCGTTTATCATTCGCTTAGCATAAACGAATTGCGGCTCATATGCGCAAATGCACAAATCTTAAACGCAGTGGGCGACGAGGCGTATGCCCCGCTTACGTCGGTTATAGGTAAAATAGAAAGCGCGGAAAACGAGAGCCGCGCGCTGAAAGAAAAATGCTGCGAAGTGTTCGACGAAAGTAAGTTTGAAAGCAACGGCGAGATTCTTTCGGCCGCCGCGAACGCGCTTTCCCGCTACGTTGAAAACTGCCCCGAAAAGCCCAAAGCTTTCGACTTCAAAGCTAAAAAAGCTTACTCGTCATTATGCGCTTTAAGCTTCTTAAAAAACCCTTCGTTCAGGGATATTGTGGGGGCAATTGACCTTTTCTGCCGCTCGGAGGCGTTAAATAGCGAGGTTGAGGCAGGCAAAGAGAGCCTTTGCAGGATATTCCGCCGGCGGCTTGAAAGCGAGCAAACCGAGTGCATACTTGCAGTTACGAAAAAGTGCGCAAGTGCGCATAAAAGCGTGCGTACATACGTGGAAGGAGTATGCTCGAATTACGAATTTATAGACGGCTGTTACGCGCTTGCGGGCAATGCGGAAAGCGTGACAGTCGGCGAACTTGCGGACGGTTTGAACGCCGCGCATAAGCTTAAACTTCTTGCCGAAGAACTCAAAAATTTCGATAAAATTTTGAACGTGAGCGATGGCGACGAAAAGCGCATTGCCAAAAGTTTAGTTGGTGCGGCGGAGTTTGTTTCCGCGTGCAGAAAGCAGAGCCTGAATACCGAAATAATAGTCAATGCTTATAAGCAAGTAAACGCGCTCGGCGGCGTTGCGGAAAAGGTCGATAAAGTTATTAGCGGACTTGTTGAGTTCGGCGCGAAATACTTTAAGAACTACTACTCGATTTTGGCGGGCGACAACACTTTCGCCGACCTTAAAATTTTGATAAATCAGTCGTCAAACCGCGAAACGCTCGCCGCCGCGGCTTCGTATTCGGCAATAAAGCACAGCCCGAAAAACGCGCTTGATTTAAGCGAGTTTTTATATCCCTTCGAAAAGGGCGAAAAACTTCCCGACGGGGCAACCTTTAAGGAAGCGTTCGCGCACTCGTTCTTCACGCTCGCCGTGCGAGCTAAAAATAGCGAGCTCGGACTTCTGCGCAACGGTCTGGGTGCACGCACGCAAAACGGCTTCGAAAAGCTCGAAGGGGCGGAAAAGCGGCTGTGCGAGCTCAACGCCAAACTTATAGAGGGCAAGTGCTTATCCCGCATTAAGCCCGACGATAGTGACTTTATTTTCGTCGAGGACAGAAACCCCAATGAAAATATGCGCCTGATGTTCAAGCGGCACGCTCAGGCGATTTTAAAGCTCAAACGCTGTCTGATATTATCGCCGTACACGGCAAGCCTTCTGTTCGACGGCAAGGCTTACGAGGACTTCGACGTGCTTATCGTCGACGAGGCAAGTCAGTTAGAGCCCGCGCTCGTGTTGCCCGTTCTGTTCCGCTCGAGGCAGTGCGTAATTGTCGGTGACGAGTGGCAGATGCCGCCCATTAAGCACTTTGCAACACTTTCGCCCGTGCAAGGCGACGACGGCGAGGGGTATTCCTCGCTCGAGAGCGAAATTTCCGTGCTCGGGCTGGCTTTAAGAAACGGCGGCTTCCCCGTGGAGGAGCTCGTCTGCCATTACCGCAGTAACACCGAAAGCCTTATCAAGTTTTCACAAAAGCTCTTTTATCCGAATATGCGCACGTTCCCCGCGCCCGAGCCCGCAAGGCTCGCCAAAAAAGGCGTGGCGGGGCTGGGTATCAAGGACGTGTACGTGGAAAACGGCGTGGTGTGCGCGGGCAAGAATATTGCCGAGGCGGACAGAGTTGTCGAGGAACTTAAAATTCATTTCGACAATTACTACGACCAAAAAACTCACAAGCTTTCCATGCCCGTGGGCGTGGTGGCTTTCGGCGAAGCGCAGTGCTCGCTCATAGTTTCCAAGGTGCAGGCGGACGGTGCGCTGTACAGAAAGATACAGAGCGCGCTCGAACACTTTGACGACCTGCCCGAAAAGCTCGTATTTTTCAAGACGATAGAGACCGTGCAGGGGCAGGAAACGGGGCATCTCATATTATCGCTCACGCACGGCAGGCGCGAGAGCGGACTGTATATGCATTTCGGTCAGCTCAATCAGGGCAAACTCGGACGGTGTATATTCAACGTTGCGGTGACGCGCGCGCAAAATATGGTGACGGTTGTTCACTCGGTGCGCGCCGCCGAGATTACCGCCGACAACGTGAGCTACATTAAAGAATACCTCGAAACGGCGGCGCGCTTTTCACAAGGCGAGGGCGGGCAGTTCGTTTGCGGCAAGGCGGAAAACGGATTTATTCAAAGCGTTGCCGACTTCATAATATCAAAGGGTATCGCGCCCGAACGCGTGGTCGTCAACTACGGCGTGACCGAGGGCTCGGTGAAAATTCCTATAGTAATACTCGACGAAAGTTTAACGCGTGCACAGCTCGGCATATGGTGCGAAAAGCCCGTGGGCGGCAGTTACGACTTCCTCGATTACAATATGCGTTACCGCTCTTCGTTAAAGGCGAGGGGTTGGAAACTGCACGAAATATTCATTCACGACTGGGTGGATAACAACTTAAACGAAAGACAGTCGCTTGAAAAGGCGCTGGCGGCAATAAAGTCAAAGGAGAACGATTAATATGGCAAAGACTCAGCTTAAGGACTACAACAGCTCCCGCGGGCGCATTGTGGAGGAGAGAATGAACGAGGCGGAAATGAAGACCCGCCGCGAAAACCAGACAGTGGCTATGGACGAGAAGATTAAGGAACTTGCCGACAGAGCCATCGAATTTTACGATATGTACGGCGCGGAAGATTACCGCTATCAGATGATGGTCACCTTCCTCGACGTTGCGTTCCAGATGAAGGACGCAATCACGCTCATTTCGTCGGTGCAGGTGGCTACCTCGTACCTTTCCACGGCGATACAGTTTATCGACGACAGCATTTTGTACGAGGATACGTTCAACGAACAGCTCTTATCACGCAGCTACGGTCCGTTCGCAAGACTCAAGCGCAGAATTATGATGCGCAAGGATACGCGCAACAACCGCCGCCGCCTCGAAACGGCAATAAAGAATATGACAGCGCGCGTGGAGATGGCGCACGAGATAACCGAAAGCCTTCGCTTGGGCTTTGAAAAGATGCGCACCTCTATGGCGCGTTCGGACGAAAAGAGGCGTAAAAAGGAGGCAAAGCGCGCCCAAAAGAGCGGTGCGCCCATACCCAATCAGGAGAGGGCTCTTAAGTATATCGAAGAGGTGAGGGGCGGCAAGCCCGCGCATTCGACAGCGCCCTCTGCACCGCCCGCACCCGCGCCCGCTCAGGGAGGCGACGCAACGCGCGGAATTGACGATATTTTGTAATAGTCGGGGGATATTATGGCAGGAATCGGAAAAAACAGCGGTGCGGCGACCGAAAAACAGGACTCTATCGAGGAGCTGAAAAAGCAGTTTGACGCGTCGCACGACAAGATAGCAAAGATAAAAAACAACCGCAAGGACAAGAACGATTTGTCGCGCGAGGAGCAGTCGGAGCTCAGGCGCGAGTACCTCCGTATGGCGCAGATAGCCAAAACGCTGTCAACGCGCTTAAACGACGAGAACGAGGCGAAGCGGTTTGCCGACTACGCGCCTCAGCTTACCGAGCGCGCACAGCAGTACGGGTCGTCCGTATCGAGCACCGTGCCCAAGACGACGTTCGACGACGTAAAAGGTCTGGAAAACGTCAAAAAGCTTGTAAAGAGCTTTACGTTTATGGCGCAGAACCCCGAGGTTTTGAAGTACTACAAATTAGAGGGCGGGCTGGGAATGCTTATGTACGGCGCGCCAGGCACGGGCAAGACTATGTTTGCCGAGGCGATTGCAAACGCAATGAATTTGCCGTTGTTTATCGTTACGCCCGCAGACATTTTCAAGTCGTACGTGGGCGAGTCCGAGCAGGCGGTCAAACAGCTCTTTCAGGAGCTGGACGCGTGCCCCGACGGTGCGATACTGTTCGTGGACGAGTGCGAGAGCATATTTTCAAAGCGCACGCAGGATACCAAAGATTACAAGTCGGCGGTCACTACCGAGCTTTTACAGCGTATAAACGGTTTCGGCGTAAACGGAGCAAAGCGCATAATGATAGCGGCGACCAACCGTCCCGACGTCATCGATCCCGCGTATTTGCGCTACAAGCGTTTTTCGCACCTAATTCACGTAACGCCGCCCGACAGAGAGGCAAAGCGCGCCATAATCGAGGGCAAGTTAAAGGGGATAGAGCTTGCGGATATAACCGCGGACGACGTTCTGGAAATGACCGAGAGAAAACGGGTTATTAACGACCCCAACGTCGGCGTGTACGAGGAGTGCGCGGGCTACTATTCGGCGGCGGATATATGCGGTATTGTCGAGGAAGCGTGCCGCACGGCGTTGGAGGAAATGCAGGAAAAGGGCATAACCTCGCCGTTGCCTTTGACCCGCGAAATGTTCGAAAAGGCGTTCAAGAAGACGCCGCCGTCCATCTCGCAGGAGCTTTTGGACAGCTACGAGCGTTTCCGCGAGGAAAGAGATTAAGTTATCTGCGCCCGCGCAACAGTTTTTGTTGCGCGGGCGTCGGTTTTGCCGTGATAAGCATAGCCTGCGCGCATGCAATTAAAGGTTTTGGCTACTGTGACGCGCAGTTTTACATTTTTTTAACATTTTATTAACAATTTAAAAATAAGCACGAAGTAAACTCAAGGCAGAAGGTGCGGTAATATGATTAAAATTTTGGTTGTAGAGGACGACAGAGCCATAAACGGGCTTGTATGCAAATATCTTGAAGACAACGGTTACGCGGCGGTCGGCGCGTACGACGGCAAGGAGGGGCTTGCCGCATTCGAAAGTCAACCCTTTGATTTGATTATAAGCGATATAATGATGCCGCAAATGGACGGGTTCGCCTTCATAAAGCGCGTGCGCGAGGCAAACAGGAAAATCCCCGTGCTGTTTATGACCGCGCTCGACGACAAGCCGTCAAAGCAGTACGGCTACACGCTCGGAGTGGACGACTACGTCGTAAAGCCCTTCGACGCGGATATATTGATGTTGCGCGTGGGCGCGCTCATTCGCCGCGCCAATATCGAAACCGCGCACGAACTCGTTGCGGGCAATCTCCGAATGAACGCCGACGAACACACCGCGTATTTGAACGGCGGAGAACTGCCGCTCACGGTGCGTGAATTTGACCTCTTATACAAGCTTTTATCCTATCCCAAAAGGACGTTCACCCGCTCGCAGCTTATGGAGGAATTTTGGGACTTCGACAGCTCGGCAACCTCGCGCACGGTCGACGTGTATATGGCAAAGCTGAGGGAAAAGACGGCGGAGTGCGACGGATTCGAAATTTTAACCGTGCACGGCTTGGGTTACAAGGCGGTGCTCAAATGAAACGCAAAAAGAACAAGTGGCGCATAGTATTCGGCTGTTTCGGCTTTTTCGTGCTGATTGCCGCAATCGTGACCGCGGCCGTAATGATTTACAGCAGTGTAAGCGGGCTTGACGATAGAGCGGTTGCAGGCATTATGTTCGCCGTGGTGGTCCTGCTTGCCGCTGTTTGCACTGTAATAGACGCTTTAAGGCATAAGTTTACCGTCGACTCGCACGTGGACAAAATCGCGGAGGCGACCGAGAGGATAGCGGCGGGCGATTTTTCCGTAAGGCTGGATATCAAACACCGCATAAACGATTTCGACGATTTCGACTACATTGCCGAAAACTTGAATAAAATGGCGGCGGAGCTCGATAAGAACGAGGTGTTAAAGAGCGATTTTATTTCCAACGTTTCGCACGAGCTCAAAACTCCGCTGGCGGTAATAAGCAATTACGCGGCGGCATTGAAGAGTGACAAGCTGAGCGCTGACGAGAGAAAGAAATACGCGCAGACTATCGTGGAGGCAAGCGCGCGTCTGAGCGCGCTCACCGTAAATATTTTAAAGCTGAACAAGCTGGAAAATCAGCAGATTAAGCCCGAATACCAAAGCGTGAGGCTGGACGAAATGCTTGCCGAATGCGTTATAGGGTTCGAGGACAAGATAGAGGAAAAGGGAATTGAGCTCGACTGCGATTTCGAGGAAATATCTCTTGTCACCTCGCCCGCGTACCTTGAAATAGTGTGGAATAACCTGTTATCGAACGCGGTCAAGTTTACGCCCGAGGGAGGCAGGATAAGCGTCAGCTTAAAGGAAGAGGACGGCAAGGCGGTCGTAACGGTTGCCGACACGGGCTGCGGCATTTCCCCCGAAGTCGGCGGGCGCATATTCGATAAATTTTATCAGGGCGACACCTCGCACTCGGGCGAGGGCAACGGGCTGGGGCTTGCTCTCGTAAAAAAGGTCATTGACATTCTCGGCGGCGAAATTTCGGTTGAAAGCGAGCAAGGCAAGGGCTCGGCGTTTGCGGTAAGGCTTAAAAGGGAATTATGAAATTTATCGACGGCGTAAAAAATCGCGTGAGCCGTAGCCGCCTCGGCAAAATGTTTTTGGAACATTACGGTTTTAAAACGCTCGTGCTTGCGGGTATAGCTCTCGTAATCAACGTTGCGTTCGCGGTGTTCAACGGGGTTATCGCAGTGCTCGAAAGCTCGTTGTGGTACGGCGCGCTCGCGGCTTATTACATTATGCTTATTTTCTTCCGCGGCGGTGTGATTATAGCCGAACGAATTTGCGGCAAAAAGCTTTCCGAAGACGAGGAAAAGTATTTAACTGCACAGCACAAAATTCACCTTGCAAGCGGCGCGTTTCTGGTCATAACCGAAATCGCGATGGCTGTGGCGGTAACCGAGATGGTTTTGTTTGCGCCGCCTGTAAAGAGCGGCGAAATTATGGCTATTGCAACCGCGGCGTATGCGTTTTACAAAATCACGATGGCGATTATAAATCTTGTCAAAGCCAAAAGGCACGCCGACCCCGTATCGCAGTCTTTAAGGTGCTTAAACTTTGCCGACGCGTGTATGTCTATGGTGTCGCTTACGGTCGTGCTTTTAACGACTTTCCGGGACGGTAAGGGCGAAAGCTTTTTGCTTTGGATGAAGGCGAGCGTAGGCTTTGCCGCGTGCGCGGTGGTTCTGGCGCTTGCCACGTTTATGATTGTGACTTCGGCGAAAAAGTTGAGGGAAAGAAGAGATGAGCGAGAATAAATTCGTATACAATTATTCCGCACCGACCGAGGACGAGCGGCGCGAAATCGAGGACATAAAAAAACAGTACGACGGCGAGCAGATAAAAAAGGATAACTTAACCCGTCTGCGCGAGCTTGACAGACGCGTCAAACAGCCGCCGCTTATTGCAAGTATTGTTCTGGGGGTTATCGGCGTTCTGATATTCGGAACGGGGCTTACGATGGCTCTGGAGTGGGCGTTGTACGTTTGGGGCTCGGTGGTAATGGTAGTGGGCATTGTGCCTGTGGCTGTCGCGTATCCCGTGCGCAAGGCTATGGTCAGGAGCAATAAGAAAAAGTACGGCGACGAGATTGTAAAGCTTTCCAACGAGCTTTTAAACGAAAACAAATAAGCAAAAAACTGCATTGGGCGGCACATATGTGCCGCCCAATGCTATTTTACAATTCTTTAACAATTGATTTACAAAACAAAAATATATCTTTAACTTTTCGGAAATACGGGCGATTTACAATATAGAAAAATCAAGGAGCGAGAGGCGATAATATGAACGCAATAGAAATAAGAAATCTTTCGAAGAGTTTCCGCGGACTGTACGCCGTCGATAACCTGAATATGACCGTTCCGCAGGGCGCAATCTACGGTTTTATCGGCGAAAACGGTTCGGGTAAATCGACGACCGAAAAGGTAATCTGCGGTCACCTCGTGCCAGACGGCGGCGAGATTAAACTGTTCGGCAAAAAGTATACCGACGCGGGAGTAAGAGCGAGGGTGGGCGCGTTAATCGAAAATACCGGTTGTTTCCCCTATTCGAGCGTGTGGGCAAATCTGATGATGCAGGCGCTGAATCTGGGCATCGAAAACCGCGAGGAAGAGATTAAACGCGTGCTCAAAATCGTGCGCATGGAGGACGGCGCGAAAATCAAATTCAAGAGCTGTTCTCTCGGTATGAAACAGCGAATAGGCATTGCGATGGCGCTTTTGGGCGACCCCGCCTTGCTAATTTTGGACGAACCAATAAACGGTTTGGATACGGACGGTATGCGGATAATGCGCGAAATACTCGTTGACATAACAAAAAATTACGGCTGTACCGTGCTCATTTCCTCGCACATATTAGGCGAGCTCGAAAAGATAGCGACGCACTACGGAATTATCCGTCAGGGCAAGATGATTTGCGAGATTTCCGCCGAGGAAATGGAGGCGCGCTCGCGCACCTTCATATTGCTTAAAACGGGGGATATGTCGGGGGCAAAGGGAGTTTTGAGGGATATGTTCTACACGGTCAAAGAGGAGGACGGCTACCTCAAAATTTACAACACAGACGACACGGCGGCAATAGTTGAACTGCTCTTAAAAAACGGCTATACGGTTGCCGAAATCAAGAGCAATAAAATCGGGTTGGAAGAATACTATATCGAGCTTATGTCGAAAAAGGAGGGCGAATAAAATGGAAACCACGCGCGAATTGAAGTTCGAATCGCCGAGCTTTATAAAACGTATAAAGGGTATGCTCGGCGTGGACTTTTACAGGCTGTTCCACACTCCGCTTTTTTATATCTTCTTAGGTATTGCCGCGATTATTCCCGCGCTGGTGGTTATGGGCGGGGCGCAGGGCGAAACCTCTATGTTTGCCACTGCCTGGAATATCGTTGCGGCGGACAGCCCGCTCTATATCGTCAAGGATATCGGCGAGTACGCAAATATGAATATGGTTTTCATTTTCGGCGGCATAATGATTTCCATATTTATCGGGCACGACTACAAGAGCGGATATGTAAAGCAGCTTTTCACCACCCACGCCAAAAAGCAGGACTATATGATGTCCAAGACCTTGCTCGGCGCGTTCTCTATGGCGTGTATGTGCTTAACCTACCTCATAGGCGGCATAGCCTCGGGCATGTTCGGAGGGTTATCCTTCTCGGTAAACGCGGGCTCTTTAATCTGCGCCATACTCGGTAAAATGATTATGAGTCTGGGCTGGGCGAGTCTGTACACGTTTATCAATATAATCTTCCGCTCCAAGTTCGGTATTTCAATCGCGCTGTGCTTTATCCTCGGCACGGGTATTCCCGTCATAGGTGCGGCGGCGATTATCGGAAATACTCCCGCGCTCAACGTGTTTTTGTACGGCTCTTCCGTCTATGCGTGCCTTTCGGCTAACGCTTTGGCGATAATTATCTGCCTTATTAATTCGGCTGTGTGGACGGCTATATACAACGTTTTGGGAACGCTTATCCTAAATAAGCGTGACGTGTATTAAAGAGGTGTGAAATGAACGCAATAGAGATAAAAAATCTTTCCAAAAATTTCGGACAGAAGCAAGCGTTAAGCGGCTTGAATATGACCGTTCCCGAGGGCGCGATTTACGGCTTTATCGGTGAGAACGGTTCGGGAAAATCTACGACAGAAAAGCTAATCTGCGGACTTTTGGTTCCGAGCGGCGGCGAGATAAAGCTGTTCGGGCGCGACTATAAGGACGCGGACGTGAAAGCGAAAATCGGGGTTTTAATCGAAGCTCCCGGGTGCTATCCCAATTACAGCGTGTGGAACAATATGCTCCTGCAAGCGGCGAATCTGGGCATAGAGAACGCGGCGGAAGAGGTGCACAAAGTCCTTAAAGTTGTGAGAATGGAGGGTTCGGCTTCCAACAAGTTCAAGAATTGCTCGTTGGGTATGAAACAGCGCATAGGCATTGCTATGGCACTGCTCGGAAATCCCGCCTTGCTCGTTCTGGACGAACCAATAAACGGCTTGGACGCGGACGGTATGCGCATAATGCGCGAGGTGCTCGTGGATATTACGAAAAACTATAACTGCACGGTCGTCATCTCGTCGCATATCTTAGGCGAGCTCGAAAAGATAGCCACCCATTACGGCATTGTGCGCGGCGGAAAAATGGTCAGAGAAATGACCGCGGAAGAGCTGAATGCGGACTGCCCTACTTTCGTTGCCTTGCAGGCGAAGGATATGCTGAGAGCGGAGGAATTGCTCGCCGGAAAATACGGGCGCGTGACGCGCGAAAACGCGTTCGTCCGCATATATGGCGGGGTTAACGCCGAAGAAGCGGTGACTTTCCTGTACGAAAACGGCGTTACGGTTACGGAAGTCAAGACGGATAAAATAGGTCTGGAAGAGTATTATATCGACCTTATGAAAGAGGGGGTGCGTTGAAATGGCGACGTTTGAAAAGCAGAGTTTTGCAAAGAGACTTAAAAGTATGCTGAAAGTGGACTTTAAGAGAATGTTCACAATGCCGCTTGTCTACATTATGGCGGGCGTGTGCTTCGTAATGCCGATACTTATTTTAGTGATGACGTCGATGATGCCCTCGACGCAGGTCGACCCGACGACGGGTGTGGAAACGGCGGTGGAAACGTTCACCAACGTGTGGCAGTCGATAGGCTCGGTCAGCGGCTCGGAAATGTCTATGGACCTGACGGGTATGTGCAATATCAATATGCTGTACTTTCTTGTGGCGGTCTTTGTGTGCGTGTTCGTTGCGGACGATTTCAGAAGCGGGTACGTGAAAAACCTGTTCACCGTGCGTGCGAAAAAGACCGACTACTGTATATCCAAGACCGCTGTGTGTTGGGTGGGCGGCGCGATAATGATTGTCGCATATTTCATAGGCGCAATGCTCGGCGGAGCGATTGCGGGGCTTCCGTTCGGAATGGCGGGGTTCGGCGTCGGCGGAATTATTGCTTGCATGTTCTCGAAATTGTTCGTTGTTGCGATATTCGTTTCGATTGCCTTGGTTTTAAGCGTAGTTGCAAAGCAGAAATTATGGCTATCGATTGTCGGTTCGTTTGCGGCGGGAATGTTGCTGTTTATAATGATACCTATGGTTACTCCGTTAAATTCGAATTTTCTGAACGTGATAATGTGTCTTGCGGGTGGAGCGTTATTCGCCGCTGGGCTGGGCGCTGTAAGCAATCTGATTTTGAATAGGACGAGTTTGGTGTAAAGTGATTTAATCAGTCCCGCCAAAGTGCCAAAGTATGTTCGGGCTATATTATCGGGTTGATAATTATGTGCGCCTTTGATATAATACCTACTAAATAATAGGTTGGTAAGTAATAATGCAAATCATAATGTATACCGATAAATATAAAAACGAAGTGTTGGGGCTGATTTTGCATATTCAAAATGATGAAGCAAAAATAAATCTGACTTTGCAAGAACAACCCGATTTAATGAACATAGATGAATATTACATGAAAAAGGGAGGTGCGTTTTGGTTGGCGATTGAAGATAATACCGTTATCGGAACTGTCGGTATTATCAATGCGGGCAACGGCTACGGCATTTTGAAAAAGTTTTTTGTGAAATCCGAATATCGCAATAAAAAAATAGGGTACGCCCTATATAACGAATTATTAAATTTTGCAAAAAAGAAAAATATGTCGCATATACTGTTGGACACCCCGTCGGTTGCCGTGAAATCTCACAAATTTTATGAGCAAGTGGGTTTTAAACGCATTGAAAAAGACGAACTACCAATAGACTATTATTATCCGGATAGAAATTCTTTTTTGTATTTATTGAAAATAGAATAAAAAATTACTGCGCTTGCGCTCCGCGCCGTTGCAAAGCAACGGGGCGAATCCGTAGGGATTCTCACCCTATGCCGCAATAAAACAAAACCTAAGCCGAAATTCGACTTAGGTTTTGAATGGTGCACCGTAAGGAATTCGAATCCCTAGCCTTTGGTTCCGTAGACCAACGCTCTATCCAGTTGAGCTAACGGTGCATTTAAAACTGTTCTGGGAAACAGCTTAATCATTTTACTAAATATATTTTTACTTGTCAATTACTTTTAATTCGTTTAAAAAAATTATTAAAAATTCAACAAATCTTTGTCCAGATAAATTTTATCCTTTTTGACTTTGTCCCAACTAAAGCCCGCCGTAAGTTCGTCCAAAGTGGCGGGGCGGTTACCGTCAATCAATCCCGCGCTGAAAGCCAATAATCCCAGCACTTTTTCGCGCGGATTTTTCTCAACCAGGCGGGCGGCGCTGTCGCCCTCGCTTTTACTGAGCTTGCGCCCCGAACCGTCGCACACAAGCGGTATATGGCAATAAGCGGGCGGAGTGTACCCCAAAAGCCGCATAATCCAAATCTGGCGCGGAGTACTAAGCAGTAAGTCGTTGCCGCGGACGACCTCCGTAACGCCGCTCTCGCCGTCGTCTACGGCAACGGCAAACTGATACGCGTACACGCCGTCGCTACGCCGTAAAATGAAATCTCCGCAGCCCTCTTTGAGATTTTGAACCGTTTCACCCGCAATGATATCGTCAAATGATATTTCTTCGTCGGGCGCCTGCACGCGGTAGCAGGGGCGGCGGGTTGCGCTGAGCTTTTGTATTTGCTCCGCCGTGAGATTTCGGCACGCGCCCGAATATATCACTCCGCCGTCTTGAAGCCTCGGAGCTTCCGCAGCGTGCAATTGCGCGCGCGTACAAAAGCACGGATATATGCGCGCACTTTTAGCAAGCTCGCGCTCCTTTTCCGCGTACGCTTTTTCGCGCTCGCTCTGCCATATTATGGGCTCGTCGCTTGTTAAGCCCAACTTGTCGAGGGTTGCGAGTATTTTTTCAGCAGAAGAGCGTGGGCATCTGTCTTTGTCCAAATCCTCTATACGCACCAAAAATTTTCCGCCCTTGCTTTTTACGGACAGAAATGCAAGCAACGCGCATAAAAGATTGCCCGCGTGCATTTCGCCGCTGGGAGTGGGGGCAAACCGCCCCGTAGGTAATACGTGTTTATTCATTGTGTTTAGTTTATCACTAAGTGAAAATCGTTGCAATAAAATTAGAAGTATGAGTTGCATTAAAATTGAAAAGATGATATAATTTATTCTGAGAAGATATTTTAAGGAGCAGTTCAAGAATGGTAAAGAAAAAAATAAATCGGGCAACAGTGATTTTGACAAGTTTATTGTTAAGTTTGATTTTATTTTTCGGTATTGCGAGCGCAAGTATTGTGAAAGTATTTGCCGCGGAAAATTCAAACTACGATACGGAGAAAATATTATATTTGTCCGATACGCAGCGCATAACACACGACTCGTCAAAATCAACGTC
>CAYXTN010000029.1:0-18773 GCA_964468085.1 uncultured Clostridia bacterium | reverse complement strand
TAATAGCCACGTTATAGCCCATATCGCGGAAGTATTCCGCAATGGTTATACCCGTATATATGGACGCTTCACGCGCCGCAACGGGCATATCCGAAGTGTTTGCAATGAGAATGGTTCTCTTCATAAGCGGCTCGCCCGTCTTCGGGTCGATGAGCTCGGGGAACTCGTTTAAAACGTCGGTCATTTCGTTACCGCGTTCGCCGCAACCGACGTACACGATTATATCCGCGTCCGCCCACTTTGCAAGCTGGTGCTGAACGACCGTCTTGCCGCTGCCGAAAGGACCGGGAACGGCGGCAACGCCGCCGCGCGCTACGGGGAAGAGCGTGTCTATAACTCTCTGACCCGTAACCATGGGCTTATCGGGCGACAGCTTTTCCTTGTACGGTCTGCCCTTTCTTACGGGCCATTTCCTCAGCATACTGACGGGTTTAACGCCCGCCGCCGTACGGATTACCGCAACCGTATCCACTATCGTAAAATCCCCTTCTTCAACGGAAACGACTTTTCCCGATATGCCGTTGGGTACCAATATTCTGTGTTCTACGATTTCCGTTTCCTGCACGACGCCCAGAACGTCGCCTTCCGAAACCTCGTCGCCCGCCTTGACGCGCGGCGAGAAACGCCACTTCTTTTCGCGGTCGAGATTGTTTACCGCAACGCCTCTCGAAATACGCGAGCCGTACTTGAAGAAAAGCGTGGTCAAAGGCCGCTGAATACCGTCGAATATGCCCGATAAAAGACCGGGGGCAAGCTCGACGGAAAGCGGTTCGCCCGTGGATATTACTTCCTCACCGGGACCTAACCCCGACGTTTCCTCGTAGACCTGAATGGAAGCCTTATCGCCGCGCAGTTCGATGACCTCGCCGATAAGCTCCTTTTCGGAAACGCGCACAACGTCGTACATCTTGCAGTCCGCCATGCCCTCCGCGATTATTAAAGGACCGGAAATTTTTACTGTTTTGCCCATTATAAAACCTCAGTTATTGAATAAAATGTCGACGCCGAGCGCGCGCTCCATTGCGCTCTTTAAAAGCTCGGTGCCGTGACCCGTACTGCCGCTCTTTGACGGTATGCTCAAAATCACGGGATAAGGTTCTTCGTCAAACCTCTTTAAAAATTCGGTCAAAGGTTTGGCAAGCTCCTCCGTTAAAAAAATTATCTGATAATCTTTGGCGACCTTTCTTAAAACCTCGCGAGCCTTCGCCTCGTTCTCCGCGGCAAAGGTTGCAACGCCCGCAGCCCTGAAAACCATAATGCTGTCCCCGTCGCCTATGATTGCTATCTTTCCTACCATAACATACCCAAATTAAACTATTGTATCGCGCGCAAACGGCGTTTTATCTCGCTGTCCTTCATACCCGCCAAAAGGCACACGAAAAGTATCCTCACGTTGGAGTTCTCCGCGCGGCGGCGGAAAACGTAGTATAAAAACGGCTGGCTCTTTTGCAGTTCGTACTTCTTTGAAGTGAAGTACTCCGTTTCATAGCTTTCGCAAATGCGCTCCGCCGCGGTTAAGGGAAGACGCGCCGCCTTATCCGCAATACACTTTTTGATAAACTCGTAATACGGCGTGCCCTTTAAAGCTTTCAAAGCCTTGTCCGTATCCTCGTCAAAGAGCAACGAAAGCTGTTTTGCGGAAAGCTTTCCGCCCGTAACGTAACACTTTGCGGCGTATTCCTCATTATCAGAGCGAAGCGCCGTAAGAATGTTCGTCATATCCGCTTTGGTCGTTAAAAGCTTTTTCAAAAGCCCGCTCTTAGCGCAAGCCTCGTGCAAGTGCTTGTATAAAGCCTTTTCGAAAATAATGCCTATTTCCGCGCCCGAAGCCTCGCCCTGCGTTTCTTCCGAAAACAGCGCGGTTGCCTCTTTCACGGCTTCGCTCAATACGTTGCCGAGGGGCGCGTAGTCGCCCGAATTAACGCAGTTTACAACCACCTCTACGGGAATAAGCCCCGCGGGCGCGAGCATAGTTTCAATGCTTAAATTCAAATAGCGCGCCTTGACCGCCGCCTTTGCGTTGTGGAAATCGCGCGGGGATAAAAGGTACGCCGCTTCCGCATTGGACGGCGCATATTCGCGGATGAACGCGTCGATAGCCGCCTCGTCTGCGGAAACTAAATTTTCGTACTCGTAAACGGACGCCGCCTCCGCGCCTTTGCCGAAGCCGCTCTCCGAAAGCGTGCGGAAAGCTTCCTCCGCGCTTAAATCGCAGAGTTTCAATATCTTGTCGTTTAAAAGATATTTTTCACGGGCGACTATAACGCCGTTTGTGTACAGTAAATCCTTACTCATTTATTATACCGGAATTAAATATGACCGAAGCGAGCTCCGCCTGCTTCTCTTCCCTGTCCATTGCAAGGAGCGCGCCGAAGGAAAGATTTTTGTCGGAATTTTTTCCGCAAAGCATAAACCCGCCGTCTAGCGTGGCGTGCTTGGTCGAAACCTTCAGCTTCTTTTCCTTGACTATCGGCAAAGCGGAAACCGCCTGTACGTAGCGGAAATTGTCCGCAAACACAAGCTCGTCACCCTCTTCCGCGTGCTCTTCGATAAGCCGCTTGCAAAGATACAGCGTTTCCCTTTCGCTCAAATTCAAGAGCTTTTCGAGCGCACGCGCGTAAACGCGGTCGATAACGCCGCGCTTTTCGCCGAGCAGAATTTTTGCGCCGTCAAGACGCGCGGCGGCGGCTTTTCCGTCGAAAATGCTCTCCGCCTTGGCTTTGACTTCCGCTTCCGTTCCGCGTCTGTTTCTTTCGGCGCGGGTGTTCGCTTCGGCAACGGTTGCCTTGGCCCTTTCCTCCGCTTCCCTGATAATTGCCCGCGCCTCTTCCTCGGCGTCGGAAATTATTCTTTCGACAATTGCCTGTTCACTCATAGTCTTTATACGAGGGGAATCAACATTATCGAAATGATAAGTCCCAGGATTGCATAGAACTCTATCATTGCGGGATAGATGATAAGCTTACCGCCGAGCGAGTCCTGCTTGCCGACTGCGTAAATACAGTTGACAGCCGATTTGCCCTGGAATATGCCCGTGACAAGACCTGCAACGGCCATAGGCATTACCGCGCCGAGCATAGCCCAGCCCTGAGCAAGGGTTAAATCTGCCGCAATCGAGCCCGAAGCTATGATGCCGATAATAAAGCCGTAAATACCCTGCGTTGCGGGAAGCAACACGAGTACGAGAACTTTACCGAACTTGTCGGGCGCTTCGCCCAATACTCCCGCCGCCGCGGTGCCCGTCTTGAAAAGTCCGATTGCCGAACCGATACCGCAGAGAAGAACGCACAGAGCAACGCCTATCATAGCGACCGTAAAACCGGTGTAACCTATCGCCTGAGCTTTTTCGGCGACGGTTTCAACAGCTTCGGGAACTACTTCCCCTTCCAAAAGTGATAAAAACATATATACCTCCATAAATGTTTTTTAGATTATTTATTTAACACGTAAACGTGCTTATGTTTCGAACCCAAGGGAGTGAAAAGCTGACCCTCTCCCTCGTAAAACCTGCCGTAGAACTCGACATACTGAAGCCGCGCGTCGTGAATATACGCGCCTAAAAGTCCTATCGCAAGGTTGAACACGTGACCTATAACCATTATGGCTATGCCCAGAATTAAAAACGCAACGTTGCCGCTCGATATCAAAGCCACCGAATTATCGGTTATTATGCCCGCGATTACCGCGCCCGCAAGCATCAAGCCGTAAAGCCTCGCGTAGCTCAATATATCCGAGGCATAGTTGATTACGCCGTATGCCGAGCCGAAGCCCTTGGTAAACTTGCCTAAAAGTTTTTCGTGTCTGCCTGCGGTGAGAATTGCGACCACAAGGCTGGCGCCCGCGATAATTCCGCCGACCGTCGCAAGTACGGGCACGTAGAACTGTTCAACAAAGCCGACGATAGCCAGTCCCACGCCGACGGAGAACACCGCCCAGACGATACCGTCGAAAATGCCGTCCCAGATTTTGCCCCTGCGCCAGTGCTGAACCGCAAGGCACACGTAGCCCGCGAATATCTGCACAACGCCGATAAGCATACTTATAATCAGCAGTGCGGGAACGTTTATCCCCGAAAGCGACCAGCTCATATGCACGCCCTGCAAGTCGGGCATCACCTTGAACGGAAGAAGCGCGAACCCGAAGAACGAATTGAACAGCACGCCCCAAATAACCGTGAATATGCCGCCTATGGCGAACACGCCGCCCAGCCTGCCCATCATATTGTCGCGGCGGTTGTTTTTAAACCAGAGGAAGCCGCCGCCTGATATCATCATCAGCCCGTAGCCCATATCCGCCATAATAAAGCCCAAAAACAGACTGTAAAAGAACGCCATTACCGTGTTCGGGTCGAACTCGCGCGAGTTGGGCGCGGAATACATATTCGTAACGGCCTCGAAGTTTTTAACCACCTTATTGTTCTTTAATAACGTCGGGGGAACTTCGTCCGCGGACGGCTTGGAAAACTCGAAATAGATTGCGGACGAAACTTCCGTCAGAGCCTGCCTTACCCTTTCCTCCGCCTCTACGGGAACGTACGCCTCGAGCAAAAACGTGGTCTCGGTTGCAAGCAGTTTTTCGGAAAGCTCGCACTTTTCCAGCTCGAACGCAATATAGTCGCAATATATCCTTAAATTGCGGATACGGTCCTTAAACGAATAGAGGTCGGAATTTTCTTTAAGTCCGAGCTCGAGCTCTTCCTCGCGCTTTTTTAGCGAATTGTAAATTTCTTCGCCCGTGCGCCCGTCGTCAAAGGGGCATTTCGCAAAGCCGACGGTCTGCAAAAGCGCGTCGGTCTTTTCCGTCTCCGATTTATGAGCGGCAACCATTATAAGCTCGCTGTCGTCGCCGCTTGACAAAATCGAGTACGAAGCAAGGGGCAATTCCCCGATTGACTGTATAAAATTGCCCATAGCCGCCGAGGGAACGGTGCCTATTTTAAACCGCGCGTGAGCCGTGTTTTCAACCTTTAAAGACTGCTTGACGGACGAGTAAATCTGCGCGTCCGCGAGCGTGCGCTTGACCTTTGCAAGCTCGGCGGAATTTCTCTTGTGCTCGTCCAAAAGACGGTTGACCTCTTCAACCGTCTTGTCGGCTTCCGCCTTTAAGTCCTTTGCCCCGATAAATTCGGAATAGGTAATTTCGAAGCCGTCGGCGGGCAAGTCGGACTTTATTTTATTCTGCAAAATGTACTTATTAACGCTTTCGCAAATTTTGGAAAGCGCGTCCTCCAAGCCCGAAAGATATTCTTTCAGACTTTCGCAGTCCGCCGTCATAGGCGAAGCGTATTCAGTTTGAGAGTGCAGCTTTATTTCGGTCGCGCCCGTTTTTTGCAGAGCGTTTAAAACCTTGTCCTTTTCGTAGGACATGGCGACCAAATTGAGCTTGCCCATTTCAACAACCGCCACGCACAATCCTCCGTACTATGTCGCTAACTATATTGTCCGTAGATTTAAGGCAGTCCGCGGCGTACTTTGCCGCCGTGGCTCTCTTTGCGGTAATTTCGTCGTCGTAGTTTTTCTGCGCGACTTCTTCCGCTTCCTTGATTGCCTTTTCGCGGTAAGCCTTGCATTCCGCTTCCGAAAGCTTGGTGATTTCCGCGGACCGCTCTTCGGCGTTACCCGCGATTTCAGCCGCCTTTTGTTGCGCCGCCGCCTTTATTTCAGCCGCCTTTTCCTCGGCCTCGTTAATTGATTTCAATATTTCCTGCATACGAAATTATGATAGCATATTTATTCTTTTATTGCAATAGGAAAATTCGCACATTATGTTATAAAAGCACAAATTTTTATATTTTTTCACAATAATTAAAAAACGAGGGATTATACCCTCGTTCTTTATCGCGCAACAATGCGGCGTAAATATTTTTGCCCGTTATATTAAATTCCGTAAGCTTTATAAGTTCCGTCGGAGCAAACGGCGGTAAAGTCGGTGTCGTACAATATACCCTTAGTTTCCGTAGAGGTGTTCAGCGCATTTACATAATTGCTCCATTGCTGTACCGTTCCCGCAAAAGTAATCTTAAGATTGGTATTAGAACCCAAAGCGTATTTCTCGATTGAAATCTCTTTTGCCTGTATAGTCATATCGAGATTTTTACATTCCGAAAAAGCGTATTGCGTAATTTTCGTACAGTGCTCGGGCAAAACTATTTTTTCCAGACCGCTAGACCAGAATGCGTGGTCGCCGATAGACTTGACCGTTTGCGGCAAAATAACCTCTTTCAAGGTAAAACAATATGCAAACAAGCGGTTGGGTATCGCGTCAAAGCCTTCCTCGAACGTCACTTTTTCCAAAACTGTGTTGCCGGCAAAAGCGCATTCATTCAAAATTACCGATTTATCTTCGTACGTAAGGGGAACGGTTATTTCCGTTTTCGTTCCCACGTACCCCACAAGAAATATCGCCCATCCGATATCGGGGTTCGTATACCATACGAAACCGTCTTCATCGGTTAAAAAATTGCTTTCGGCGGGAACTTCGTCGTATACGTGTTTGGCATATTTGGCAACGTACCCGTTGGTAGCCCTTCCTATGTCAAGATTTAGTTCGGACAAGTTATAAACTTCGATAATTTTCTCAGCCGCACGGAAAGCCCCGCTTTTTATTTCCCGCAAGGTTTCGGGCAGAGTTAAGCGCGTAATTCCGTAACAGCCGTCAAAAGACGAAACGTCTATTACCTGCACACCGCCCAAATCAAGCTCGTTTATGCCCGTACAGGTTACGAACGCATAATAACCTATGGTTTTAACGTTTTCGTGCAGTACGACTTTTGTAATAGACGTACAACGTGCAAATACTGCATATTTTAACGCGGTTATTTCCTGCGGTACAATTACTTCCGTAACAAGCTCGCCGTTAATATGAAGGTCGTGCGCAAAGAACGTGGGGTTGGAATACCTGATAGCTTTTTCAGCGGTGTCCGTTTTCATTCTCTCCGCCTGTTCGCTTGCGGTATAGGCAAAGTCGATTTTGCACCAGTCGGTCAGCGTTCCCGTATAATTTACGTAAGATATTTTTTCACAGTTGTGGAATACGTTTTTATCTATAAATACTATTCCCGAACCGATTGTAACCTTTTCCACCGACAAACAGTCGTAAAACGCTCCTTCGTCAATCGTTTCAACGGTATCGGGGATTATAATTTCTTTAATGCTTTCGTCATAGGCAAAGGCATATCTGCCGATTTCGGTAATTCCCTGCGGAATTATCAACACCCCGTCTTCCGACAACATACCGTCGTCAAGGCAATTCAGCTTTGTTCCCGTAACGGCTTGCGTTTTTTCAACGTCCGTGCCGTATTCGTTTATTGCAACGGTTATAGAAGTATTCGCACCTTCCGCATAGACCGCAGATTTAATCTCTTTACCGTCGCTATACGTTATATTGGAAATCGTATATACCGCCGTTACGTCGGTTGCAACCGATTTTTTGGCTTCCACTCTTACGAATACGTTCTCACTGTCGCCGCTGTCTTCAAAGCTACTGCAAGGGAACAGGTTGGTTGTTCCCGAATACGTGATAGTCAGTCCGAGAATTGCATAATTTTTCGGGTTTTCGAACTTAACACTGATATAGAAATCTTCGTTGCGGTAGGCGCTGTATTCGGATTGCACGGACACTTCGTCCGATACCTTTGCCGACGTTAAAACGGCATTCGTTTGTGCCGTATTAACCTGTGCGTTTGCCGACGCGGACATTCCCTTATATACAACCGCATCTTTGTCTTCGGGTTTTGGCGGGGACGGAGGACCGGGCGGAACTTCGATTGCGGGCGAATCGCCTTCATTGAAATTTCCCTTTAACGCAATCGGCAGAGCAATGGCAAGTCCCGCCGCAACAACCACCGCAATCGCAACGGGTACTATCGCTTTGCGTTTGAAACCGCCGAGCGCAACCGTCTTGCCGTCGGAAGAAGCTTCCGAAGTGTCAGCGCGACCGTTTAAAAGCCCCTGAGCGTTTGCCGCTTTAACGACCTTATCGTAAACGTCGGGAACGAGGCGGTCGCTTTCTTCTTTTATTTTTTTCAACAAATCTTTCTCTTTCATACTTTACCTCTAATCCTGCAATGCTTTACTCATTTTCTGAGTTGCACAATTAAGCTTGTAAGTCACCGTAGAAATCGGCATTCCGAGAAGCTGCGCAACCTCGCGCCGTTTATACCCCGCAGACGCAACCAAAATTAAAACTTCAAACTCGTCCTCCGCCAGAATTTTGCGCGCAAGGTCTATTAAGAGTCTGTAATCGTCGGGCTGTACCGTGCCGAAAACGTCAACGTTTTGATTTTCATCAACATAAGCTTCATGCTCGCGTTTCTTTTTTAAATTCAACGCCTCGTTGCGACTGATTCTCTTTATCCATGCCGCAGCGTCCGTACCCGCACGGTAGGAATTTACATTATTAATTACCTTTAAATAGGTCGATTGCATAACGTCTTCCGCTAAATGAAAATCTCTTAAAATGGACAGCGCCGTATAATACACTGCCTTTTTGGTTTTCTCGTATATGCCTGCAAATGCGGACATGTCCCCGTTTGCAAGTTTTTTCATAAGCCCGTCAAGTGACATTTAAATTGTTCTCCGATATATCGTAATTTTAGCGCTTTCACAATATAAAACAATTCTAAATACGGTTTTTTCAGTAAAAACATAAAAAATTTATAAAGGTGACTACTACGCTACGCAGTTCAAACTCAATTCACACCACGAAAAAACCTAAGCCGTATTCGACTTAGGTTTTTCGTGGTGCAGCTTCAGGGACTCGAACCCTGGGCCCACTGATTAAGAGTCAGTTGCTCTACCAACTGAGCTAAAGCTGCATATTATGTACCGCCTAGGGCGGATTGTTTATTTTGTGGTGGTCCATCCGAGATTCGAACCCGGGACACCTTGATTAAAAGTCAAGTGCTCTGCCAACTGAGCTAATGGGCCATAACTTTTCAAAGTTTGGCTGGGGTGGCAGGATTTGAACCTACGAATGCGGGAATCAAAATCCCGTGCCTTACCGCTTGGCGACACCCCAACAAAAACTAAATGGGGCGGGCGACAAGTTTCGAACTTGCTACCTCCAGAGCCACAATCTGGCGCTCTACCGATTGAGCTACGCCCGCCATCATCTCTAATAACTGGTGCGCCCGGAGAGACTACTACGCTATCGCTCCGTGCGCCCGACTACGTCGGGCGGGCGAACCTCGGTTCTCGTCTCCCTATGCGCAACTTTGGTGCGCCCGGAGAGACTACTACGCTACGCTTCGTGCGACCGACTACGTCGGGCGGGCGAACCTCGGTTCTCGTCTCCCTATGCGCAACTTTGGTGCGCCCGGAGAGACTCGAACCCCCGACACACGGCTTAGAAGGCCGTTGCTCTATCCTGCTGAGCTACGGGCGCATAAACTGTAAGTTGTGAGCGCCAAGCCTTTGTTTTTTGGAGCGGGTGATGGGAATCGGACCCACGCAACCAGCTTGGAAGGCTAGTGTTCTACCATTGAACTACACCCGCATTGTCTGCATTTAAGATTTGACCTAAAAAAAGCAGGTTACGCACAACTCAATGCTAAACGATTATAGCAAATACAATTTTTTATGTCAACTCATTTTTAACGCTAATTTATCAATTTAAAATTATTTTACACACCGCTTTTTTCGGTGCGCCCGACCCCGCTCAAATACGCGTTTACCGAGTACGCGGCAACGTTGCCCTCACCCACCGCCTTAGCATACTGGTACGGTCTGCCCGTGATATCGCCCGCGGCAAAAACGCCCGCAAGATTGGTGGCGCACGCCCTGTCGACGACCACGTGCCCGCCCTCCGTCAATAATCCGTGAACAAGCTTGTCCGCGCCGACCGACTGCTTTAACATAAACACTCCGTCGACCGCGATTTCCCTGTCCCCGCACACGACCGCACGAGCGCGCATATCGCCCTTGATTTCGGTTATAACTCCCTCCTCGTTGACGATATTTTCGCCCGCGATTTCGTTGCACTTTTTCAAGCGGAAAAGACGAACGGTGCGCGCATACCCCGCAAGCAGTTTAACCTCGCTCTCCTCGTCGTCGCTGTCGATTGCCACGGCAATATCCTTGCCCTTATACAAAAAACCGTCGCACACGGCGCAGTAGCTTACGCCGCGGCCCAAGAACTCGACCTCGCCTTTTACGGGCTTGACCGCCTCGACGCCCGTGGCAAGAATGACCGTTTTCCCCTCGTAGACCTGCTGCCCGCACATAACGGAATAGCCGCCGTCCGCAGGGTAAACCCCGTTGACCTTACCCTCGGTTATCTCTATGCCCTCCGCCGAAATCTGCTTCAAAAACGCCGCCCCCATCTCACTGCCCGAAACGGAAGGAAGTCCCGCGTAGTTCTTGATTTTTTCCGCGCCGCGAATTTTAAAGGACAACTCTTTGTTGCCCAACCATATGAAATTTTTGTTCAGAGCCTTGAGTGTAAGCGCCGCCGAAACGCCCGCCGCACCCGTACCGATAATAATGCAATCTACCATAATATACCTATATTTTCTGCAATTACCCCGCATATATGCGCCAACGAACGCATTTTAGCTCCTTATTTCAGTCTTGCGCGCGCAACCGCCGTCCGCCAGCCCGCCAGCGCCGTCGCTCTGTCCTCTTCGTTCATTGACGGCACAAATTCGCGCTCGACTTTTCGCTGACTTTTAAGCTCTTCAACGCTACCCCAATACCCGCAGGAAAGCCCCGCAAGGTACGCCGCGCCGAGAGCCGTCGTTTCCACAACCGCGGGGCGGGTAAGCTTTACGCCAAGAATGTCCGACTGAAACTGCATAAGAAAATCGTTAGCGGACGCGCCTCCGTCCACGCGCAGAGAGTTAATATTTATGCCCGCGTCACGCTCCATAGCCGCAACCAAATCGGCAGACTGATAGGCAATAGCTTCCAATGCCGCACGGATTATATGCGCCTTGCCCGTGCCGCGCGTTATGCCGCAGATAACCCCGCGCGCACCGCTGTCCCAGTGGGGTGCGCCCAACCCCGTAAACGCGGGTACGACGTACACGCCACCTGTGTCGGAAACCCTTTGCGCCCACTCCCCGCTCTCCGCCGCGGAGGAAATTAGCCCCAACTCGTCGCGCAGCCACTGCACGACCGCACCGCCCACAAACACCGAACCCTCTAAAACGAAAGGCGGTTTTCCGCCCGCGCTCGCGCCCAAAGTCGTGACTAGTCCGTTGCGGCTTTTGACCGCCTTGTCGCCCGTGTTTAAAAGCAGGAAACAGCCCGTTCCGTAGGTGTTTTTGACGTCGCCCTCGCTCACGCAAAGCTGACCGAACAGCGCCGCCTGCTGGTCGCCCGCAACGCCGCTAATCGGCACTTCGCCGCCGATAACGCCCTTGTCGGTATACCCGAAAAGCCCGCTCGACGGCTTGACGGAAGGCAACATGCTTTCGGGAATATCGAAGAGCTTTAAAAGCTCCTTATCCCACCTCAAAGTGTGTATGTTAAATAGCATCGTGCGCGAGGCGTTAGTGTAGTCGGTGGCAAAAATTTTGCCGCGCGAAAGCCTCCACATCAAATAGGTGTCGACCGTACCGAAAAGCAGTTCGCCACGCTCGGCACGTTCGCGCGCGCCGCAAACGTTGTCCAGTATCCACTTGATTTTTGTCGCCGAAAAGTACGCGTCGGGCACAAGCCCCGTCCTGTCGTAAATAAAGTTTGTCAGCCCCTCCGATTTCAACCGTTCCGCCATATCCGCGGTGCGGCGGCACTGCCACACGATTGCGTTGCACACGGGCACGCCCGTCACCTTATCCCACACCACCGTCGTTTCGCGCTGGTTGGTTATACCGATTGCGGCAAGGTCACTAACGACTATGTCCGCGCGTATCAAAGCCTCGGCGATAACGCCGACCGCCGAGCCGATAATGTCGGTCGGGTCGTGCTCAACCCAGCCCGCCTTGGGGTAAATCTGTTTAAATTCCTGCTGAGCGCTGCCGACAATCTCGCCTTTATTATTAAAGATAATGGCGCGGGTACTCGTCGTGCCCTGGTCGAGAGATAAAACGTATTTCATAGCCGTATTTTATCATAGCGCGGCGCGGATAGTCAACCCCGACGGAAGTTTTAAAACTGTTGAAATGCGTAAAGCAATGTGATATAATTCTTTTAATGAAGAAGAAAGTAAGTAAACGGCAACGTAATTATAACAAAGCCAAAAAAAAACGAGCACGCGAATGGCGTGAAGAATACGAAAAAAACCGCGGGCAACGCGATTTCGACGAATGTACGCAATTGCTGAAAGGACAGTCGTTTAAAGAGTGTCACGGCGATTTGGGCAAGCTTTTGTATTCTTACAGCGACGCGCGGACGTGGATTGATTTGCCGAAAGGTCAGAAATTCAGAAAGACTTTCGCACCTCAACGCGTATTCCTCTTCGGGTTTGCTATGCTGCTGTGCGTATGGTTTATAACCGCGCTTACCTATCAGCTTTGCACAACGACTAACGTCGGCAAAACGCTTTTGCACCTATTGCCGTCGTTCATAATAATTGCGGCTTGCGTTGCAATTCTGCTCATCTCGGTATTTATGGGCTGGGGCGACGTTTTGCGGTGGGCGTTCAAGCACAACTTAGTGCGCGGGCGCGACGCTATGCAAAGAAGACATCTTGCGCAGATGAAGCTTGACTTGCAGATAGCCGATATGCGCAAGGAAAGAGAAAACCGTATAGACGTTACCCCCGACTACGTCGTGTGGACGGTTTACGGCAGAGAAGAAATAATATGCCGCGAGCTTGTCGAACTGCACGTTTACAAGCGCGAAGACGAACTGCTGTTAATGTTGAAAACCGACGGAGATATCAAAGAGTTCCCCGTAAAGTTGCCCGAGGATGAATACGCGCCTCTAAAAAAGGCGCTTCGCGGTCAGATGACCGCAATGAAAATCGGCGTTACGGACAAAAACGAACTGCGCAAAAAATTTATTAAGGAAATACCCGCAACCTTTATGGCGCTTCTGATACTCACTGCGGGAATTATGCTGGTCGTTGCGCACTATCTGTGGATACCGGAAATCCCGCCGTTTCTGGGAGTTTTCTTTATCGGCGGCGGATTTCTCGCACTCGGCAACACGTATTCGTTTATACCCGTAGTCGACGCCGCGGGTATTCCGCTTGTATTTTCGCTGATACTGCTGATTGTGCCGCCTTGGGCGATTGTCTGGTTTCAGCAAAATATATTTCACAACGGCAATATCTTACAGATTATTTTAAAATGCGACGCGTTTACGGCGGGATTTTCCTTCTTTACGGTTCTGGGCGCGTACGTCTTTTCGTTTGCAATAACAAAGCTTATAGACCATATAAGGTTCGGCAAAATTAAATAAAATTAAGGGGTGCGGTTTTCCCGCACCCCCTTCTTTTTTTATTTAATCAACGCAGTTCTTAAAGCGTTGCAGACCGCAATCAGCATAACGCCGACGTCGGCGAAAATCGAAACAATCAGCGGGAACGACGGTATCGCAATGCTCAGAGCCATTATCGCAAACTTGACCACAAGCGAGCCGACAATGTTCTCGACCACTATCCTGCGCGTGCCCTTGGCTATCTTTCTTGCCTTGGGCAGCATTTTCAGATTGTCGGATACGAGCACTATATCGCTCGCTTCGATTGCCGCGTCACTGCCTACCCGTCCCATCGATACCGCGCAGTTTGCGACCGTCATTACGGGAGCGTCGTTTATGCCGTCGCCCGCGTAGATAAGTCCGCCCTGCGCCTTTAACGCCTGCGCCCTTTCGAGCTTTTCGTCGGGCAAGAGACCTGCGAAAACTCCGTCCAAACCGAGCTCTTTGGCAACTCCGTCGGCGCGCGCCGCGTTGTCGCCCGTGAGCATATATGCGCCCGCAACGCCGCCCTTTTTGAGCTCGGCAATCGCCTCCGCCGCACCCGCCTTTATGCGGTCGTCAATCTCGATAACCCCCACATATGCGCCGTCCAACGCTATATATACGAGCGTTGAAGCGCTTTCCTTGGCGGTAAATTCAACGTTGTTTTCTTCCAAAAGCTGAGCGTTGCCGCACAGCAGAGTTTTGCCGTTTACGGTGCAGGTCACGCCTCTGCCCGCCACCTCTTTCGCGCCCTCGGCAACGTACTCGGTTTCCACGTCTTTAAACGCCGCGGCTATGGGGTGGGAAGAGAATTTTTCGGCGCAGGCGGCAAGCTTCAACGCTTCCTCCGACGAGTACGACTTGACAGCGAACACTCCCTCGGTCAGCGTGCCCGTCTTGTCGAACGCGGCGACCGTCGCCCTTGCAAGCTCGTCGATACAGGTCGAGCCCTTGACCAAAATACCGTCTTTCGCGCTTCTTCCAATGCCGCCGAAATAGGCGAGCGGCACGGAAATAACCAATGCGCAAGGGCAGGAAATAACGAGGAAGGACAGCGCCTTGTAGAGCCAGTCCGCATAGGTCGCCCAGGTATACGCACCCGCCACGGCGCAGATAACCGTAGGCACGATGCCCGCCACGATGAGCGCGGCAACCACTACCGCGGGGGTGTAGTACTTTGCAAACTTGGTAATGAACTTTTCGGGCTTAGCCTTTTTCGCGGTCGAGTTTTCAACCAGCTCTAAAATTTTGGAAACCGCGGAATTTTTGTATTCGCGTATAACCTCGGCGGTGATTACGCCCGAAATATTGATTGCGCCCGACAGAATTTCGTCGCCCGCTTTCACCTCGCGCGGCATCGCCTCGCCGTTTAAAGATTTCATATCCAGAGCCGTTTCGCCAAGGCATATGCGGCAGTCAACGGGCACTTTCTCGCCCGCTTTGATTAAAATTTTGTCGCCGATTGAAAGACTTTCGGGCGCAACTATGAGCTGTTCGTCGCCCTTTATAAGCGTAGCCGTATCGCTCTTTAAGTCCATAAGGCGAGTAATCGAGCGGCGCGACGAACCGACGGCAACCGACTGCAACAGCTCGCCTATGCGGTACAAGAGCATTACCGCAACGCCCTCGAAAAGACCGTCGCCCGTCGTAATTCCCAGCACCACCGCGCCGACCGAGGCAATAGTCATTAAAAAGTTTTCATCAAACACTCTGCCGCGCGAAATGTTGCGCACGGTGTTCCACAAAACGATATAGCCCGCCGCCGCGAACGCTACTCCGTACAGCGCGTAAGTTACGTAAGTTACCGCACCGCCGAGCTTTAAAAAATCGAGAACGACCGCGGGAATAAAGAACGCCGCGGAAACAATCACTGCGATTATATCGACCAGGTTTTCTTTGAAAACACTCTTCTTTTTGCCGCCCCCCTCTTCGACGATTTTTACGTCCTCGAAGTGGGTTATGCAGTACACCGCCTTATCGTAAGCCTCGCGCGTGCCCGCCTTTAAAATTACGGTCATATTCATAAAATCGACCGTCGCGGAAACGCCGTCGAGCTTATTCAGCTCCTCCTCGAGTTCGCGCCCGCAGTTGGCACAGCACAGGTTTGCAATCTTGATTTTCTTGCAGTCGGCGGTAACTTCAGCCGCCCCCTCTTCCTCGACGATTTTCGCGTCCTCGAAGTGATTACAGCAGTATAGTGCGGGGGCAATCGCGTTTTCGGCACAGTCCAAAATGACTTTGCCCGCCATAAAATCGACGGTCGCGCTCGCAACGCCCTCTATCTTGTTAAGCTCTTCTTCGAGCTCCCGCGCGCAGTTGGCGCAGTCCAATCCCTCTATTTTGTATTTCTTAATCATTGCAGTTCAAATGCTCCTTCGCCACCGAAATCATCGTCAGGATATGTCCGTCGGCAATCGAATAAATGACCTGTTTGCCCGCGCGGCGGCACTTTATTATGCGGTGGTCTTTAAGCGTTTTGAGCTGGTGCGAAACGGCGCTCTGATTGCCGCCCACCGCCTGCGTTAAGTGCTCGACGCACAGCTCGCCGCAGGATAACGCCAAAAGTATTTTAAGGCGCGACGGCTCGCTTATAGCCTTGAACCGCGCGGCGAGCTCTGCTAAATCGTCCTCGCCCGGCATACTCTCCAAGGCACAGCGCATGCGCTCCTCGTGCTCAAGTTTTTCCTTTATGCTGTCCGACATATTTACTCCTCCCCCTTAACAGTATATGCTGTCGGGGCTTAACTTATGAATTGTTATTCATATGATAATATATTGTTTTGTAGTTGTCAAGCGTTTCGTCACAAATTTTTTCACAACAAAAAAGAGGGCGCGGAGACCGCGTCCTCTTTGTATGTAATTTTGTTTTGTTAAGGCTTAGCCCTTGATGCCGCCGTAAACGCCGGCAGCGCCGCCAACGATACCGAAGATGGAAAGAAGCCAAGCGCCTGCCGCGGGCATATAGGTTATCTTGCCGCCATAATTTTCAGCTTCTTCTTTCAATGCCTTGAACATATCACTGTTAGTGCAGGTGAATGTAAGAATAAGAGCAAGAAGTGCGGAAACGATGAGAACAACAGCACAACCGATAGTAACGAACTTGAGAGCCTTGATATCAACGAACTTGCTTACTACGTAGGAAACTGCGGTAAGAGCTGCAGCAATTATTGTGATAATGCCGAATGCCTGCACTGCGTCAATACCTAAGTACGCATCTTTACCCATAGCATCTTTGTACTCTTTGTTATCCTTTACCATCTCCGCAAGTTTGGTAGCATTGGACACCTTAACACCCATTGCCTCAGTAGTTGCGTTAAGCCAGTCAATGCAAATACCTACGATGCCCATAATGAGCGCTACTCCCAACACAGCAAGTATAATGATACTTACAATGTTGAATTTCTTGTTGTTTTCTGCCATAAAAAATTCTCCTTTTTTATATTTTTTATTTTTTTAACTGATTAACGTTGTTTTTCCGTGTACTGTGTACACGGAAAAGGGCTAGCCCTTTTTTACAAAAAACAAACTATGTTTACATAATACGCCGCAAAACGCATTTTGTCAACGTTTTCGCATTAAAGTTGTCAATTATTATGTGATTTTATTCACCCAACGCACACAATATATTATAATGTAACTAATTTTAGATTATCACCACCCTTTAAATCAATTGACAACCCCGCCCCCTTTTGATAGAATAATTTTGCTATTTCGGAAGGATGGCTGAGTGGTACTTCGTGACACTCCGCGAACGGCAGACAACTTAGTATAAACGCAGAGATGGCGGAGCGGTCGAACGCGGCGGTCTTGAAAACCGTTGATGGGCAACTATCCGGGGGTTCAAATCCCTCTCTCTGCGCCATTTTCCCGCCAAAGTATTTTTGGCGGGAAAACTTTATTAAAGGAATTTTGTAAGTATGAACGAAAACTTTCAGTGCGTGTATTTGTCGGAAGAACAAATCAAAGAAAAAGTCAAAGAGGCGGCGGTCTGGCTCGATAACCGCTTTGCGGGCAAAAACCCGCTCTGCATAAGCGTGTTAAAGGGCAGTGTAATGTTCTTTTGCGACCTTGTGCGCGCAATGAAAACGCCCGTGCAGATTGATTTTATGACCATCTCCTCCTACGGCTCTTCCACCCAAAGCTCGGGCATGCCCAAAATCTTAATGGACTTATCCGAGTCCGTCGAGGGGCGCGACGTAATTCTTGTAGAGGACATTATAGATAGCGGCAACACCCTTTTAAAACTGCGCGACTTACTTTTGGGGCGCGGCGCGAAATCGTTCACCTCTGTAACTCTTTTAGACAAGCCCTCGCGAAGAAAAGCGGATATAAAACCCGACTTTTCGTGCTTCGAAATCGCCGACGAATTTATCGTGGGATACGGCTTGGACTACGACCAGCAATACCGAAATCTGCCCTACATTGCCATCTTAAAGCGCGAAGTCTACGAAAAATAGTAGTCGTCAAAAGCCTTTTTTTAACCCCGCGATAGTCGCGGGGTTTTCATTTATGCTAATAAAGCCCTCCCGCTAAGGGGAAGGCTTTATTGCGTGTGGTAAATTATACTTATTTACTTTTTTGTCGTAGGCTTAGTTACCGGCTTTGTTACGGGCTTTGCCGTCGGCTTTGCATCAATTACCGTAGGCTTTGCTGTACTCTTAGGGGTAGCAGTTGCCGCAGGTTTTGTAGCAGGCTTTGTAGCAGGTTTAGCCGCAGTAGTTGCCGCAGGTTTTGTAGCAGGTTTAGCCGTAGCATTTGCCGCAGGCTTTGTGGCAGGTTTAGCCGTAGCAGTCGCCGCAGGCTTTGCCTCAGGTTTAGCCGTGGTAGTCGTCGTTGCCTTCGGAGCAGCAGTCGTTGCTTTCGGAGCAGTTGTGCTTGCCTTCGGTTTAGCAGTTGCTTTCGGAGTCTTAGCCTTTGTTTTCGGCTCGCTGACTATATCGGCATTGTTATTGCCGCCAATTTTTATTATTCCGCGTTTATATAACACAAAAACGGTTACTCCGGCTCCTGCCAACAATACGACAACGACAATAACTATCGCTACCACCGCGCCGACGTTTGATTTCCCGGGAGCACTCGGTTCTACATATTCACCGGCTATATCCACTGCTCCTTGCACGTCGACTATTTCGCCTAAATTTAAGTCGGCAAACACGTCTTTATTCGGTGCGGTTGAAGACAAACTCTGCATAGCATCTCCGGAGGGAGTTACCTTTTTAGTGGTGTCTTCATAAAGATTTATCAGCGATACCGTTGTAAATACACCGTCGTTTGTGTTTGTTTCATACCGTTCGGTCATTACCAGCTTTACGTACTGACCGTAATAACTTGCCGGCTCGAGCAGCTCCCCGGTTTTTTCATCGGTTTCCCCGAAATTAACTACGTTTAAATTGGCTATATTCTCAAGGTCTCTACGTTCACCGGCTT
>CAYXTN010000028.1:0-19132 GCA_964468085.1 uncultured Clostridia bacterium | reverse complement strand
CGGGCACGACCAAGGGCATTACCGCAATTCAGATGGATATCAAGATTAAGGGCATATCCGAAGAGATTATGCACACGGCTATCAATCAGGCGAACGAGGGCAGACAGGTCATTTTGGCTAAGATGCTCGAATGTGTTCCCGAAGTTGCGCCCCAGCTCTCCGTATACGCACCCAAGATTATCAGCTTCGAAATTTCTCCCGACAAAATCGGCGACGTTATCGGCAAGCAGGGCTGTGTAATCAAGAAGATTATGGAAGAGACGGGCACGGAAATCGAGTTCAACGACGACGATTCGGGCAGAGGTTATATTTCGGCGGTAGGTCCTATCGAGAACGCGGAAAGAGCGAAGGCGATTATCCTTTCGATAGCTCACGACCCCGAAGTCGGAGATATGTTCGTCGGCACGGTTGTAAGAGTAATTCCTATCGGCGCGTTCGTAGAGTTCGCACCCGGCAAGGACGGTATGATACACATTTCCAAGCTTTCCAACAAGCGCGTTGAAAAGGTAGAGGACGTTGTAAATATCGGCGACACCGTAAAGGTAGAAATTATAAAAATCAGCGACAAGGGTGTTGATTTCCGCCTTTTGGAAAAATTGAACTAAGAGGCGTGTCGCCTCAGCCAAGTCCTTTAATTGCTTTGGCTTAAATTCAAACTTAATCGCAACAAAACAAAAGCCCCGCGGCATAGTGCCGCGGGGCTTATTTTATTTAATCGTTTGTTATACCCAAAAGATAATCTGCGGAAACGTTAAAGAACATTGCAAGTTTAAAAACAACTTCGGCAGACGGAATTTGTTTGCCCGTTTCCCAATAACTGACCGAAGCGTTGCTTAACTGTAACTGTTCAGCCAGCAAATTCTGCCCGATGCCTTTTTCCGTCCTTAGATATTTCAATCTCTCGCCAAAGATTTTAATGTCAAATTCTCGCATACAAAAATTCTAACAATAATTAGTTTGAATTGCTTTGCTTCTAATTATAATTAGAATATAATTATTGTAATAAAATAACAAAAGGAGAAAATAAGTGTGAGAAAAAGACTTCTAACTTTTTTAGTTGTGGCAATGACAATTATTATGTGTACCTTAGGTTTCTGTCTTGTAGGGTGTTTTTTTGGTGATGAGGGAGAATTATATTATTCATTAAATTTTGATGGAGAGTCATATACGGTAAGTACACTTAGTGATGGCGTATCAGGCGACATAGTTATTCCGGCCGAATATAATGGTATGCCTGTTACGGTAATAGGTGACTTCTATAATTCTAACGGAGTTACGAGTATTACCATACCTAATAGCATTACGCGAATATATGATACTGCTTTTAATGATTGTGGTAATATTGAATGGGTTTATGTTGATGCAAACAACAAAACATATAAAAGCGTAAACGACTGTATATTAACAAAAGATGGAAAAACGTTGATTTTTGGGTGCAAAAACAGCATAATACCAGAAAGCGTGACAAAGATAAATAGTTGGGCGTTCATTGGTTGTGGCGGCTTGACAAACATAACTATACCTAATAGCGTGGAAAGTATAGGTTTTCAGGCATTTAAAAACTGTAGTGGGCTCAGTAGCATAGCCATGGGCAACAGTGTCGAAAGCATTAGCTCTTCGGCATTTGAAGGGTGTAGCGGGCTTACGTATTTGACAATATCGGACAGCGTTACATATATTGGTGAAGATGCTTTCAAAAATTGTAGTGGACTTAGGTCTATAAGCATTGGTAAAAGTGAAGCAAGTATTTGGAAAGCACTCTACGGTTGCAGTAAACTTGAATACATAGAGGTTGATACGAACAACGAACTATATAGAAGCGATAATAATTGCTTATTATCAAAAGGTGGTGCAACTCTAATTTTAGGGTGTAAGAGCAGCATTATACCAAATAGCGTAACAAAAATATCCGATAGCGCATTTAGTGGTTGTGTTGGCCTTACAAGAATTAATATACCCGACAGTGTGGAGAGTATAGGTAAATATGCGTTCAGTGGTTGTAGCGGGCTCACAAACATAACTATACCTAATAGCGTGACGAGTATCGGTGAGTCAGCGTTCAATGGTTGTAGCAAACTCAAAATTAGATGTGAAGCAGAAAGCAAACCCGATGGCTGGGATACTTATTGGAATATTTCAAAGCGTCCAGTAAGTTGGGGTATTAATGGATAAAGCTAAATAGATTAAGCGCCGCGGCGAATTTTTCGCCGCGGCGCTTTCTTTTACTTATTAGCAAAATAGCTTACAGCACCTTTGAAAATCGCGTAGGCAACCGCGCGCTGGTAAGCTTCGTCGTTTAAAAGTTTGTCTTCCTCGGGGTTGGTCAGAAAGCCGCACTCCACAATCACCGACGGGCTCTGTGTGCATTTGAGCATATAGTAATCGCCGTGCAGTGCACTCGAGGGCTTTTTGCATTGCGGCAGAGCGTTGAGTTCGTTTTGTATGTTCGCCGCAAGCTCGCCGCTTTCCGCGCTCGACTTTTCGAAGAAAACTATGCTTCCCCGCTTGGAGGGGAGGGAGCAGGAATTTTGATGAATGGATATGACCATATCCGCATTACAGCTTTCTATAATATCCTTGCGCTTTTTCATATCGCGCATTTTAAAGCCCTTGGAGGTGTCGCCGTACAGCCCCGCCTCGTTGGTGCGCGTCATAACGCAGTTAAAGCCCGCCGCGGTAAAATTGCCCTTTAAAAAGCGGGCGATGGCAAGATTGATATCCGCCTCGTCCGTCTTGGTGTTCACTCCCTGAACGCCGTTGTCTATACCGCCGTGCCCCGCGTCGATAACCACGGTCGGCATATTCGGGTTGATAGCTGAAGCCTCTTTTGCGGCAAACCCCGCGCATAGACCCAGGCAAATTCCCAAGCCGATAATTACCGCAATCGCAATCAAAAAACTTTTTTTAACAAACAAGGTTTTCACGCTATATACTATTGAAAAGTTGATTTTTTTATGTCAAGGTGTTATAATTAAACTGTATAACTATGTTTGATTTGTTTACTAAGATAAGTAAAGAAAACGCGAGGCAGATAAGCCCCGTAACGCTCGCTTTCGTGGGCGACGCGGTGTACTCGCTGTATATCCGCGAGCGCGAGGTTTTAAAGTGCGACGACAAGCTCAACGAGCTGCAAAAGCACACTTCCGCGGCGGTCTCGGCAAAGGGGCAAAGCGAGCTTTTATTTAAGATAGAGAGCGCGTTCACCGAAGAGGAAGAGGACATTTTTCACCGCGGTCGCAACGCTAAAAAGAGCACGAAAAGTAAAAGCGCGTCGGTTGCCGACTACAACCGTTCGACGGGGTTCGAGGCGGTGTTGGGCTTTTTGTACCTTACGGGTCAGTACGACAGAATTGCACAGCTAATCGAGGGTGGTAATCAATGAAAACCGAGGGCAGAAACGCCGTCTTGGAGCTTTTGAAGACGGATAAGACAATCGAAAAAATATTGCTCGAAAAGAACGCTCAGGGGTCTTTGGGCAGAATTTTTGCCGTGGCGCGCGAAAAGAGTATACGCGTTCAGTTCGTTGACAGGCGCGTACTCGACAAGGAAAGCGAGAGCGGCAGGCATCAGGGCTGTATCGCCTATTCTTCCGACTATAAATACTGTTCGCTCGATGATATTATGGGGTCTAAGGGCGAAAACGGCGGTTTTATCATACTCTGCGACTGCATAGAGGACGTGCATAATTTGGGCTCGATTATAAGGGTTGCCGAGTGCGCGGGCGCGGACGGAGTAGTCATTCAGTCGACAAATTCTGCGAGCGTGACCGAGGCGGTCGTGCGCATTTCCGCGGGGGCGGCTAACCACGTAAAGGTTGCGAAAGTCAACTCGTTAAACCGCGCGGTGGACGAGCTCAAAAAGAACGGTTACTGGCTGTACGCGCTGGAGGCGGACGGCACGGATATTTACAAGGCGGACTTTAACGGCAACGTTGCTTTGGTCATCGGCGGCGAGGACAGCGGCGTTAAAAAACTCACTCGCGAAAAGTGCGATTTCGTAGTTTCTCTGCCTATGAAGGGCAAGGTCAATTCGCTCAACGCGTCGGTCGCTTTGGGCATTGCCGCGTACGAAGTGTTGAGGTGCAGGCGCGGTTAAATGGTAAGCGACGAAGAGCTAATCGCGCGTTTCCGCGCGGGCGATAAAAAGGCGGGCGAAGAGGTGCTCGTTCGCTATAAAAACAGCGTGCTATCGGTTGCCCGCAGATTTTTCCTCGCTGGCGGCGACACCGAAGATTTGGTGCAGGAGGGTATGTGCGGACTGTATTCCGCAATGATTTCCTTCGAGGGCGCAAGCGGCTTTTCTCCGTACGCGCACGCGTGCATACGTAACCGCATACTCGACGTGGTGAAAAAATCGTGCGCCGACAAGAACTCCGCCCTTAACGCAAGTACGCCCTTCAACGAAATGAAAGAGGGCGGCGCGGAAAACTCTTTCAGCCCCGAAGAACTGCTTATCGGCAGCGAGGCGGCGAGCGAGTTTTTCAAAAAGATTAAGGGCGCGCTGTCGCCGCTCGAATACAGGGCGATATGTATGTATATCGACGGCGCAAGTATGGCGGAGATTTGTTCCGCGCTCAATAAAACTTATAAACAGACGGACAACGCGCTTGTGCGCGCAAAGCACAAGCTTGTAGGCATACTGACAAAATAAAAAGGGGAAACAATGGCGTATCTCGCATTCTACCGCACGTTCCGCCCGACGAGCTTTGACAGCGTAGTCAGGCAGGAGCATATAGTAAAAATACTGACAAACCAGATAGAGACGGGCAAAATCGGTCACGCCTATCTTTTCTGCGGACCGCGCGGCACGGGCAAAACCACGCTCGCCAAGATTTTCGCCAAAGCCATTAACTGCGAAAGCCCCGTGAACGGTTCGCCTTGCGGCAAGTGCGCAACGTGTAAAGCGTTGGCAAGCGGCGCGGCACTCGATATTTCCGAAATCGACGCGGCGTCGAACAACGGTGTGGACGAAATGCGCGATATCCGAGAAAAGGTGCAGTATCCCCCCGTAAACGGCAAGTACAAAGTTTATATCATAGACGAAGTGCATATGCTCACGCAGTCGGCGTTCAACGCGGTGTTGAAGACCTTGGAAGAGCCGCCCGCACACGCGGTGTTCATCTTGGCGACAACCGAGCCGCAGAAAATTCCCGCAACCATACTTTCGCGCTGTATGCGCTTCGATTTCAAACTCATACCCCAACCCGACCTCGAAAAGCTCGTTAAGAGCGTTTACGACAAGACGGGCAAGGAATACGAGGACGAGGCGGTTGCGGCGATAGCACGCGCGGGCAACGGCAGTGCGCGCGACAGTCTGTCGATTGCGGATATGTGCGCTTCCTACTCGCAGGGCAAGCTGACTTACGACGACGTGAACAAGGTTTTGGGCAAAGCCGACTTTTTCGCGGTTGCCGATATAGTTAACGCTGTCGTGTCGCAAAACGGGGGCGAAACGCTGAGCGCAACCGAAAGCGTGCTCGCAACGGGCAAGGGCGTGGGCGTGCTCCTTCGCGACTTGCTGTCGTTTATGAACAACCTTGCGGTAGTCAAAATGTGCCGCAATGCGGCGGATATAGTCAATCTGCCCAAAGACAAATACGAAAAATTAAAGGAAATTGCGGACGGCGCGGAAGGGCATACAATCCTGCGCACGACCGAAATTTTAGCTAAGTGCGAGGGCGATTTGCGCTACGCGGTAGACTGCAGAATTACGCTCGAAGCGGCTCTTATCAGGGCGGCAATGCCGAGCGCGGACTACGATATAGAGGCGCTTCTTTCACGCATAGAAAAGCTCGAAAAGCAGGTTGCGGACGGCGTTAAGGTAAAGATAGAAAGCCGCCCCGCACCCGCGCCCGAAAAGCGAGAGATGCGCCCGCCCGTGGAAGCTCTTCCCGCGGTAGAGGAAAGACCTGCTCTTAATGCTAAGCCCGCGGTCGAGGAAAAACCCGTTCCAAAGGCTAAGCCCGCGGTTGTCGAGGAGGTCGAAAGCTTCTCGCCGTTCGACAGTGAGCCCGTAACGGCGGCGGATACGCAGAGCACGCTGTTCGAGCAGGCGACGGTTTCCGCACCCGCACAGGTGGGGTCGCTGTCCGACAGGGATAAAGCGACGCTGTTCGGCAGATTTATAAGACTCTTCCGCACGACGCGGCGCAACGCTGTGCTCTTCACACTGTGTATGGATTTGGAAAGCACGTTCGAGGGCGACACGTTCGTGCTGTTGACGACGGTCGACGCGGTGTACCGTTCGCTTACCCGCGAGGATAACAAACAGTTCATAGCCGAAGCGTTGCAGTCGCTCGGGGTGTTCTCGTTCGATATCCGCTTAAAGCCCAAGGGCGAGGATAAGTACGAAAAAGCAATCGGCGAGCTGAGGGACAATTTCAAAGGTACGGACATACAGATTAAATAAAATTCGGAGGTAATTATTATGGCATACAGAGGCGGTAATAACGGCGGAATGCAGAATATGATGAAGCAGGCTCAGAAAATTCAGGAGCAGATGCAGAAGGCGGAAGCCGAGCTTGAAGAAATGGAAGTGCTCGGATTTTCGGGCGGCGGCGAAGAGGGCGACGAAACGGTCGTCATCTATATGAACGGCAAAAAGGTCATAAACGGCGTGGAGTTCGGCAGTAAAATTTCCGAAATGGTCGATTTGTCCGACGAGGACGACGTCGAAATGCTCGAGGACCTCATAATGGCGGCAATCAACGACGGCTACAAAAAGGCGGACGCGGCGTACGAAGAAAAGATGGGACCTCTCGGCGGAATGAGCGGTCTTAACGGACTTTTGTAATGGATACTTTCATTGAACCAATCGGCAGGTTAATCAATCAGTTTACAAAGCTTCCCGGGGTCGGCAAAAAGACGGCGCAAAGGTACGCGTACAGGATAATCGATATGTCGCCCGCGGAGGCAAGGCAGTTTGCCGAGAGTATTTTGGACTGCAAAAAAAAGGTGCGCTATTGCTCGGTGTGCGGCAACTTTTCCGAAGAGGATACCTGCGATATCTGCAAAAAGCGCGACCACAATATAATCTGCGTGGTAAAAGAGCCCAAGGACGTAATCGCGCTCGAAAAGCTGCGCGAGTATAAGGGCGTTTACCACGTGTTGCACGGCGTAATTTCGCCCATGGACGGAATAGGTCCGAACGATATCCGCATTAAAGAGCTTTTGGCACGCGTGGGCGGCGGAGTTACGGAAGTGATTATCGCCACCAACCCCGACGTGGAGGGCGACGCGACGGCAATGTATATAGCCAAGCTTTTAAAGCCGTTGGGCGTAACGGTCACAAGGCTTGCGCACGGCATACCCATAGGCGGCGAAATAGAGTACACCGACGAGGTGACTTTATCCCGCGCGTTTATTGAAAGAAAACAAATCTGAGGTAAAAACAATGAAAATTTCCGTGCTCGGCTGCGGCAGATGGGGCTCGTTTATCGCATGGTATCAGGCGACCGTCCTTAAAAACGACGTCATACTCTACGGCGAAGAGGGCAGAGAGGCTTACGATATCTTAAAAAAAGATGGCAAAAACGAATACGTCGCGTTGGATAAAAGCATAACGCTGACGTCCGACCTTGCGTATGCTCTTTCCGCAAGCGATATAATTATAATTTCCATTTCCTCGCAGGCGCTTAGAGAGTTTATGCAAAAGGTCATAAAACACCCCGTAGCGGACAAGACCTTCGTGCTGTGTATGAAAGGTATCGAGGAAAGCACGGGCAAGCGCCTTTCCGAAGTGCTCACCGACAGCGGAATTAAAGCGGACAAAATCGCCGTGTGGGTAGGCCCCGGGCATATTCAGGCTTTCACGCAGGGAATACCCAACTGTATGGTTATCGACAGCGCGAACCCCGAGCTCAAAAAATACCTTGCGGACAACTTCAAGAGCAATCTTATCCGCTTCTATTACGGCGACAACCTTATCGGCACGGAAATAGGCGCGGCGGCTAAAAACGTTCTGGGCATAATCGCGGGCGTTCTCGACGGTTGCGGCTACGTCAGTTTGAAAGGACCTTTAATGGCGCGCGGCGCGAGGGAAGTGGCGCGGCTTATAAAAGCTATGGGCGGCAACGAGCTGTCCGCTTACGGCTTAGCACACCTCGGCGACTATGAAACAACGCTCTTTTCGCCCTATTCGCATAACCGTATGTACGGCGAAATGCTCGCAAGGGGCGAGCATTTCGGCAAGCTTGCCGAGGGCGTTATGACGGCTAAGGCAATGAAAGAGCTGGGCGATAAATACGGGGTAGACCTGCCTTTGACCAACGCCGTATACGAGGCTTGTTTCGAGTCGGACGAGTTCGGTAAAGGCGAGCACGACTGTATGCACGTCATTTTAAAGCTCTTCGACCGCGAAACGAAGTCTGAATTTTAAATGAGCAGGCGCACGAATATAATCTGGATAATCGTCTGCCTGACGGTAATGGGCGTCTGCATAGGTCTGGGCGCGAGGTATCACAAAGGATATATATCCTTAATCGGCGTTATCTTTTGTATAGTCGGGCTGACTGTTCTCGGCATTATAAACAAAGTCAACACTTGGCGCTATATGAAGCACGAGCTGAAGGAAGTTGCCGAGGAACTTAAAGAAGACGCGAAGAGAACGTTAAAGATAACGCCGCTTAAAGATAAAATCAAATTGATATTGCTTTTTGGTTCGCTCGGACTGTTGCTTCTTACAATGGCGGTGGGTGTCGCGTTTGCCCGAGTAGGCACGCTCTCCGACGGAACAATAACAAAAATTGCAATAATCGGTTTCATATTGATGGGTATAGGCGGAGGCGGATTTTTCCTCGAAATAATTGCGCTTATCGTGATATCGAGCATTAAAAACCGTTAATACATATAGAGGATTAAAAAATGTTAAGAGAAGATTTAAGAAACGTGGCGATAATCGCGCACGTAGACCACGGCAAGACAACGCTTGTCGACGCAATGTTAAAGCAGAGCCATACCTTCCGCGACAATCAGGCGGTTGAAGAAAGAGTTATGGACAGCGGCGATATCGAAAGAGAGAGAGGAATAACTATTCTTGCAAAGAACACGTCGCTTCATTACAACGGCGTTAAGATAAACGTCGTCGATACCCCGGGGCACGCCGACTTTTCGGGCGAGGTGGAGCGCGTAATGATGATGGTCAACGGCGTTCTCGTTTTGGTCGACGCGGCGGAAGGACCTATGCCGCAAACCCGCTTCGTTATGCAAAAGGCGCTCGAAATGGGTCACAGACTGATAATAGTCGTCAACAAAATCGACCGCCCCGACGCTCGATTGAACGAAGTTCAGGACGAGATACTTGAACTTTTGCTCGAGCTCGACGCGTCCGACGACCAGCTTATGTCGCCCGTCGTCTGGTGCTCGGGTCGCGACGGCACGGCGACCTTGGACTTGAACACGCCCGGCAAGGACTTAACGCCCCTGTTCGAAACCATTCTGGAGCATATCCAGCCTATGGAAGTGGACGCGGAGGGCGAAACGCAGATATTGTGCTCGTCCATCGACTACAACGACTACGTCGGCAGAATTGGCATAGGCAGAATAGAGCGAGGCGTAGCCAAGGCGGGACAAGCCGTCGTTTTAACCAACTACAACAACCCGCAAATGAAAGTTTCGGGTAAAATCGTCAATCTCTATCAGATTGAGGGACTTGCGCGCGAGCCCGTCGAAGAGGCGAAAGCGGGTGATATCGTCTGCTTCTCGGGACTTGAAAAAATCAATATCGGCGATACGGTCTGCTCTACGACCTGCCCCGAACCGCATAAGTTCGTTAAAATTACCGAGCCGACGGTCGAAATGACCTTTTCGGTCAACGATTCGCCGTTTGCGGGCAAGGACGGCAAGTTCGTCACAACCCGCCACCTGCGCGACAGACTTTTCAGAGAGCTTCTTCGCGACGTTTCGCTCAAAGTAGAAGAAACGGGCTCGGCGGATTCTTACCGCGTGTGCGGCAGAGGCGAAATGCACCTTTCCATATTAATCGAGGAAATGCGCCGCGACGGTTACGAGTTTCAGGTATCCACGCCGCGCGTAATGTACAAGGAAATCGACGGCGTCAGGTGCGAGCCTGTCGAAAGGCTGATTGTAGACGTTCCCGACGACGCGACGGGCGCAATCTTCCAGAGTATGGGCAACAGAAAAGGCGAGCTTTTGCATATGTCTGCAATCGGCACGCGTACAAGGCTTGAATTTTTAATTCCCGCAAGAGGACTTTTCGGCTACAAGTCGGAGTTCTTGACCTCGACCAAGGGCGAGGGCATAATGAGCAGCGTGTTCTTCGAGTACCAGCCGTACAAGGGCGATTTGAGCCGCAGAAGTACGGGCTCGCTCGTTGCGTTCGAAACGGGTGAAGCGGTAACGTACGGACTTTTCAACGCTCAGGGCAGAGGCGCGCTGTTTATCGGCGCGGGCACTCCCGTGTACGAGGGAATGGTCGTCGGCGAGAGCCCCAAAAACGAGGATATCAACGTCAACGTCTGCAAGACCAAGCACCTTACCAACACGCGTTCCTCGGCTTCCGACGACGCGTTAAGACTGATTACGCCCAAGAAAATGAGCCTTGAGGAGTGCCTCGAATTTATCGGCGACGACGAGCTTTTGGAAATCACGCCCAAAAATATCCGTATAAGAAAGCGTATTTTGGACAGCGAACTGCGCGCCAAAGCCAACGCCAAAGCAAAGAAAGGTTTAGAGTAACTTATAAACTTCGCATTTCGTCGTTGCGTTCCGCGCCGCCTCGGTCACGTACGTTCGTGTACGCTCCCTTCGGTCGGTGCTCACGCGCCTTGAACTACTCGTTTCTAAGTCACTCAATTCACTTAATTCAGACGTGGGAGGTAAACCAAATGGCGACTGATTTATCGTATATACAGTTCGTAATAGAGCAACTGCGCGGCGAGGACGCGACGTACAAGAAAATGTTCGGCGAATATATGGTGTACGTCGAGGGCAAGCCCGTGCTTACCGTCTGTGACAATACAGTTTTCGTAAAAGAGGTTAAAGAGCTCGAAGAGATAATGGCGGAGGCGGAAAAGGGATATCCCTACGAGGGCGCAAAGGAGTGCTATATTCTCGATATCGAAAACGCGGAGCTCGTTGAAAGGGTAGTTGCAATATTAAAAGAAGTAATACCCTTACCGAAAAAGAAAATTAAAAAAGCATAAATTTCATAATATGCACCTTGCTCAAATATATTAAATCGAGGTGTATTATTATGGAAGAAACGCAAGGTCATATTATATCGATAGAAAACCGCAAACGCTTTACGGCAACGCAGATAGAGGCGGTGGAATCTTTTTCGCCCACACAGCTCGTTTTATCTTATGCGGGCGGCAGAATAATAGTTTCGGGCAGTGAAATGAAAATAACGTCCTTTTCCAAGTCTACGGGCGCGTTCTCGGCAGTAGGGCTTTTTTCGGCGGTCAGGTACGCGCAGAAGGGCGGCAGTTTAAAACAGCGACTGTTTAAATAATGCAGATTTTCATATTTTTAACCTGTGCTCTGTGCGGAGTTTGCAGCGGCGTGGTGTACGACGTTTTATACGTCGCGCGCGCGTTTGTCTGCGGCTTAAACAAGGCAAAATTCACGATTAAGGACAAAATTTTCACTTGCCTTTGCGACTTAATTTACTTTGCGGTGTTTGCCGTAATGTTTATTTTCACGTCGGTAACCTTCGAATTTTATTCGATAAGACTGTATATGCTGGCGGGCAGTGCGCTCGGAGCTATAATTTATTTAAAAAGTATTCATTTAATTATTGCATTTTTCATAAGAAAAGTGTACAATAATATTACAAAAGTAAAATCCGGTAGGGGAAAGAGGAATGGGCGAGGAAAAACGCAACAAAATAGTGGCGGCAATCACTGTTAATGCTATCTTGCTTATCTTTATAATTCTTGCCGTGCTGATTGCGCAGGTCGTGCAAATCAGCGTTTTAAAACGCCGCAGAGACAGGCTCAAAGCGGAGTTGCAAGCGTACGTAGCTCAATACAACAACGCGGAAGATATGCTCGCGGAGTTGGAGGCACGCGGCGCAATTTATGAAAAAATTATCGAATGGCAACAGCAGGGCATATATACGAGGGAGGAGATTTTTGAAATGATTGGCGTGCCCGACCCCGAACTCACCCCCGACACTGAAGCCGTGCTTGCGATAATAGTTGAGTAATTATGAAAATAGCGGCAATAGATATCGGTTCAAATTCCGTTCGCCTGATGATGTGGGCGGACGGAAAAACTTTATATAAGCGAATGAAAACCACCCGCCTCGGAGAGGGCTTGAATTTTGCCCCTCGGCTCTCGGATGAGGCGTGCGCGCGCACGGCTCAGGCGGTAGCGGAGTTTGTTGCGACGGCGAAAGAGGACGGCGCGGACAAGGTTTACGCGTTTGCAACCGCGGCGGTGCGCTCGGCGGAAAACCCCGAACTGTTTACGGACAAGGTCGAAAAGCTGTGCGGAATTAAAGTCGATATAATAAGCGGCGAACGCGAGGCGCAGATAGGACTTGCGGGCGCTATGGGTAGCGGCGACGGAGGAATTATCGACGTCGGCGGCGCGAGTACGGAAGTGACCGTCCGCGCTAGCGGAAAAATTCGATATTCCAAGAGCGTGAATATCGGCACGGTGCGCATTTTGGACGCGGCGGGCAGAGATTTGGACAAAATAAATTCGTTTGTGGCGGAAAGAATAAAGGACTACGGCAAGAAAGATTTTTCGGGCTTCGATATGTACGCGGTAGGCGGCACGGCAACGCGGCTTGCGGCAATCAAGCACGGTATTAAAGAGTACGACGCGGAATTGCTACACGGCACGGTACTGACGGTTAAAGAGGTCGAAAATTTTTCAAAGCTTTTGACTAAAATGTCTGTGGACGAAATAAGGCAAACGACGATATGCACAAAGTCGGCAGACCTTATAGGCGGCGGCGCGGCGCTGCTTGCCGCGGTAATGAAAAACTTCAATATCAGAAAAATCACCGTATCCGAAAGCGACAACTTAGAGGGGTACGTGCTTTATAAATTAAACAAATAGAATAGTTTCTTCGTGTTTGGCTCTTTTAAGATAGCGCGCAAGTATGCGCGCTTTTTTAATTTCAAGCGCGCCGTGCGGACAGCTTGTTACGCACTTTAAACACCGTACGCATTTTGCGTTTGTCTTGCCCTTTTCAATCGCGCCCGTAGGGCAATTGTTACCGCATATGTTGCAACCAACGCACTTGTCACTGCGATTTATCTTAACTAACGCTCTGCTTCTAAACGTAGGTAAAAAGCCCGCAAACGGGGTTTTTCTGCGGCGCGGAAGTGTGACGGGAGAGTGGTCTGAAATCTTCTCAATCAGTTCCTTTGGAAGCTCGGACGGAGTATAACCGTCGTTTAAATAGCAGTGCCCGACGGGTATATAAGCCGCGGCGACCACCGAGCCGCCGACAAGCTTTGCCGCCTCGTAAACCGCATTGCCCGCGTTAGCGTGTCCGTAGGTGGCAATCAGCGCAACACGCTCGGCTTTGAGTTGCCTGAAAAATTTGCGCATAAATACGGGGTAACTCTGGCAGTGCACGGGGAACACGACAACGGCGGTGGAGTAGTTCTCCGTCGCCTCGGTATATTCTAAAAGCTTAAAGTCCAGCCGCGCGGACAAAATTTCCGCAACCGCCTTGCTATGTCCCGTGCACGAACAGTAAATTACCGCATTCATTCGTTTTCGAAAAATCCTTTCATAATTTCGCACTCGGGGATTTCTTCCAGAGAAAAGCCCATAGTGTTTTCGATTTCGTAAACCGCTTGCTCGCGCGTGATATTACCGTTTCGGGAAGCAAGCGAAATTTCGAGCGCGCTGAACGGTATCATAGTGCTCTGCATATTGTAAAATCTTATAAACTGGCTGTATTCCTTACACCGCTCGATTTTACAGCTCGTGTGCAGACCCTTGCCGCTGTCCTCGGGCGCAACCCAGCCGCACTTTTCGGCAATTTCGTCCTTGATTTTCGTCCAGTCGTACTTGCCGCCGCTGATTTTATCGAAGTCCACCTGCACGAACGCGGGGATGTTCCCGCTTGAAGCCGAGCGGCGCACGCTTCTTTTAAGCGGCTCGACCATATGCGGAACGGTATGAATGGCGGCTGTCACGTTTTCGACGAGCTCGTTGCGGTATCCCGACCGCTTGACGAACGCGCTCGTGCCGTAAGCGAGCTGTTTCATAGTTGTAAGGGTGTGGAACTGACCGCGCTTTAACGGCGGACGGAAGGTAAAAACTCTGCCGAGGTTAACCAAAAAATTCAGCCCCTTGCTGTCGGCAAAGCGGTAGGCAATCTCGGGCGCCATTCGGTTGTAGAACAGTCCTAAAAGCTGGGCGGGCTCGTTACCCGCAACGAAGTACGGCACTTTCTCCTCGACCAGAGTGGGGTAGAACATAACGTAGGCAAGCGAGGGGCACGCGCACGTGTTGCCGTTCAGTTCGAACAGCTTTTTGTAGATTGTCCGCATATCCTCGGCGCAAACGCTGCGGGTGATAAACTCGACTTTATCAAGCTTTTTTCTTGCGTTTTCCAAACTTTTCAACGCGCTGTCGGAAGCGTAAGGAATTTCCCAGGTAAGCGCAAGCACGCGCAGCTTTTTTATTTCGGAAAGATAGTATAATAGGTAGGTGGAATCCTTTCCGCCCGTGTAGAAAACCGCGACGTCGAACCGCGACTTTTTACTGCGGGGGAAGTCGTCCATAATGGGCACGACGCTTTTGAGCTTTGCCGTCTTTTCCGCGCTTTCGCACATGGCGCACAGCCCGCTCTCTGTAAATTCCAGCCCGGGAATAATAAAATCGTTGGCACTGCAATTCGTACAGAATTTCGCCTCTTGCAAACTCTTTGGGGTTGCGCAGGGCAAGTTTTCCGCTATTGCGCGGTTTTCCACGACCTTGCGCAAAGCTTTGAGCTGTTTTGCAGTCAGCTCGCAGGGGAGGGAAGCAAGCAGTTTTTCCTGCTTGCCATTGAGTTTTATAACGTTTTTGTTGAGCTTTTCACCGCACCGTATACCGTAATATACCAGCCGTCCGCGTGAAAGCTTCCATCTGTTTTGTAAATAGTACATAGTTTTAAAAAAAACGGCGCGGCAAAACTTTCGCCGCGCCTTAATATTACTTAATTTGGTAAAGCCAGCTCTCGGGCGCTTCGATTCTGCCCATCTGAATACCGGTAAGGGTATCGTAAAGTTGCTTTGTAACCTTGCCCATCTCGCACATTCCCGAGGGCAGGCAAATCTCTTTGCCGTGGTCGACGATTTTTCCGACGGGCGAAATGACAGCCGCAGTTCCGCACAGACCGCACTCGGCAAAGTCCGCAAGCTCGGAAAGCTTGACGGGACGGTGTTCGACCGTCAGCCCCAGATATTTTTCCGCAACGTAGCACAGCGAACGGCGGGTAATGGAGGGCAGTATGCTGTCCGACTTGGGAGTAACGATTTTGCCGTCCTTGGTCACGAACAGAAAGTTCGCGCCGCCCGTCTCCTCGATATATGTGCGCGTGCCCGCGTCAAGGTACATATTCTCGTCAAAGCCCTGCTTGTGCGCGTCGACGATTGCGTGCAGGCTCATCGCGTAGTTCAGGCCCGCCTTGATATGCCCCGTTCCGTGGGGAGCGGCTCTGTCGAAGTCGCAGACGCGGATAGTAATGGGCTTAACGCCGCCCTTGAAGTAAGGACCGACGGGGGTTGCGAACAGTCTGAACTGATACTCTTCCGCGGGCTTGACGCCGATAACGGGGGAAGAGCCGAACATATACGGGCGCAGATAAAGCGTCGCGCCGCTGCCGTAAGGGGGCACGAAGTCGCGGTTAGCCGCAACCACCTTTTCAACCGCCTCTATGAACATACCGTCGGGCAGAACGGGCATTTCGAGGCGCGCCGCCGACTGCGCCATACGCTCGGCGTTGAGGTCGGGGCGGAAGGTGACGATTTGCCCGTCGCAGGTGGTGTAAGCCTTTAAACCCTCGAACGCCGTCTGTGCGTACTGCAATACGCCCGCGCACTCGGAAATGACAATTTTGTCGTCCTCGCAAAGACCGCCTTTATTCCAGTTACCCCCTACATATTCCGCAACGAAGCGGTAGGGAGTCTTGATATAGCCGAAGCCGATTTCGCCCCAGTTTATATTTGCCGACATAGAAATTACCTTCTTAAAATATAGTTTTTTTACATTATATATCTGCCGACAGATAAAGTCAAATAATTGACAAAACACATTTCAAATGATAAAATAACCCTACTATGTCCGTAATAACGTCTATCGAACCGCAGATTAAAGATAAAACGCGTTGCAGCATTTTTATCGACGGCAGATTTTATTGCGGAATAAAGCTCGAAGTGGCTGTCAAGTACCGCCTGAAAGAGGGAATGGAAATAGATAAAAAAGAGCTCGACAAAATTCAGCTCGAAACCGAAAAGGTGCAGGCGACCGAAAAGGCGCTCACGCACTTGTCCGCAAGCCTGAAGACGGAAAAGCAGATGCGCGATTTCCTCACGAAAAAGGGGTACGTAGACGCCGTTGTCGATTACGTTATGGACAAAATGCACTACTACGGCTACGTAAACGACGCCGAGTACTGCAAGGCTTACATAGGCGGTATATCCAACAAGAGCAAGCGCGCAATAGAGGTCGAGCTTTTAAAGCGGGGCGTTAGAAAGGAAGTCGTGCGCGAGGCGCTCGAAGATTACGAGGACGACGAAGAACTGATTTTGTCGGCACTGAAAAAATATTTGAGAGGTAAGGAACTCACCAAAGAAAACGTTTATAAGGCTTGCCGCTACCTTGTATCCAAGGGCTACGAATACGACGCGGTAAAGAGTGTGAGTGAGAGGCTTGGAGAAGATGAAGATTATTGAACTTGACGAGATTGACAGTACCAACGAGTACTGTAAAAAATACGTATTCGACGACGATATCGTCGTGGTCGCCGAAAGACAGATAAGCGGAAAGGGTACTAACGGCAGAAATTTCGTTTCCGACGAGGGCGGGCTTTACATATCGCTTTTGAAAAAGTACGAAAATTTCGACTTTGCAAACACATTTTCGATAATGATAAACGCGTGCGTAGCCGTGTGCAGGACGGTCGAGTCGTACGGCGTTAAACCCACGGTCAAGTGGGCGAACGACGTGCTTGTAAACGGCAAGAAAATCTGCGGTACGCTCATTGAAAACCGACTTGGCGCGGACAACGTTTGCACGTCGGTTGTCGGCATAGGGCTGAACGTAAACAACGAGCTACCCGACGAGCTTAAAGAAATCGCCACCAGCTTAAGGGAGCAGAAGGGCAGAAAACTCAGTCTGACAATGGTGCGCAACCGTCTTTTAAGAAATCTTAAAAAGCAGTACACGGTGGAGGACTACAAGGCGTACGTCGACTGGTTCGGTCAGGAAGTGTATCTCGACAGTAACGGCGAGCGCATTTCGGCGAAGGCTCTCAATGTGGACGGGGACGGCTCTTTGGTGTGCGAAATCGAAGGACAAATCAAAAAAATCAGCAGTGCTGAAATGAGGTTGAGGTTAAAATGCAAATCTATCTGACAAGCGAGCAGGAACGCGAGGCGGACAAAAACGCCATAAACTTCGGACTTCCTTCCGAGGTGTTAATGAAGAGGGCGGGCAGAGCTCTTGCCGACGAGGTACAGGCGGCGGCTCGCCGACTGAACGCCAAAAAGGTGCTTATAGTGTGCGGCACGGGCAACAACGGCGGCGACGGCTACGTAGCCGCGCGCGAGCTTTTGGCCCGAGGTTTTGCCGTCACGGTATACGCTTTCGAGGACGAGCTCTCGGCAGGCTGTAAGCGCGAGAAAAAGCGTTACACCGGCAAATATACCCGCACGATTGCGGGCGAGATTATCGTCGACTGCATTTTCGGCACGGGCTTGAACCGCAAATTGCAGGGCGACTTTGCAAGCGTTGTTAAAAAGATTAACGCCGCCGAAGCGTACGTAATTTCCGCGGATATCCCCAGCGGACTGCACGGCGACAACGGCGAGGTTATGGGCGTTGCGGTAAAAGCGGATATGACGGTTGCGCTCGGTAACCCCAAGCTCGGCTGCGTGTTCGGCGAAGGCTTCGATTACTGCGGCAAGCTCGTCGTTAAAGATATCGGTATCGCCGCGGAGGGCAATCTTGCCAAGGCGGCGGAGGACGAGGATATCGCGGCTTACTACAAGCCCAGAAAGCGCAATTCGCACAAGGGCGACTACGGCTCGGCTTGCATTATCGCGGGCGCGGACGAGTACCCCGGCGCGGCGGCGCTTGCAATTTCCACGGCGCTGAAGTCGGGTTGCGGCTACGTTTACGCAGTCGTTCCCGAAAAATTCAGGTACGGTATGGCGGCGGTAGAACCGCAGTGCATTTATCCCGACAAGCCGCATATGGACGCGTCGGCAATAGTCGTAGGTATGGGAATGGGTTGCACCAAGCAGACATACGATACGGTTTGCGCACTGTTGAAGTCGTATAAGGGCAAGCTGATTATCGACGCGGACGGACTGAACGCGCTCGCCAAATTCGGCAAAGAGCCGCTTCTGCAGACCAAGGCAAAGGTGCTTCTTACGCCGCACATAGGCGAAATGTCGAGACTTTGCGGACTTTCGTCGGAAGAGATTTTGAAAGACCAGGTAAAAGTGGCGCAGGACTTCGCCGCTGAATATAATGTAACAGTACACCTCAAAAACGCCGTTTCGGTAACCAGCGACGGCAAGTCGTCAACCCTCTCGGTGCGCGGCACGACCGCGCTTGCCAAGGCGGGCAGCGGCGACTTGTTGTCGGGGCTTATCTGCGGTAACGCCGCAAGGGGGCTTTCGGTCTACGACGCAGCCGTTTGTTCGCAGTACGTTTTGGGGTACGCCGCCGAAGTATGTTCGGAAACCTTATTCGACGGCGCGGTAGTGTATAAAGACCTTGTCGAAAATCTGCATACCGCGTTAAAACGCTTGACTAAGCATAACTGACGTGATATATTATATTTGTTGAAAGGGAGTAGTTTAAGGCAAACTTCGTCATCACAGCGCAACCGCTCGGAGTTTGACACCGCTATTTAATTAGGGTAACAAGACTTTTAACTTAAAGAAATTTAAGTTAGAGGTCTTTTTTCTTTTTATTTTTAACAAACTATA
>CAYXTN010000027.1:0-19687 GCA_964468085.1 uncultured Clostridia bacterium | reverse complement strand
AAATGGTAAACAAGGATTTTTTTGCTGCGCTTGCAGATTTGGAAAAGGAAAAGGGAATACCTCAGGAAGTGTTCATAGACGCGCTTAAAAACGCGCTCGTTTCCGCTTGCAAAAAGCAGAGCGCGGGCGCGGCGGGCGACGTCGAGCTGAAGCTCAACCCCGAAAAGGGCTCTATCGAGTTCTACACGTCGAGGACGGTCGTCGAAGAGGTCGAGGACAGAGATACCGAAATTTCTCTGGAGGAAGCCCGCACGCTTAAAAAGAGCTATAAAGTCGGCGACAAGGTAACCGAAAAGTTCACTCCGAAAGATTTTTCGCGCATAGCCGCGCAGACGGCAAAGCAGGTAATTCTGCAAAAACTCCACGAAACCGAGCGCGACGCCGCAATGAACGAATTTTCGGATAAAGAGGGCGAGCTCGTCGTAGGCAAAATCAGAAAAATCGACCTTAAAAATGTGTACGTCGAACTCGGCAAGGGTCAGGTTGAAGGTCTTATGTTGCCTTCCGACCAGGTGCCCGGCGAAAAGTACGAGGTCAACGACGTAATAAAAGTGTTCGTAAAGCGCGTAAAGAGCGGTTTCAAGGGCGCGCAGGTGCTTGTCAGCCGTTCGTCCGCAGGCTTGGTAAGAAAGCTTTTCGAAGAGGAAGTTCCCGAAATCAAGCAGGGTACGGTAGTTATCAAGGAAGTCAGCCGCGAAGCGGGTGCGAGAACCAAGATAGCCATCTATTCCGAGGACGCGAGGGTTGACGCAATCGGCGCGTGCGTAGGCAACAAGGGCGCGAGGGTAAACGCAATCGTCGAAGAACTTCACGGCGAGAAGATAGACATTATCCCCTGGAGCGAGAACCCCTTGGAGTTCATTGCAAAGGCGCTTTCGCCCGCAAAGGTTATTTCGGTAACCCAGCTCGAGGGCGAAAACACGGCTATGGCGGTTGTTCCCGACGATAAGCTCTCGCTTGCAATCGGCAGAGACGGTCAGAACGCGCGCCTCGCCGTAAGACTTACGGGCTGGAAGATAGACGTCAAGAGCGAAAGCGCGGCGGCTAAACTCGGCATAGGGCTTCCCGACGAGGAAGAGGGCGGAGAGAACGAATAAGAAATATGCCCAAGGTTAAAAAGACGCCGCTTAGGCAGTGCATAGCTTGCCGCGAGCTCAAAGAGAAAAAGGCGATGCTCAGAATTGTAAAGAACGCGGAAAGTAAAATTTTCCTCGACTTTTCGGGCAAAGCGAACGGTCGCGGCGCGTATATATGCGACAATCCCGACTGCGTTAAAAAGCTGAAAAAGTTCCGCCTTCTGGATAAAGTTTTCTCTTGCCGCGTCGACGATGGCGTGTATGCGGCAATCGAGGAGGAGTATTTTGACGGGAAAGGTTGAAACCTATCTGGGCTTTTGTTTAAGGGCGCGCAAAATCGCGCTCGGCGGCGGCACGATAGATACGCTTAAAAAGGGCGTGTACCTTATCATGGTCTGCTCGACCGCGTCGGAAAACACTTTTAAACTCGCAATCAAATATAAAAACAGATTTTCCTGTCCGTTAATGGTATGCAAAACGGGTCTGGAGAACGCCGTTCATAGAGAGGGGTGCAAGATAGCGGCTGTCCGCGATAACGAACTTGCGCGCGCAATCATAGACAACGCGGGCGGCGACTACGAATTATATACCGAGAGGTGATTTAAAACTATATGGCTAAATACGAAAATATAGTGGCAATTGACAAAATTTTAAAAGAGGGAACGATAGGCGAACTCTCCAAAAAAGTTTCGGCAGCCGAGCGTACGGCGGCCGACATATTAAAGCGCTTTAACGAGATTGAAAACACTCGCAGAGCAGCTATCCGCGCCGAGGACGAAAGACTGGCGCGCGAAGCTTTAGCCGCTGAAGAGGCCGCTAAAGCCGAGGCGGAGGCGGAAACGAAGACCGTCGAGGTTAAGCAGACGGAAACCGAGGTTAAAGAGCCCGCTCCCGCAGAAAAGAAGACCGAGGTCGCAGAAAAGGCGGAGGAAATTTCCTCCGCGCCCGAAAAGCCGCAGGTTAAGGAAGAGCCTAAGCCCGCTCAGCCTGCAAAGCCCGCAAGACCTTCGTATATAGTTGCAAAGGCTGCTCCCGCACCCGCAAAGACTTACGTCAACAAGGATACGGGCAGACCTTCCCGCCCCGCATACGGTCAGCAGAACCGCACGGGCGCACCCGTCGCACCTAAGGGCGGCGCTAAATACGTTGCACCCGCAGCGCCTCAACCCGCAAAGGGCGCGGGCAAGAATTTCGGAGCCGACAAGAAGAAGGGCTTCGAAAAGACCTACGTCGAAAAGGACAGACACGCAATATCCAAGCGCGCGCTTTTAAAACAGCAGGGCGCGACCGTTGCCGACTTCGACGAGGACAAGAGCGGTTACAGGAAGTTAAGAGTCAAGAAAGCAAAGTCGGGTCAGAGCTCGCAGACGGTCAAAATCGACCACGCAGTGGTAACGACCAACGATATTCCCTTAAAGGTGCTTTCGGAAAAGATAGGTATGTCCGCAGTCGAGATAACCAAGTGGTTGTTCAAAGAGGGCATAATGAAGACGGTTAACGAGTCGATTGACTACGATACCGCGGCGCTTTTGGCTGCAAGCATTGATATCGACCTCGAGTATAAGCCCGAAAAGACGGCGGAGGAAATACTCAGCGAAAAGCAGGCGGATACGGTCGAAGAAATCGAAAGCCTCGTGCCTCGCGCACCCGTCGTAACCGTAATGGGTCACGTAGACCACGGCAAAACTTCGCTTCTGGACTATATCAGAAAGGCAAACATCGCAGGCGGCGAGGCTGGCGGCATTACCCAGCATATCGGCGCGTATTCCGTAAGCGTAAAGGGCAAGAGCATTACCTTTATCGATACCCCCGGTCACGAGGCGTTCACGGCAATGAGAGCGCGCGGCGCAATGGTAACGGATATCGTTATTCTCGTGGTTGCGGCTGACGACGGCGTTATGCCTCAGACAATCGAGGCTATCAACCACGCAACCGCGGCAGGCGTTTCGATAGTGGTTGCAATCAATAAAATGGATAAGGTGGGCGCAAACCCCGAAAAGGTAAAGCAGGAGCTCACCTCGCACGGACTCGTTCCCGAAGAGTGGGGCGGCAACGCGCCCGTTTGCCCGATATCGTGTAAGACGGGCGAGGGCATTGAAGAGCTCTTGGAAAACGTACTGCTCGTTGCGGAAATGAAGGAGCTTTTGGCAAACCCCGAAAGACAGGCGCGCGGCGTAATTATCGAAGCTCAGCTTGATAAGGGCAAAGGTCCTTTGGCAACCGTACTCGTGCAGAACGGTACTCTGCACACGGGCGACAATATAATTTCGGGCACAATAACGGGCCGTGTGCGTGCAATGATTGACGACAAGGGCAGAACGGTCAAGGAGGCAGGACCTTCCAAAGCCGTGTACGTTTTAGGTTTCGAGGAAGTTCCCAACGCGGGCGATTCCATTTTCGCCGTAACTCAGGAGCTTATGAAATCGGTCATCGAAGAGAGAAAGAGAAAGGAAAGCGACGAGAGGGGCAAGGTCACCTCGAAGGTTTCCTTCGACGATATGTTCGGCGGGCTTGCGTCGGGTAACAAGAAGATTTTGAACCTTATTATAAAGGGCGACGTACAGGGCTCGGTCGAGGCGATAAAGCAGTCGGTTTTGGAGCTTTCCGACGAGGAAGTCGAAGTCAAGGTTATCCACAGCGGCGCGGGCGCGATTACTGAAACGGACGTTATGCTTGCCGAATCTTCCAACGCGATTATTCTCGGCTTCAACGTGCGCCCCGACGCAAAGGCAAGGGTCACCGCCGAGCGCAGTAAGGTAGACGTAAGAAGTTACAGAATTATCTACGACCTTTTGGACGATATCAAGGCCGCGCTCAAGGGTATGTATACTCCCAAGTATCAGGACGTTTATTTGGGCAAGTGCGAAGTGCGCCAGACGTTTAAAATTACGGGCGTCGGTACGGTTGCGGGTTGCTATGTCACCGAGGGCAAGATTATCCGCGGCGGAAAGCTCAGAATTTACCGCGACGACGTGCTGGTTGTCGAGGGCAACGTAAAGCAGTTGAAGAGGTTCAAGGACGACGTTAAGGAAGTTGCTTACAACTACGAATGCGGTTGCGCTATCGACGGCTTTAACGATATCAAGGTGGGCGATATAATCGAGTGCTACACGATAGAGGAAATCGCCGCTAAGTAAGAGGTTCTATGAAGGGATTGAGAGGGGAAAGGCTGTCGAGCCAGTTCCGCGAAGAAATATACAACGTAATTTCTACCGATTTGAGGAACAGAGAACCGCAGATGAGCGCGATAATAAGCGTAATAAACGCCGACGTCGCGCCTGACTTGAAGAGCTGTAAAGTGTATATCAGCATTTACGACACCGACGCCGAAAAGAGGCGCGCAACGTTTGAAACGATAGTTGCAAACGCGGGATATATCCGCCACGCTCTTTCCAAAGTGCTGAGAATAAGAACTGTTCCCGAATTAAGGTTTATTTTAGACGACAGTATGGAATACGGCGATAAAATCGACAGACTGCTAAAAAAGATAGAGGACGGCAATGACGAATAACAGCCTTGCGGAAGTTGCCGCATTACTTAAAAACTGCAAAACGGCGGCAATATGCTGTCACGTCCGCCCAGACGGCGACGCTTTGGGCAGCGGACTTGCGCTGGCGACCGCGCTCGAAAACGCGGGCAAAAAGGTTTATATGCTCTGCGAGGAACAGCCGCCCGAAAGGCTCTGCCTGTTTCCCGCAATGGGTAAAACCTTTCAGAGCTTGCCCGTGGATTTAAAAGAGCTCGACTTGTTTATAGTCGTAGACAGCGCCGATATCACGAGAATAGGCGGTTTTGCCGCGCAGTTCACGGCGTTTAAGGGTAAGACTCTGAATATCGACCACCACGTTTCCAATCCGCGGTTTGCTAAATGCAACTACGTTTTATCCGACAGTACGGCAACGTGCGAGATTATGCCCGAGATATTCGAGGCGGCGGGCTTTGAAATCACCAAGGACATAGCCGATTTATTAGCTCTCGGACTCTTAACCGACAGCGGTAATTTTTCCCACCGCGACGTAAGCGCAAAGACCTTTGCGGTGGCGGCAAAGCTCAAAGAGAGCGGCGCGGATATCTGCAATATAGGCTACGAAATGTTCACCCGCCAGACCAAGGCGCGCGCTAAGTTGTACACAAAGGTGTTGAGCGGGTTGCGCTTCGAGCTTGAAGACAAGCTTGCCTTTATTACCGTAACGCAGAAAGACTTCGAGGAAACGGGCACGGACAAGAGCCATACCGAGGGGTTTGTCGACTTTGCTCTCTCGATTGACGGGGTGGAAGTTTCAATCGCTTTGATGGAAGTCAAGAAGAACCAGTACAAGGCGTCGCTTCGTAGCAGAAACGTAAACGTCAACGCGGTAGCCGAAAAATTCGGCGGCGGCGGTCATGTGCTTGCAAGCGGCTGTATGCTTTTCGGCGAGTATGAAGAGGTTATCGAAAGGCTCACCCACGCTGTATATCAGCAGTTATGACAGGTTTTATAAACGTTAACAAGGCGGCGGGCGCAAGCTCCGCCAAAGAGGTGGCCGTAATCAAAAAGCTAACGCATATGCCTTGCGGACACATGGGCACGCTCGACCCGATGGCGGACGGCGTACTGCCCGTGGCGGTCGGCAACGCCGCGCGACTTTTCGACTACTTCCTGCAAAAGAAAAAAACTTATGTTGCAACCTTCCGTTTCGGCGAGGATTACGATACGCTCGACACGACGGGTAGCGTGGTAAGCGGCGGCGGCAGAGTGCCCACAGAGGAAGAAATTCTCAAGGTTTTGCCCTCGCTTGTCGGCGAGGTTATGCAGGTTCCGCCCAAGTACAGCGCGAAAAACGTCAACGGAAAGAGGGGTTACGAGCTTGCCCGCAGCGGCGTGGAGTTCGAGCTTCCGCCAAAAAAAGTGCTCATTGAAGATATTAAGCTGTTAAGAGCGCAAAACGGCAACGAGTACGTTTTCGAAATAGAGTGCGGCGGCGGAACATATATACGCTCGATAGCGCGCGATATGGCAAAGAGCCTCGGAACGTTTGCCGCAATGAGCGCGCTCACTCGGACGAAGAGCGGTATTTTTAAGATAGAAGACAGCGTTTCGACAAGCGAGCTTAATGCTGAAAACGTGCAAAACTATCTCATACCGTGCGACAGCGTTTTGCCGTACGAAAGCATATATTTGCGCGGGCGGGACGCAAAGAAGGTTTTTAACGGTGTACCGTTACCGTGCGACTTAGGCGACGGTGACTATAAAATATATAACGAAGAACATAGCTTTTACGGAATTGCCGTCGTGAGCGGCGGAATCTTAAAGGTGAGGACAAAATTATGTTAGAAGTAATCGAATACGGAAAAGGCGAATACGAATTTCCCGCACTTGTCGTGCTGGGTTGTTTCGACGCGATTCACGCGGGGCACAGAGACCTTTTGAAGAAAGCCAAACTGCAGGCAAAAATAAACGGTCTCGACCTTGGCGTGATGATGTTCAAGGAGGGCAAAAGCGGCAAGCTTGTCTATTCCTTCGAAGAGAGATGCGCCATATTGGAGCAGTTCAACGTTAAATTCGTCCTTGCGGTCGACTTCAACGAAGAATTTAAAGCGGTTGCTCCGCTCGATTTTCTGCACGAGGTCGAAGAAAAAATCAATGTTAAAGCTTATATGAGCGGCAAGGACTTCCGCTTCGGCGCGGGCGCAAAGGGCAAGTCGTCCACGCTCAAAAACTACGCTGAGGACGAGGAGAACGGCGTTTGGTATATGCCGGTAAAGGACGTCGATTTGAACGGCGAAAAGATAAGTACCACGCTTATCAAAACCTGCCTTGACCAGGGCGACGTTGCAAAGGCAAACGCGCTTTTGGGCGCGGAGTTTACCGTCAGCGGCGAAGTCGTCAAGGGCGAGGGGAGAGGCACGTCGCAAGTCGGCTTCCCCACGGTCAATATAGTTTATCCCGAGTGGAAACACCCCTTGAAGCACGGCGTTTACAGCGTTAAGTGTATGGTCGGCGACACCGATTATCAGGGTATTGCCAATTTCGGCACCTGCCCTACGTTTGCCGACGAGCGCGTAGCTTTGGAGGTTTACCTCGAAGGTTTCAGCGGCGATTTGTACGGACAGATTTTAACGATAAGATTTATCGACTATATCCGCGATATCGAGGAGTTCGGTTCTGCTGAGGAGCTCAGCGGTCAGTTGCAAAACGATTTGTTGACCGTCGCCGACGAGCTTGCTGTAACCGAAACCGAGCCTACAGTTGTCGAGCCTGAGCCTGATGAGACAGAGGAAGTCGTTGCCGGGGTTGAACCCGTTGCAACAGAGGAAGTTGTCGAAGAGGTTGTACCTGTCGAGGCTGAAGAAGTCGTTGCCGAGGCGGAGCCCGTCGCTGTGGAAGAGGTCGCCGTAGAAGAGGTTATCGAAGAGGAAGTTGCGGAAGAACCTGTCGAAGAGCAACCCGAAGAAGAACCCGTTGAAACGGTAGTTGAAGAAATTATTGACGATTTATCGGACGACGGATTGGACGAAGTTATGGAACCGGCAGACGAGGAAGTCGTAGCCGAAGAGCAACTCGAAGAACAAGAAGCCGAAACCGAGGAGATTATCGAAGAGGCTATTATTGAAGAGCCCGTCGAAGAGGCTGTCGAAGAAGTTGCGGTTGAAGAGCCCGTTGAAGAAGTTGCGGTTGAAGAGCAACTCGAAGAACAACCTGTTGAAGAAGAGCAAACCGAAGAACCCGTTGAAGAAATAACGGAAGAGCCCGTCGAGGCAGAGCAGGCAGAAGAACCCGTTGACGAGGAAGTCACGGAAGAGCCCGAACAGTACGTTGAAGAAATAATTGAAGATACTGTCGGGGAAGAACAGACGGAAGAGCAGCCTGAACAACCTGCTGAAGAGGTTGTCGAGGAGGAGACTGAAGCCGAAGTTATCGAAGAAGAGCAACTGGACGAACCCGCCGAAGAAGCAATCGAAGAAGCGGTCGTTGAAGAGGCTGTTGAAGAAACGGTTGCCCAAGAAGAGGTTATCGAAGAAACCGAAACCGTGTATACTGACGGCGAAGATATAGGCGACGGAGAAGAAAATTGATTAAGTTCGGACCGAGCGGAAACAGCCAGAGCTTCTATACGATGGGCTATAAGCATACGGTGCAGGCTCCCGAATATCTCGACAAATTCGGACTTGAATGTTTCGAGTACTCTTTCGGAAGAGGGGTGACAATTTCCGAGGCGAAGGCGGTTGAGATAGGCGAAGCTTTTGCGGCGAGCGGCAAGGAAATAAGCGTTCACGCGCCCTATTTCATCAATTTTGCCAATCCTTCCGACGAGTCGGCGCAAAAGTCGTACAACTACGTGCTGACAAGCGCTAAGTTTTTGAAGCTTTTCGGCGGCAAGCGGCTTGTATTTCATCCCGCCGCGCAGGGCAAGGCAACGCGCGAGCAAGCGGTTGCGCTCACTTGCGAAAGGCTTAAAACGCTGCGCGATTACGTCTATTTGAACGGGCTCGACGACTTGTATTTCTGTCCCGAAACAATGGGAAAGCTTGCGCAGATAGGCACTTTGGAAGAGGTCGTCGAGTTCTGCAAGATAGATAAAATCTATCTGCCCGCAATCGATTTCGGGCATCTGAACGCGCGTGAGCAGGGCAGTTTGCAGACCTCTCAGGACTATAAGCTCAGACTTGAATTTATGATTGACGAGCTCGGTTACGAGAGAGTTAAACACTTCCACGTGCATTTTTCGAAAATTATGTACAGCGCCAAGGGCGAAGTCAAACACTTAACGTTTGCCGACAACGTGTACGGCCCCGAATTTGCCCCTTTGGCGGTCGCTTTAAAGCAGTTAAAGTTGGAGCCGTATATTGTTTGCGAGTCGGACGCAACTCAAGCCGAGGACGCTGCGAAAATGAAAGAAATATACAATAGTATTGACATACAAAAATAATTTTGGTAAAATAATATGGTAAATAATGCTATTAAAAATATATTCGAAGCGGCGGGAGCGGAGGCTCTTGTAACCACTCAGGACGATTTGAGATTTTATCTCACGGGCTTTCAGAGCTCGTTCGGCGTGGTGGTTGCCGACGATAATAGCGTTACTTTTTACACGGATGCCAGATATTTAGAGGCGGCGCAAAAATCGCTTGACGGCAAGGGCATAGCGGTCGCCGAATATCCGCGCGGCACCCGCCTTTCAGACCTTTTGAAGGGGTACAAAAGTCTTGCGGTGCCCTTCGACAGAATTACCGCAAACGAGTACAACTCGTTTGTTTCCGCGGGATACGAGCTTTCGGACAGTGCGGCGGCGTTTAAGTCGGCTATGGCGGTAAAGACCGAGGCGGAGATAGCGAATATCCGCCTTGCGTGCAAGGCAACCGACGAAGCGTTTGTTGAGCTGTTGCCTCAGATTAAAGAGGGAATGACCGAAAACGAGGTCGCGGCGCTTTTGGAATATCTTATGCGAGGGCACGGCGCAAGCGGCACGAGCTTTGAAACTATTTGCGCTTTCGGCGCGAACGGTAGCGTGCCTCACCACGAAACGGGCAATACCAAACTTAAATTCGGCGACGCCGTACTCATAGATTTCGGTTGCAAGATAAACGGTTATTGTTCGGACTGCACGCGCACTTTCCTTTTCGGCGACGACGGAAAGCACGGCGAGTTCAAGGAGCTTTACGACAAAGTTCTCACCGCGCATATGCTCGTTAAAGAGCAGTTTACTGCGGGAATGACGGGAAAGCAGGGCGACGCAATCGCAAGGGACTACCTTAAAAAGTACGGACTTTCGCAGTATTTTTCGCATTCGCTCGGGCACAGTCTCGGCATAAACATTCACGAAAGTCCCAACCTTACGCCGACGGACGAGAGCGTGTTTTCAAACGGAATGGTCTTTTCCGACGAGCCCGGGATATATCTTGCGGGCAAATTGGGAATAAGGATAGAGGATACCGTTACTCTTAAAGACGGCAAAGTCGTAAGCTTGACGGATTCGGATAAAAAACTGACCGTGTTATAAGCGGAAAAATTACAGCAAATTATAAGGAGAAAATATATATGGCATCGATTTTAGCAGGCGACATCAGAAAGGGCACAACCTTCGAATATAACGGCAAGGGCGTTTATACCGTAACCGAATTTCAGCACGTTAAGCCCGGTAAAGGTGCGGCGTTCGTCAGAACGACTTTGAAAAACGTCGTAACGGGACAGGTTCTTTCGGACATCACGTTCAACCCCACCGCAAAGCTCGAAACCGCTCAGGTTGAAACCAGAAAGATGAGCTATTCCTATACCGACGGCGAGTTCTACTATTTTATGGACCCCGATTCGTTCGAAATGATTACGCTCAACTACGACCAGGTAGAGGACGCGCTCAAGTATATCAAGGAAAACGACGTCGTTACCATCAAGTTCCTTCACGGCACGGCGTTCTCGGTTGAACCCGAAAACTTCGTCGAGCTCAAGGTTATAGAGTGCGAGCCGGGCGTTAAGGGCAACACCGCAACCAACGCATTGAAGAACGCAACCGTTGAAACGGGCGCAACCGTTCAGGTGCCTATGTTCGTCGAAGAGGGCGAGATTATCCGTATCGACACCCGCACCGGCGATTATATGTCGAGAGTAGGCAAATAAGCTTTTACCTATGAAGGCGGTTGTACAACGAGTAAGACAAACGTCGCTGTCCGTTGACGGCAAACTTATTTCGTCGATTAAATTCGGACTTGTGGTGTTTCTCGGAGTAAAGCTGGGCGATAAAGAGGAGCAAGTCGAACGCATTGCGTACAAAATTGCAAATCTTCGCATATTCGAGGACAACGCGGGCAAAATGAATTTGTCGGTCAAAGACGTCGGCGGCGAAGTTCTGCTCGTGTCGCAGTTCACTCTGTGCGGCGACTGTTCGCACGGCAACCGTCCCAGTTTCTCTAATGCCGAACAGCCCGAGCGCGCAAAAGCGCTTTATGAGCTGTGTGCCGACAAACTGCGCGGGCACGGTTTGCCCGTAAAGCTTGGCGTATTCGGCGCGGATATGAAAATCGAACAGTACAACGACGGTCCTGTTTCGATAATTTTAGAAATATAAACAAAAGGCAGGGCGAGTTATCGCCCTGTATCGCTTTTATGAAAATAACTTATCTCGGTACAGGCGCGGCGGAGGGCGTTCCCGCAATGTTCTGCTCCTGTGCGTTCTGCAAACAAATACGCGCGGCGGGCGCAAGCGAGTTTCGTACCCGCTCGCAGGTTTTAATAGACGACGGTATATCAATCGATTTTCCGCCCGAAGCGTACGCGCATTCGCTCAACTTCGGAGTGGATTTGTCCGCATTAAAATATGTGCTTGTAACGCATTCTCATATGGACCATTTCTACGCGCACGATTTTATTCTGCGCGGCTATAAGTATGCAACATTAGGTAGTGAAAAGCTTACAATTTACGGCAACGACGAGGTGAACAAGGTGTTTGCCGAATGCACCCGCCGAGAAATGAAGCAAGAGGTTTCGGCAAATATCGAGGTAAAGAGTATCGGCGCGTTTCAAAGTTTTGAAATTGGCGATTACCGAGTTTTAAGCCTGCCCGCACAGCACGGCACGGCGGAAGAGGCGCTTTTGTACTACGTTGAAAAGGGCGGCAAGGGATATCTTCATTTGTGCGATACGGGCGCGCTGTCCGACAGCGCAATAGAGTTCCTTGTGCAAAACGGCGCGCACGCAAATATAATAACCTTTGACTGCACGTTTTTAGACGCACAGCCGCGTGAGGGCACGCGACATATGTGCATTGCCGATAATCTGGCTATAAAATCGCGGCTCGATAAGTCGGGAGTTACCAACGCAGACACTAAGTGCGTTATAACTCATTTTTCGCACAATGCTCAGCCTTCCCGCGAAAAGCTTTCCAAAATAGAAAAACAATATCCCGTAACAGCCGCGTACGACGGGCTTACTCTGGAAATTTAGTTATGCACTTTTTTAAACATTTGCACACCGTGTGCAAGCACCGAAGATTGGTGCGCAAAAACTGCTTTAAGGCTGGGCTTATTCGGCAGGGCTTAACGCACGATTTATCCAAATTTTCGGCAAAAGAGTTTTGGCGCGGCGCTAAATACTATCAGGGCAACCGTAGTCCGCAGGCGAGGGAAAGGGAGCTCTTCGGCTATTCCTCGGCGTGGCTGCACCATAAAGGCAGGAATAAACACCATTTCGAGTACTGGACGGACGTCGGCAAGGACGGCGCGCCCGTCTGCGTGGAAATGCCCGCAAAGTATCTTGCCGAAATGGTCTGCGACAGAATTGCCGCAAGCAAGGTTTATAAGGGGAAAGCTTATACCGACAGTTGCCCTTTGGAATATTATCTTTCACGTAAGGATAACGCCGTAATGCACCCCAAAACGAGCGAGAAATTAGAATATTTTTTAACTTTACTCGCCGAAAAGGGCGAAAAGGAAATGTTTAAGCAGTTAAAGGCTTTTATTAAGGAAAATAAGAATAAAGGCAAATGAGAAAAATAGACAGAACAAAGTTAATTGTTGCGCTATACGTGCTTGTCGTATTATTGTTTATGACGGCAATTATTACCTTGTCTGTTATAGAAATAGATGCGCATAAGCACGAGTATTCAACTCAAGTCATTGCGCAGACGTGTACTGACGACGGATATACTTTACATACCTGCGCTTGCGGCAACAACTATAAGGACGAAATCGTAAACGCGCTTGGGCATGACTATGCGGAAGAGTTTACGGTTGATTTACAACCCGACTGTACGGAAGACGGGAGTAAATCCAGGCATTGCACGCGTTGTGAAAGTACGACGGAAGTAACGGCAATACCCGCAAACGGACATGCGTACGGCAAATGGGAAACTGTTGCGGAAAAAACTTGTACCGAACGTGGAGTAAATGTGCGGACATGCGGTATTTGCGGTCATGACGAAGCGGATTACGAAGATTCGTTAGGTCACGATATCGAATATATAACCGATGAATATTATCACCAAGGTGAGTGCAACCGTTGCGATTTTTTGGTGCAGAGGGTAAAACATATCTTTGAAGAAACAGTATGTGCCGATTGCGAATACGAAGTGCATCCCACGCAGGGTTTGGAATACGAGCTTAACGACGACGGCGCAAGTTATTCGGTCAAAGGAATAGGAAAAGCAAACGACGCTACCGAACTGGTCATTTTTTCAACATATAACGGCTTACCCGTAACGTCGGTAAAAAAGATTGACTATAGAGATGCAAATAACGTCACGAGCATTATAATTTACGATAACGTTAAAGAGTTGAATGGTTATGCGTTTTCTCACTTAACAAAATTGACAAACGTATTATTACCGTCTACTCTGACAAATATGGACCCGAGTGCATTTAGTTTTTGTACCGGTTTAAAAGAAATTGACATCGACAGTGCAAACCCGGTTTATCACAGCGTAGACGGCAAATTTGTAATTGATTCAAGCACTAAAACACTGTTTTTAAGCGTGACAAACGAAATACCTGCCGACGGGAGCGTTACATCAATAGGTAATTATGCGTTTTCCGGACGCTTTTCACACAAGGGAATAATTATTCCGGACACGATTATTTTTATAGGCGATTACGCTTTCGAATACTGCAGGTATTTTGACTTTATAGAAATTCCGTCAAGCGTTAAGAGCATAGGTGATGGCGCCTTTCTTTGCACTGATATAAAGAGCGTTATATTAAATGATGGATTGATGTCAATTGGAGACGATGCTTTTCGGGCAGCGAAACTGAATGAAATCTTTATTCCGAAGTCTGTAAAGCAAATAGGTAAAGACGTATTCGGTGAATGCCGCCTTAATAGTATTGCTGTCGATAATCAGAATTTCGTATATCACAGCGTCGGCAATTGCCTTATTGAAACTCAGACAAAAACACTTATTGCCGGATGTGCGGCAAGCGTTGTTCCCGATGACGGTAGCGTTACTTCAATAGGTGACTATGCGTTTTTTTCAGCATACGAGTTGGTTTCCATTGAACTGCCCGATTCGATATCTTCGATAGGAGAATGCGCTTTTGCACATAATAATCACCTTGAAACGATTGTAATCTCGGAAAATCTTAAGCTAATAGATGAAGCTGCATTTTTAAATTGCACAAACCTTAAAGAGTTGAAATATTCAGGCTCAGTTAAGCAGTGGAATGCAATCGAAAAGAAACGTTATATCGGGCATAGTTGGGATTATTACTTTCCGTCGGATTATCGTATAATCTGTAAGGACGGAATAATAACAATGACAGGAGTAGTTCCGATTTAATAGCAATAATGCGGCGCGGGCTTTTATGCCCGCGCCTTTTCCTGTTTATTTCGTTCTTGCAATATCAACGTTGTCTTTTTTGCGGTCGCGCAAGGATTTTACGGGGTGCTCGCTGTCCTGATAGCGGTAGTCCTTGCCCCATTTCTTGATTGCCTTTTCGATGACAAGGTGGGAGGGGTTTTTGTCGGGAGTGCCCATATACTTCTGATAGTCGAAATACTTGTGGTCGTCGGGAATTTTTTCAATGTCTCGGTAATCGAGGTTGTCCGCAGTCAGCGTAACCGTACTGCCCAGAACGCGTCTTACGTAGTCCTTATTTTCACCGTGCTTTAACAGCTTGGGAAATTCACCGTTGCCGCAAACGCTTTCGAAAGTCTTGTGTTCGTACTTTTTAAGCATTTTCACGGCCGCTTTAAGGTGCGAAACCTCCATTTTGTAGTGTTCGGACCAAATCTTTTTAATGCTTTCGTCCGTCTCGTCCTGCATTGCCGAGTAGTACAGCCAGCATTCGGTGTACTCGTGCATTACCCACTGCTCGAGCCAGCTCATATTCGGGTCTTTTAAGCTCTCGTACTGAGTAACGTGCGCTTCCTCAATCATAGCGATTTCGGCGTACAGCTTTCTGCCGAGGTCGTTTTTGTACCACTGCGCAATGTTCATATAGTAGTTCATAGTCTGTTGTTCTGCGGCGGTGATGGTGGAAGCGACGAGCTTGGTATAAAGGTCGGCGTCCTTGGCAACCATGTGAGGCTTCAAATCGTCGGAAGGATAGCGGTGCTCGGCAACGGTGGGGCGACCGGGCATAATCTCCGTCTTTCTGCCGACGAGAACGTCAGCCTCGATGCCCTTATCCATTTTTAAAAGGTTGGCGTAGCGGTAGAGGTGGTCAAAGTCCTCCAAGAGCGCAAAGTTCAAAGCCTTGATATTGTTTTCGTCCTTTTCGTTGCGTGCAAGAGTTGCGGTCAAATCGATTGCAAGCTGCTCGTAGGCAATCGTCGTTTCGAGAATGCTTTCGTTTATAGGCTTTAAACAGCTTATGCGCTTTTGTTGTTGCTGTTCCTGCCTGCGCACGATAGCGAGAGTCTGCAAAATTTCGGGCTCGTCGCAGTGGCGCGCAAACTGGTGCATAAACCATTGCGATTCGAACTCGGTGCCGTTCATAAGTATTACGCGCGTTTTGGTGTAGGGGGAAACCTTGTCTTTGTTGTAGCTTTTGGGATACATTTTTCTTAAAGGTAAAAAGTTATTTTGCAAGCTTTTGCATTTTTCGTTTATAGGGTTCATAGTTTGTCCTCCGCATAGGTTTTTAACATTAAGGAGGCCTTTTAAACATAAAATTATTGCACATGCGCAATTTTGCTTTTCTTTTTAAATATAATGTGTTATAGTAATTTACGTAGTGCAGTACGTAATGCATCGCCTAGTGGTATGGCGGCAGTTTTGCAAACTGGTTACGTTGGGTCCGTAGCTATAAGCCACCGAAGGTACTGCCGTCGCGCGACGGGAAATAAAATAGAGTATGCAGGCGTCGCCTAGCGGTATGGCGTCAGCTTCCCAAGCTGATTACGGCGGGTCCGACTCCCGTCGCCTGCTCCATAAAAAAAGACGGTTTTTTAACCGTCTTTTTTGTTTTTATGATAAATGTTAAGTACTATGCGTGATATAATCGCCCCAAAACGACTATTTATCAAGTTCTTTTGGCCGTCTGTAGAAGATTTGATATCTGAATTTGTACAGTACGATAGCGGCGGCGCTTAGAACTACGATTATACATACCGACCACACAACGGCGGGGTTGAAGTCCTTAACGTCAAGACAGCGCACGTTTATCCACATCTGATTTATTGCCGAAAGCCTGTCTTTAAAGTCAGTCATAATTGTGCTTCTTTCGGTAATGTTCTTAGGGGGGTACTGAGCGAACAACTGTCTGCCGCGGTTTATTTTTCCGTCTTCTTCAATTTCCAATGTTGCGGCGTCGACAAACAGCGGGTCGAAGTCTTCACCGAAAAAGTTCGAAACGTCGTATGGAACGCCGTTTTCTTCACCGCCGTAAGTTTCTTCAAGGTAGTTATAAACCGTTTCGCCGGCAATGGCGGAGGTGTAACCTATGTAGTACATATTGCGTATAGCGTTTTCGGGTTTGGATAAAAAGTTAACGAACGCTTCCGCCGCAATCTGTTTGCGCTCGTCGCCTCCTATGCCGTCTTTCAGCATAACCCAGCCGTCGAACCAGAGATTTGTGCACTCGTCGGGAACGGAGTACCAAAGCTCAACGGGGTTATCATCGTCGCTTTCCGCCTCGTCCATAATGAACACCGCGTCGCCCGACCACTGGTAGTTGGCAACAACCTTGCCCGTTATCATATCCGCCTTGCCGCTGTCCGTCTCGAACGAGTAAACGTTTTCCTTGATTTCCTTCAAAATCTGCAAAGCGGCTTCAATCGTTTCGTCGTCAGTATCGTTCAAAAGTTCGTAAGGGTCGCCTTCGCCCGATAAAAGCTTTTCCGCATTTAAAATACCTAGAGCGGGGAAGTAGGAGTCGCGCACATTGTCCTTAACCGTCACTTGCCTTGCGTATTTGGGGTTTCTTAAAATATTCCAGCTCGTGACGTCCTCAACGTCGACCTTTTCGGGATTGTATACGACGCCCGTCGTGCCCCACATATAGCCCGCGGCGTAATTTTGCCCGCCGAAGCTCTCAAACGCGTCGCTTATGAACGTAGAAACGTTATTTATATAGTAGTTGGTTTCAACCGTCTCGTCGCGGAACTCGGGAGAAAACTCTTTAAGCCTGCCCTCGCGCATAAGCTGCATAATCATATAGTCGGAGGGGCAGACAAGGTCGTACGTGTCGCCCAGGTTTAAACGGTTGTACAAGTCCTCGTTCGTGCCGAAAGTGGAGTACTCGACGCGTATTTTAAAGTCAAACCCGCTTTCATCGCTGTTAAACCACTCGGTAAAGTCGTCGACCATACTGTTTACGCCCATAATGTCGATAGCGTCGTCGCCTTCGCCGAGGGTAATCATTTCGTCGTCGTCCCAGTCGCCGAGGTCGATATATTCTTCCCAGTTGGAAACGCGCAAAACAAGCTCGTCGCCGCCATTTGAGCAGGCGGTCATGGGCAGAGCGGCGAAAGCAACCGCGCCCGCCGCCGCAAGCGAGCAAACAAATTTAGTCAGTTTCTTCATTTTCTGTTTTTCTCCTTGCGCTTAACCGACAGCACGTTCATTACGACCACTATTATCAGTACAAGCAAAAAGATGAGAGTGCTCAGCGCCCAGAGCGCGGTTTTCGCCTCGGTCTGATTGCCCTTGGTCGCGTTAACTACGTAAGTACTTATGGTGTCGAAAGTGGAGGGCTTTGTGTAAGTGGTAATAAAGTAATCGTCAAGCGAGAGCGTCACCGCAAGCATAAATCCGGAAAGAATACCCGGGATAAGCTGAGGCAAAACCACCTTGAATAGCGCCTGCGCGGGCGTAGCGCCCAAATCGAGCGCGGCTTCGTACAGATTGTTGTCAAGTTGTTTGAGCTTGGGCAAAATCGAGAGGTATACGAACGGCGCGCAAAGCACCACGTGACCTATAACCATCGGCACGTACGTGTCCTTGCCTATTCCCATCAAAATTATGAGAAGAACGCAAGACGAAAAGCCAGTAACGACGTCGGCGTTGACAACGGGTACCTGATTGGCGATGTTGATAAGCGCTTTGGGAACGCGCTTGGAATAATATCCGCCGATTGCGCCCAGCGTTGCCAGAACGGTTGCAAGCAGCGCCGAACCGAGCGCAAGCAGTACCGTTCCGATTATCATATCGCGCAGTTTCTCATTTTTAAAGAGGTAGGTATAGTTTGCAATCGTGCCGCCGTCGATATTGCCGCCGACCATCTTCGCGTCGGTAAAGGAGTACACGGCGATAATCAGAATTGGCAGATATGTAAGTATGAGCACTAATGCAAGCCATACGCAGGAGAACGCTTTTTTCGTGTATTTCATAATAACGTCCTCCTCGAATTGTCGTCCTTATCGCTGAAACGGTTGGTTACGAGCGTTACGATAAAGATAATCACCAGCAGAACGAGTGAAATCATCGAGCCGTTGTGCCAGTCGTACGCGCTGAAATAACTGCCGATTAAACTGCCCATAATGTACGTTTTGTTGTACAGCATATCCAGAACGACGTAGTTAGTCATCGAGGGGAGCAGTACCATCGTAATGCCCGACACGATACCGGGAACGGACAGCGGCAGAGTTACCTGCAAAAACACGGTGAACTTGTTCGCGCCGAGGTCGGAAGCCGCCTCTAAAAGGTTTTTATCGAGCTTCAAAAACGAGGTGTACAGCGGCAGAATCATAAACGGCAGAAAGTCGTAAGTCATACCGATAACCGAATTTAAGAAGGGATATTTGGAAATATTGCCCTCCAAAACGGATAAAACCTCTTTAAGCGCGGTAATTCTAAGGGTAAAGTTTATCCACATCGGCATTATGAACAGCATTAAAAGAACGTACTGCTTTTTAAAGCCGCTGCGCGCCAGAATATAGGCGGTGGGATAGGCGATAATAAGGCAGATAAGCGTTGTCGTCAATGATAAAAACAAGCTGTATAAGAGCGTACCGATGGTGTTCGTGTTGGTAAAAAAGCTTGTAAAGTTGTTGAAAGTGAACTTGCCCTGACCGTTCGTAAACGCGTAGTAGACGATTACGAGCAGCGGCGCAATAACGAACAGCGCCAAAAACACCGCGTAGGGCAGGCAAAGCTGACTGCGGGAAAAACGTAAACGGAATTTTTTCATTTTATCTGATTTTCCTCCGCGACTTTCAGCTTGAGCTTGATTTTTTCCTTAGGAATAATAAGGCTGACAAGGTCGCCCGTGTTCCATAAATCGGGGCAGGATAAAACGTAATCTTCCTCGTTTTCGTCCGTACGGACTATGTAGCGGTAGTGGTCGCCCTTGTAAATCATCGAAATAATGTTGCCGACAACGCCGCCTGCGGACTTGTCGTCGCTCATCTCGATATCGTGAGTATCGACCTCGACTTCGACTTCCGTACCCGTCAAGTCGAGTTTCTCGCCGCCCGCCGTGATAAGGTAACCCTCTTCGTCAAGGGTTGACCCGGGGTAGAGCGTGGTTACGTCGCATTCGAACTCGCCGTCGCCGAACTCGACCGTGTTGTTCTTGGTGATAACGCCGTCGTACTTGTTGACGGTGTAAACCTTGCGCATGAGGTGAATGCCGTCGGGCTCGACGCGCATACCGATAACCGCGCCGACTTCCGCAGAGGAAGTGCTCTGAATGACGATTTCGAACTTGCCGACTTCGACGGTAATTTCGTAGTGAACGCCCTTGAAGACGGTGGAAATGAC
>CAYXTN010000026.1:0-20095 GCA_964468085.1 uncultured Clostridia bacterium | reverse complement strand
TTTTTAAACTGCGTTACCGAACTTGTCCGTTCGGTGCTCATTGCGAGAGCTTTTCTATATTAACATAGTCGTTAATACAATGTCAAGCGTTTTTAAAAAACTTTTTCAGGAAAATTTTAAATAATTTTTTCCCTCAAGCATCTTTTTTCACAACAGCTTAAATAAAATATCATATCATACTTATGCTGTCAAGCGATTTAAAAAGATTTTTTTACCTGAATATAAGTTATTTAATCGAGCTTGCTTATGATATCAATATTCCCAAATAATGTCAATTTTATTTCACTTTTCCATAAAAAATTTTGTAAACGATAAATTATAAAATTTTTTGTTAAATATTCACACTTTCACATATGCCCACTCCTCCCCTTCCTTTTCCTTATATATAATATATAGTGTCTTTCTCGTCGATTTCTTTTGCTTGAGGCGCAAAATAAATCCGACGATTTTAAGGGCGTCGCCCTCTGCGTCCGATAAATTTTAGCCCTCGATTATCAGAAATCGGACGCATCCACCCAGTGAGCCGCAATATGCGCAAATTGGGGCGCGCTACGCAAAAGCGTGGTTTTGCTTGCTACGTTTATTATTTAAAATATGCTTGCCTTGCGGCGCAAAAAAGTATATTATTATAATATGTATAAGATATTGCGCATCATCTGCTGTGTAATCTGCGCGCTCATACTTGCGGCGTGCATTTTCATATTCGTTTACTTAGGCGTTGTCTGGGGGCTCTGCTCAGTGGTTGCCGCGGCGGCATTCTTCGCCTTAACTATGCTCTTTAAGGGCTTGCAGGAAGATTACGAAAAAAAACACAGCAAAGAAAACGAAGAATCGGAAGAGGAAAAATAATGTCTTTATATTTGTGCGGAGACGAAAAAGTTTTAAAGAGCTGGACGTTTGCCAGCGACGACACCTCGGCGGGCAAAAAGAATTACAATCTTACCGTCACAAACAAGCGGATAATTTCGACTAACGAAGCGCCTCACTCCATTACCCGCACCGAGTTGCCTTTAAATTCGGTTAAAGGCATTACCGGCTCGTATTCGGCGAGCAAGCAGGAACAGGCGAACCCAAAAAAAGCGCTGATTATACTCGGGCTTATACTCGTACTCGTCGGCATTCTCCTGGTTGCCGTATTGCACGCCGAAGTTTTTGCGATAATTATCGGCGCACTGATGGCTTTGGGCGGACTTATACTCGCGGTCTACGGCGGCTCGCAGTCGACGACAGTAACCACCTATGCGGGGTTTAAACTGAACATAACGACTTACGGACAGGAAACTTCCTCTATGGCAGTCGGCAAACAGTTTACGGCTAACGGCGAGCAGACGCAGACTATAAGCGTAACGCACATTACGATTAACGAGACGGCGGCGCGCGAAATTATCGATATGCTCGGAGCGCTCATTATCGGCAAAGCGGAGCTCGACAGCTCGCAACCCCCGCAAGCGGAAGAAGGTCTTTACGAAGAAATTGCCGCGACCGACGTCGACGAAAACGTACTCACAAAAGAAGAAATATAGACAGACTGAAAGCGCCCGCGCGACAATAAGTCGCGCGGGCGCTTTTTTAAATTACGTATTATAATATGTTGTCAATGAAGTCTTCGGGGTCGAAGAGCTCCAAATCGTCGATTTTCTCGCCGACGCCCGCAAAGATGACGGGTATCTGCAATTCGCCGCACAGCGAGATGACGAAACCGCCCTTGGCTGAGCCGTCGAGCTTGGTCAAAACTATGCCGTCGAGCTCGACCGCGCCGTCGAACACCTGCGCCTGATTGTACGCGTTGTTGCCCGTCGTGGCGTCCAGAACGAGCAGTTTGTAGAAATTGGCGGCGGGATATTCCCTGTTTACCACGCGCGACATCTTTTTAAGCTCTTCCATGAGGTTGGCTTTAACGTGCAGTCTGCCCGCCGTATCGACGATAACCACGTCCGTACCGCGCGCCTTTGCCGAAGAAATCGCGTCGAATACGACCGCCGACGGGTCGCTGCCCTCCTCGTGCTTGACTATGCGCACCTTGGCTCTGTCCGCCCATACCGAAAGCTGGTCGCTTGCCGCCGCTCGGAAGGTGTCTGCCGCCGCAACCGTGACCGTCTTGCCCTGGCGTAAAAAGTAAGAAGCAAGCTTGCCGACCGTAGTGGTCTTGCCCACGCCGTTCACACCCACGAGCATAATGACCGCGGGGTACTCGATTTCGGGCAGAGGCGCTTCTTCCAGCTTTTCCTGCAGGATATCCTTAAGGCACGCGACGACAAAGTCCTTGTCCTTAATCTTTTCCGCCTTGACCTCGGCGCGCAGTTCCTCCACCACGTCCGCCGCAGTGTTGACCGAAATGTCCGAGCTTATTAAAATTTCTTCCAGCCCATCGTAAAATTCGTCGCCTATTTTATTTTTTGAAAAGAGCGAGCCGATTGCGTCGGACAACGCCTTTTTCGTCTTTTTAAGCGCGTTTGCAAGTTTTGAAAAAATTCCCAACTTATTACCTCTTTAAATTTAAGCAACCGTGTCGCCGCCCAAACGGCTCTCAACTTCCGAAAGTTTAACGGATACGATTTTCGAAACGCCCTTTTCTTCCATGGTTACACCGAAGAGAACGTCCGCCTTTTCCATTGTGGGTTTACGGTGGGTGATGACGATGAACTGCGTCTGCGCCGCAAACTTCTTAAGGTAAGCCGCATATCTGCCGACGTTCGCGTCGTCGAGCGCCGCCTCAATCTCGTCGAGTACGCAGAAGGGCATGGGGCGCATCTGTATGATAGCAAAGAGAATTGCGATAGCCGTGAGCGCCTGCTCGCCGCCCGAAAGCAACGAAATTTTGGCAAGGTTTTTGCCGGGAGGGCACGCAACGATTTCCACGCCCGCCTCTAAGGGGTCGTCGCAAGCGGTGTAGTCGAGCTGTAATTCCGCTCTGCCGCCGCCGAACAGTTCCTTGAACGTGCGCTTGAAGTTTTCGTTTATCGTATTGAAGCCCGCGTCGAAGATTTTGAGCATCTCGCTACGTATATCGGCGAGCGCCGTTTCGAGGTCGTTGATAGCCTTTTCCAAATCTTCCTTTTCGGCGGTCATCTTCTGATAGCGTTCGCTTACCGCCTCGTAGTCCTCGATAGCCGTCAAGTTGACCGGTCCAAGCATCGTAATCTGCCTCTTGCAGTTTATGATGACCGACGAAGCCGCGCCGACGTCGAAGTCGTCCACCTTGTACTTAAGGCAGCCTTCGTAGTCCTCGTGGTATTCCTCGTCGATACGCTGTTGTAAAAACTCGAGGTCGGAATCGATTTTCTGCATAGCCATTTCCTGATTGTGCAGTTTGCCGTTCAGTTCCTCCAAAAGCTCCGCCGTATCGAAGCGCGCCTTGTCTATGTCGGCAACCCTCGCATTGAGCTGTTTCTTGCCGTCCTCGACCTCGGCAATCTTTGCGTTCAGCGCGTCGAGCTTGACCTGCTCGTCCTTTGTGAGCGCCGCGCGCGCCGCCTTTTCGCTCCATTCGTCGAACTGCTTCTGAAGTTCGGGCAAGAGCGTGCGCAGGTTGGAAACGCGTTCGATAAGCTCCGCCTTTTCGGCTTTGGTGCGCTCCGCACTGTCGTAGTTGGACTTCATAGCGCTCTCGAGCGAGGCGATTTCCACTTGCATATTGTTGAGCTTAGCCGCCTTTTCGTTGCGCTCTTTTATAACCTTGTCGTTTGCCTCGCTCATCGAATCGATTTCGGAGGACGCCTTGCTCGACTGCTCGGAAAGTGCGCTCGCACCCTTGCTCGTCGAGGCATACTTGCCGTCCAATTCGGCGAGCTTGTCCTCTATCTGCGCCTTTGACTGACGGTAAACGGAGTATTCGCTCTCCTTGTCGGCAATGTTGAATGTGAGCGAGGAAAGCTTTTCCTTTGCCGCCGCGAGCTCCAATCTCGCCTGCTGAAGTTTGCCGTCCAGCTCGCCGCGGAACGCGCGCGCCCGCTCGAGCTCCTTTTCCGCCTCCGCGCGCTTTACTTCGGAATTTTCGAGAAGGTTTTTCTTGGATGCAATCTCGTCCTCGATTTCCTTAATCTTGCGCTCGTTGGCAAGAAGGTTAGCCGAATTTTCTCTGCGGCTACCGCCCGTCATCGAACCCGAGGTTGCGATAATATCGCCGTCGAGCGTGACGATTTTGAACGCGCGGGGATAGCGCCTTGCAATGACCGTCGCGCACGCTATGTCCTCGCACACGAGCGTGTTACCGAGCAAATTATGTATAACGTTTTCGAACTTTTTATCGTAGTGAACCAAATCTATCGCAAGTCCGACCGCACCCCTTTCCTGTGCCGCCGACTTAATCTGCGGCGTTTCGAAGCGGGGTCTTAAAGCGTCGCACGGCAGGAAGGTTACCTGACCGCCGCGATTGGCTTTCAAGTACTCTATAAGGTGTTGCGCGTCCTCGCGCGTTTCGGTGATAACGTTCTGCATTGCGCCGCCGAACGCCGTCTCGATAGCAATTTCGTAACCCTTGTCGCACGACACGACGTCGGCAATCAAGCCCATAATCTTGGAAGAAAGCCGAGGGTTGTCCTTTGCGTCGGACATAAGCCTTTTAACCGAATATACGTAGCCCTCGAACCTGTCGCGAAGCGCGGTATACGTTCTGAGGCTTTGGTTTAAGGAAGATATCTGCGCCTCGGAATCGTAAATGCGGCGCACAAGCGTCTGCACCTTTTCGTTAGCCGCCGTGACCGCCGCCGCGGCGTTTTCCATAAGCACGTTTTCCTCGCCGAGGTAAGTATTCAAATCCTCCTGCGCCTTAATCGTCTTGTCGTAGTCGGCTTTCAGCTTTTCGTGCTCGGCGCGGACGGTAGCCATTGCCTCGTCCATTTCGGCGAGCCTTTCTTTTAACAGTTCCTTTTTGGCCGCCAGCGAACCGATATTTTCCTTCATTTCCGAAAGGTCGCGGAAGGTTTCCAAGACGCGCTTTCTGTGCTCGTTGGTGGACAATTCGTAGCTTGCTATGCTTTCGGTAAGTTTAGTGATATCCGCCTGCAATTCGGCGCAGGTCGCGCGCAGTTTTTCTATTCTCTCGCCGTTCTTTGCGGCGTATTCCTCGCAACGACGGATACCTTTATCGACGTCGCCTATGCGCTTGGTCGCAAACACGATATCGTCCTGCGCCTGCTGTAATTTATATTTGACCGCGTTCGCGCGCTCCTTGAACACCTTGCTCTCGCCCGTACTGCGCTCGAGTCCGACGGTGTATTCCAGTCTCTCCTCGTTCAGCCTCTTGAGCCGCTCGTCCGCGCCCGCCAAAGAAACGCGGCACTCCTCGTACTCGGATAAAAGCGAGGCGGCAAGCTCGGAGTTCGATTTAATCTGCGCGTTGAGCTTATCAATTCGCCCGCTGATTTTCTCTCTTTCGCCCGCCGCGCCGTCGTGGCGGAATATGTAAGTGTTAATTTCGTTTAAGCGCAAGGTTGCGTACAGCTCGTTGTATTTTTTCGCGTTTTCCGCCGCCTTGGCAAGCGGTCCCAACTGCCTCTCGACTTCCGACATACGCTGAGCGAACACGAACAGATTGTCGCGCGAGTAGGAAAGCTTTCTCTCCGCCTCGGCTTTTCTGTCCTTGAACATTACGATACCCGTCGCCTCTTCGAAAATGGAGCGGCGCTCTTCGGGGCGGGAGTTCATTATCTGCGCGATACGTCCCTGACCGATAATCGAGTAGCCCTCTTTCGCCGCGCCCGCGCCGTGCAACAAGCCCGTCAGCACTTTCATTCGCGAAGGCTGTTGGTTCAAAAGGTATTCGCTCGTGCCGTCGCGGTAAAGGCGGCGGGTCATTTCCAGTTCGTCGGCGTCGTAGTCGAATATGCGGTTGGTGTTGTCGAAGGTGAGCGTGACCTCGCAGAACGAAGTCTTTTTACGCTTTTCGGTACCGTTGAATATGACGTCCATCATCTGCGTACCGCGCATGACTTTTGCCGACTGCTCGCCGAGAACCCAGCGGATAGCGTCGGCAACGTTGGACTTTCCGCAACCGTTGGGTCCGACTATACACGTAACGCCGTCGGTAAGCGGAATTTCGGTTTTATCCGCAAACGATTTAAAGCCGATTAGTCTTATCTTTTTAAACTGTACCATATGTCACCTTTTATTTATATACTCGTAAGCCGCTTTCGCCGCAAGTTTTTTAGCTTCTTTGAAGTTCGAGCCCTCGCCTTGAAAAACTTTATCTTCAACCGTCAGGCTCACCGTATGCCGCGAACCGTCGAGATTTTTAACGTACTTAGCCGACGGACAGATTTCGTTGAGTTCGGCAACGTAGTTTACAACGTCGGGCAAAGGGGTCAAAGTCGATAAGGCAAACTTTCTCGCCGCTTCCAGCCCGCCGTCCAGATAGATTGCCGCGGTCACCGCCTCGTACGCACTCGGCACGGACTTTTTGTTGCCGTTGTCGCCCTTGTCCTTTAACAGCGCCTTGTCCAGCCCCAGCCTTTCGGAAACGGGACGGAGCGCCTCGTCGGATATGAGCTCTTGCTTCTTTTCGGTAATGCCGCCCTCGTCGAGGTTCTGACCGTAATACTTTTCCGCAACGATAAAGGTCAAAAGCGCGTCGCCCAGACATTCCAGACTTTCGTTATTGTTTTCGTTGTCGTAAGAGGATAGCGTGAGCGCCTTCTTTAAGAGCTCCTTGTCCTTAAACTCGTAGCCGCACGCCTCTTCAACGTTTTTAAAGTCGCTCATTGTTCCGCGGGGATAAGGTTGTCCAAATCAACCTTTTCAAGCATATCTTCCACCTTGGGAATAAGTCCGTTGCGGTAAATGGAGAGCGCGTTCTTTATAGCGTTGGTTATGGTCGTGGGCTTGGACGAGCCGTGGCTCTTTACAACCACCTTTTTCAAGCCGAGCAAAAGCGCGCCGCCGTACTTGTCGAAGTCCAGCCCCTTTTTCATTCTCTTGATTGCGCCGCCCGCAAACGCCGCGCCCAAAAGGGAAGCGGGCGAAGACTTGAACTGCTTTTTCATTGTGACCAAAATCATCTTCGCGCAGCCCTCGATGGATTTAAGCGCGACGTTGCCGGAAAAACCGTCGGCAACCACCACGTCGACGTCGCCGAAGTTTATATCCCTGCCCTCGACGTTGCCGACGAAATTTATACCCTCCATTTTAGAGAGGTACTGATAGGTTTCCTGTCTTAACGGGTCGCCCTTGTGCTCTTCCGTGCCGTTGTTCAAAAGCCCCACCCTCGGGTTGGTTTTGCCGAACCCCGCCTGAGCGTAAGCGGAAGCGAGCACGGCAAACTGACAGAGCATTACGGGCTTGCACTCGGCGTTCGCACCGCAGTCGCAAAGAAGGGTCACGCCGCCGTTTACGTTGGGAATAGCGGGGCAGAGCGCCGCGCGCTTAACTCCCCTTATTCTGCCCAAAATAAGCTGACCGCCCGCAATGGTAGCGCCCGTCGAGCCCGCGGTTACGAGCCCGCAGATATCGTCCTGTTTTTTGAGTTGCCAGAACGCCGCAGTAAGCGACGCGTTTTTATTCTTGATTGCCTCGGTGGGAATATCGTTCATACCGATAACGTCGGGGCAGTCGATAATTTCCAGCCTCGAGCTATCATACTTGTATTTGGAAAGCTCGGCTTTAAGTTCCGCCTCTCTTCCCGTGATTATAAGGTAAAGGTTTTTGTCGTCTTTAAGAGCCTTGACTGCGCCCTCGACAATTGCGGCGGGCGCGTTGTCGCCGCCCATACCGTCTAAAATAAGTTTGTCCACGCGTTAATTTCCTCGGATAAAAAATACTCTCTTATGATTATATCATAAGATTTGTAAAAACACAAATATATAACGGACAATTTATCAATTAGTTAACTTCGGAATTTTCTTTGACTTTTTGTATGACGTCGGCAACCGCGCGGTACTTGTCCTTGCGGATAAGCGTGCACGTTTCGCCGTCCTTGCCGCTTTTAATAAGGTAACCCTCGCTCTCCGTGCCGTCCCTGCCGTAAGTTAAAATTTTGTCCTCGTCGCCCTCCACGATTACCGTTTCGGGGCGGGGCACGGTGTTCGTCACCGTCGATTTGAACGAGTACTTATAGCCGTCGCTTTCGCCGTAAATTGCGCACGTAACGCTGTTCAAACCGCAGTTAACCCGCACATATATGGGGGTTAATCGGTTATTTTTGAATTTTAAGTCGAAATACGTGCCGCTAACCATGGCGTCGCGGGAGGGCGCAACGTAGCCCACCTGCAGGCTGTGCGGGTGGTATTCGACGATTTCCAGCCCCGACAACAGCGCGGCGTTATAAAGCGTGGTGGAAACCTGACACACCCCGCCGCCATATCCTAAGACGAATTTGCCGTCCTCTATAATCTTTGCGGGTTTGAAACCGTTGCTTTCGGTACGCGCTCCGACAGTAGTATTGAACGAAAATACGCCGCCGCTTTCCACCCTGCCGCCGTTGATTTTTTCCGCCGCAAGGCGGATATTTCCCGAACGGTCGGTGTTATCTGCGTCAAAGAACGTGGTAAACGAGTAGATTTTACGCGTTCTGTTTTTAATGTCTTCGGTCGTAAGCCGCCTCTTTATAACGCGCGTGCATATGCGCACCTTTTCGAAACCGCCCTTAAGCGACTTGTCTATATCGGCGGAAAGCCGTTCTCTGTCGCACTCCACGCCGTCGCTTCCCTTATAGTAAGTGAACGGTTCGCCCTCCGAATTGAACACTGCATAGGGCTCGGTCGGCGCGCGGTATATATCGGTGCATATGCCGTCTATTATCTCTTCCTTGCCGTTAAGTCTGTAAGTTACGCTCGCCGAGTATTCGCCGCTTCGCACGATTTTGGGCAACAGTTCGTCGAAGGTATCGGTGTAGTCGATTTCGGGGAAGGCATAGGTGTAAACGCGTTCATCGGCACATATAAGCAGTCGTTTGGTCTTTAAACCGTCCTCCACGCCCCGTCTTAACACCGTTTTAGCCGCCGTGCGCGTGAGGCCGCCGACGTTCGTGCCGTTGACAAACGTTCCGCGCGGAAGTCTTAAAATAAATCCGCAGCAAAAAATAACCGCGCTTGCCCAGAGCACAAGCGCAGTTACCGTACAGATGAATTTCAATGGATATCTTTTCAATGTAATTTAAGTGCGGACAAAAGCCGTTCGTCGGGATAAAACGGCGGGTCGCCTATGCGCCTGTTGCCATAGATATAGTGCATATCCGAACCGCCCGTAACCAGCAAACCGTACCTTTCCGACATCTCCTTATAGTACTGCGTCTGCTCGTTAGTATGCCCCGAATACACCGCTTCTATGCCGGACAGCCCGCAACCGACAAGCAGTTTTACCAAGTCCTCCAAATCAACCTTGTTAAGAGTTATTCTGCCGGGGTGAGCGAGCGAACTTATTCCGCCGCACTTTGAAATCAACTCTATCGTTTCCTCGGGCGAAGGTCTGCCAAGCTGCGAATATCCCGCTTTGCCGTAAGCTAAGTAGCGCGAATAAAAATCGTAGCGCGACCCGTACGTCCCTCTCTTTTCCGCCGCGGCGGCAATATACATTGCGTGTAGCGGCGACGCTTTACATACGCGGTTCGCCTCGACTTCTTCCATTGTAATATTAATCCCCGCCCACGCAAGTTTTTCTAAAATATCGCGCGTACGCTCTTCCGCCGCGTCATAAAGTCGGGCGTTAAAATTTTTGAAATCCGCGCAGTCGGTATCCATGCCGTAGGCGAGTACATGCACTTTGGTGCATCCGTAATACGCCGAAACTTCTTCGCCGACGACCATTTTTACCCTCTCGCTTTTCAGCGCCGCGAGTTCGGTATACGCGTTGCAGTTGTCGTGGTCGGTAACCGATATGAGACCTACGCCCCGCCGCTTAGCTTCATCGATTATATTCTCAGGCAAATTCACGCCGTCCGAATAATGTGTATGAATGTGCATATCAGCGCGTATCATCTCTTGATTGCGCCCCCTTCAATCATAATCTTGTTTACGTTCTTGCCGTACAACACGCGCTCGGCATGGGTGCAAGTGATAATGGTCTGCAAGCCGTCCGTGCGCCCCACAAGCTTCTTGCGGCGGGGAAGGTCGAGCTCGCTCATAACGTCGTCCAAAATGAGTACGGGGTATTCGCCGCATGCGTCTTTGAAAACGTTGACCTCGGCAAGCTTGATTGCAAGAGCCGCCGTTCTCGTCTGCCCCTGCGAGGCGAAATTCTTCGCGTCCGCGCCGTTTATGGTTATGTCCAAATCGTCGCGGTGCGGTCCGCTCACCGTGTAGCCCAGACGGATATCGCGGTCGTAGTTATTCGAAAGCTCGTCGTAAAGCCGCTTTTCAAGCTCCTCGGTACTGCCCTTGTATTTCTTTTCGGGCGCGATAACAAGCTCTTCCGCGCCGTCGGTAAGATAGGCGTGAGCCTCGGCGGCAAGCGGCGAAAGCTTGGAAATATAGTCCGCGCGACTACTTGCTATTACCGCCGCATACTTGCAAAGCTGAGCGTCCCACACGGGCAGAGTTTCGAAAACCGTGTCAAGGTCGCGACTCTTTAAAAGGTTGTTGCGCTGTTCCAAAATCTTGTTGTAGCGGGAAAGCGCGACGAAGTACGGGCGCGATAACTGCGATATCGAAACGTTTAAAAATCTGCGCCGCTCGTCCGGTCCGTCCTGAATAAGCCTTAACTCCTGCGGCGAGAAAAAGACGGCGAAGATATTGCCCATCAAATCGGCGTTGCGGGTAATCTTGTTGCCGTTGACCTTGACCTCGCGCCCGCCCTCGGTTATGTGCGCGGAGATGGTCACCTCGCCGTACCACCCCTCGCATACGCAGGAAATATCGGCGGCAGTTTCGCCGCTTTTTACGAGCTGTTTTTCGCGGCGGGTGCGCGGCGAAGTACCCGTGCAGAGGTAAAAGACCGCCTCGGCACAGTTGGTTTTGCCCTGCGCGTTTTTACCGAAAAGCACGTTGAGCCCCGAAGAAAATTCGAATTTTTCTCCGCCGTAATTTCTGAAATTTTTCAAAACCAGATTTTTTATATACATTTTATCCAAAAAAACACTTTATTTCGCCGCGAAATTAGTATATAATTAGTATAACACGAATTTAGAGAAATCTCAAATAGTATAACACGAACTTAGAGAAATCTCATAGAAAAAAAGGTGAATTATGGCGGATACTTCAAACCTTGACTTTATATATCAACCCATTAAGGAAAAGATGCGGGAAACCATTACCCACATCACCTTTTTAACGTACATAGACAAGCTTGTTCCCGTCGAAATAGACGGGCGGTATATCGTTCTCGAAACCCTGACCGAAAACTTTGCTCAGTACATTACGGGCAACCTTGCCGAAAAAATGCGCGACGCCATAATCAAAGCCAATGTCGGCATTTCCGATTTCCGCCTCGTCGTCAAGGGCAGCAGAGATTACGCGTACGAAACCTCGCACGAAGAGCCCGCCTACACTCCGCCCAACAATTTAAACAAGCGCTTCACCTTCGACAGCTTCGTTGCGGGCAACAACCTGTTTGCTTTCGAGGCGGCTAAAAACGTTGCCGAAGACCCCGCGGGCGTTTACAACCCCTTATTTATCTACGGCGGCACGGGCTTGGGCAAAACCCACTTGATTCAGGCGATTGCAAATAAAATAATTGCCGAAAAACCGCAGTTGAAAGTCGTTTACGCTACCTGCGAGCAGTTCGTTAACGAGATTATCGACACAATGTTCGCCTCGAAGGGTCCCGACGCGCGCGAGCGCAGTAATAAACTTCGCCAGCACTACCGCAGTGCCGACGTGCTCATTATCGACGACATTCAGTTTATCGCCAACAAGAAAGCCGTTCAGGAGGAGTTCTTCCACACCTTTAACGAACTCATCTCCCGCGGCAAGCAGATAGTTATAACGTCCGACCAGCCCCCCAAGGAGCTGACGGCGCTCGAAGAGCGGCTTCGCACTCGTTTCTCGGGCGGACTCGTATTCGACGTAATGCCGCCCAACCTCGAAACCAAGATTGCGATTTTAAAGAAAAAGTCGTTCGAAAAGAAGTGCATTGTGCCCGACGACGTTTTAACCTTCCTCGCGCAGGACTCGGGCGACGACGTGAGAACGCTTGAGGGCAGACTTACCAAAGTTATCTTTGCAAGCAAACTGCACGAAGCGCCCATTACCGTATCGCTTGCACGCAGCGCTTTGAACGAGGCTGTTTCCGAAGGCGGCGCGGAGGAAATCACTCCCGCGAATATCATAAACGCGGTCACGGGCTTTTACAAGGTCACAAAGAGCGAGCTTATAGGCAAGTGCAAGAAAAAGGAGCTCGTGCTCCCGAGGCAGGTTTGCTGTTATCTTATGTGCGAGCTTTTATCCCTCCCCTTAATGTCTATCGGCAAGGAGCTGGGCGACAGGAACCACACCACCATTTTGTACTCGCGCGACAAGGTCGAGGGTATGATGGCGGTAAGCGACAAGATGGCAAAGGATATCGACGATATCAAAAATATTATTTTAAAGAAGTAGCCGCGTGTCGCGGCAGCCAAGTCCTTTGATTGCATTTGCATTATCGGACTTATACACAACAAAACCAAACGCCCGCTTTTGCGGGCATAAATTTTATCGAATATGAAAAACTTTTCACTCGGAAATTACGACGCCGCCGTTATAGGTGCGGGGCACGCGGGCTGTGAAGCCGCGCTCGCTCTTGCACGGACGGGGCTGAAAACCGCAATACTTACGCTCAATTTAGACAGCATAGCGTTTATGGCGTGCAACCCCTCGATAGGCGGCACGGCAAAGGGTCACCTTGTGCGCGAAATCGACGCGCTCGGCGGCGAGATGGGTATCAACGCCGACGCGACCGCTTTGCAGATTAAAATGCTCAACGTCGGCAAGGGCGCGGCGGTGCAGTCATTGCGCTGTCAGTCGGACAAGAACGCCTACCACGCGCGTATGAAGAGCATGCTCGAACGCACGGAAAACCTGCGCATAATACAAGGCGAGGCGGCTCAAATCACGGTCGAAAACGGCGAGGTCACGGGCGTAATCACGACGGACGGCGGAGTGATAAAATGCCGCGCGACTATCCTTGCCACGGGCGTATATTTAAACGCGCAGACGATAACCGGCGAGGTCGTTAAAAAGAGCGGTCCCAACGGCTTTGCGGCGGCGACCGCGCTCACGCAAAATCTAATCGATTTGGGCTTTTCGGTGCGCCGTTTCAAGACGGGAACGCCCGCCCGCGTGGACTTCCGCACGCTCGATTTGGATAAATTGACCCCGCAATATGGCGAAGATAACGTCGGTCCGTTCTCTTTTCTGAGCGAAAACCCGCCCGTAAACAAGTTGCCGTGCTACCTCGGCTACACCAACGGAAAAACCCACGAAATTATACTTAACAACCTCGACCGCTCCCCCTTATACAACGGCACAATCGAGAGCACGGGTCCGAGGTACTGCCCCTCTATCGAGACAAAAGTCGTGCGGTTTTCGGACAAGGAACGGCATCAGATTTTCATCGAGCCAGAGGGCGAAAACACGCTTGAAGCGTACGTTCAGGGAATGTCCACCTCCCTCCCCCACGACATTCAAATCGATATGTACCGCACAATCGAGGGGCTGGAAAACGCCGACATTATGCGCTTTGCCTACGCTATCGAATACGACTGCATAGACACACTCGATATCTACCCCACCCTCGAATTTAAAAAGGTGAGCGGGCTGTACACTGCGGGGCAGATTAACGGCACGTCTGGCTACGAGGAGGCGGCGGCACAGGGGCTTATGGCGGGCTTGAACGCAAGTTTAAAACTGCGCGGGTTGCCCCCTCTCGTGTTGGGCCGCGACGAGGCGTATATAGGAGTTTTAATCGACGACCTTGTGACCAAGGGCACGGAAGAGCCGTACAGAATGATGACCTCGCGCGCGGAGTGCCGCATTGAGCTGAGGCAGGACAACGCCGACTTCCGCTTAACTCAAAAGGGCTACGACGCGGGGCTGGTTACAGCCGAGCGCTACGAAAAATTCACCGCACGCAAGCGCGCTTACGAAGAAGCTTTGTCCGCGCTCGAAAATACGACTTTTACTCCCGCTATGACCGAGAGCCTTTTGACCGAATACGGCTTTGCGCGTGCGGCGGGCGCGCTGTCGTACGCCGACCTTATAAAGCGCGGAATACCTTACGAAGAGATTGCTAAAAGACTGGGCGGGCTGAATTTCAAGCGGGACGTTTTGGAATCGGCGGTGACCTACGTCAGGTACGAGGGATATCTCAAAAAGAGCGCCGAGCAGATTGCGCGGGCGAAAAAGTACGAGGACAAGCTGTTGCCCGAAAACTGCGACTACCTCAAAATCGAGGGCTTACGGCTTGAGGCGCGGGAAAAGCTCAACAAGGTTCAGCCCCGCTCTTTGGGGCAGGCGGCGCGCATTTCGGGGGTCAACCCCGCGGATATCGCCGTACTAACCGTTTGGCTGACGTTAAAAAAATAATAACAATTTAAAAGCCCGTTGGCGGCTACAGCCGTTGCGGGCTTATATTTTATAATACTCCATACAAAGACAAATTACGCGCAAACATATATATTATAATGCGGTTATGCACGTGAGAATAAACTTAAAAAGCATACTTTTATATGCCGCATACGCACTGCTGCTCGTCACGCTCAACGCCGCCCTGCCCACCGTCCCCTTTTCTCTCGGACTGTGCTTTTCAATGCTTGTTTGCGGCGCGAACATAATCGCAACACCCGTAATTTACGTTATCGCTTCGGTCATAAACTTAGACTGGATAACCATACTCTTAAGCCTTTTCGAGGGCGCGTTTTTAACCTTAATAACCTTTCTGTACCGCCGCACGGGCAAGAAAATCCGCTACGAGGCGGCTGTGTACGCGGCGGTTGCACTCGCACCCTACGTCGCCTTTGCACGCTGGCGCGGAATAGGCAGTCTGTACTTCACCACCAACCCCTACATTTTAAAGACGGTCGCCGCGCTCGCCGTAGTCGTGTTCGCTCTGTTTGCCTTCCGCAGCGTGTACGCGCTCATATTCAGGCTGTGCCGATGCAAACTGCGCCCCGACGAACTCATCTGCATTTCCGCGTTTTTCGCCGTCGCGGGCGTGGGACTTTGTAATCTCACCGGACTGTACGCCTATGTCTGCATAGGCGCGGGACTTACGGCGTTTGCCGTGCGGCTTTTAAAGTCGCCGTCTGCGGTAATCGCCGCGTGCGTGATTGCTCTGCCCTGCGCGGTTACGCAGTTGGACTTCAATTTTTTAACGGCTTTCGTACTCATTTCGGTCGCCGCTCTCGCCTTTTCAGAGCTCGGCAAACTCGCCGTAAGCGGCGTCACTTTAATCTGTTCGGCGGGCGCGCTATACATATGGAATGCGTTCTCGAACGGAGTCGCAAACGCCGTTATTTGCGGCATATTATTGGGTCTATGCTGTGTTTTGCCCCTTTTACCTACCGAAAAAGCCGTCAAAGGACTGCGGTCACTTTTAAGCGTGGAGAAGGTCTTGCCGCGCACCGACGAGGAGCAATACCGCGAGCTCGTGTCGGAAAAGCTGTACCGAATGAGCGAGGTTTTCAGAGAAATCGAAAACGCATTCTGCGAGCTTGACGAAAAGATTGACGACGGCGCAATGAAAAAAAGAATGCTCGCGGAGTGCAAACAGAGTATGTGCGCGAACTGCAAGCGGCAGAAGGCGTGCGAGGCTACAAAAGTTTACCGCGGCTTTGCCGCCGTAATCGAGGCGGGCTGTTTAAAGGGCAAGGTGAGCTTTGTCGATTTGACGAGCGACATTACCTTGAACTGCAAAGACCCCACCGCCCTCACCGAAACGGTCAACCGCCTTTTGTACGAATACCGCAAGACTAATCTCGAAGCCGAAAACGCGAGGAGCGGTCGCAGGCTCTTGGCTGGTCAGGCGCGCGGCGTCGCCGAGGTTTTAAAGAGCCGCGCCGTTGAGTTCTGCCGCGAGAGCGAGGACTTTTCCGAATACGAAAAAAAGATTGTAAAAGCGCTTGCCCAGAGCGGCGTTTCGTGCCCCGAAATACACGTGCGCGGTCGGGAAAAGATTACCGTCAACCTAACGCTCGTCGACTGCAAGAATTTTGCCGCAGTGAAAAAGACGGCGGAAAAAATTACGGGCGTAAAGCTTCTTTTGAAAGACAAGACGGTCTACGACAACCAAAAGACGGCGTATATGCTTGTCGAGCCGCCCAAGTACGACGCGGCGTTCGGCGTTGCTTGCGCGGTCAAGGACGGCGAGCGCGTTTCGGGCGATACGCACACTGTAATCAAGATTAACGAGCACTCTTTTTTAATGGCGCTGTCCGACGGTATGGGCAGCGGCGAGTACGCGCGCAAGGTTTCCACGACGGCGATATCTTTAATCGAGGCGTTTTACCGCTCGGAGATGCCCACCGACATCGTGCTCGACACCATCAACAAGTTGTTGTGCTTTAACCGCGACGAACGCTTTACCTGCATAGACGTCGCCGCAATCGATTTGAACACGCTGACCGCGTCGCTCATTAAAGTGGGCGCGCCCGTGGGCTTGATTGTGAGAAAGGGCGAAATCAAGGTTTTGGAGAGCCACTCCCTGCCGCTCGGCATTTTGGATAATCTGCACCCCGCGACTGCAAAGGAGCAACTCAAAAAAGACGATATCGTCGTATTTATGAGCGACGGCGTGACTTCGGCTTTCAACGGCGTTTCCGACTTGTACGACTATCTGCAGACCTTAAAGCCTTTGAACCCGCAGAACCTTGCCGACAAAATACTTGCCGCCGCCAAGGAACGCGTTCTCGGTACGCCCGACGATATGACTGTACTGTGTGTAAGAATATTCGCAAAATAAAGCAGTTGGGCGGCACATATGTGCCGCCCAACTTACGTTTTGCTGTAATTAAGTTTGCTTTACTTCCTTGCAATTAAAGGGCTTGCCCGCGGTGGCTCACCGCTCACTGTCTTTAATCAATTTTTTAAGTTCCGCCATCGGGTTGCGCCCGGGCATCTTGGTTAATCTGAAGCGCCAGTTACCGACCGACGTCGAGGGCACGTTCATTCGCGCACCGTTGTCGAGGCACAGTATGTCCTGAATGGGCAATACCGTAAGGTACGATTTAGTAAACGCCGCACTCTTGCAAAGCGCCTTTGCCGCGTCCGCCCTGTCGACAATCGGCGTGTAAGCGTCCTGCCCCTTCAAAGCCTTTCTGAGCTGTTTTTTAAAGTCCTTGAACTGCGCCTCGGTCATTCTTTCCAAAAAGCCGAGCGCCGTATCGTTGTCGTGCGTGCCCGTATAGGTGACGGAATTTTCAACAATATTCGCGGGCAGATACGCGTTGTCCTCGCTGCCGTCGAACGCAAACATCAAAACGTTCATACCGGGGAACTTGCAACCGTCGCGAAGAAGAGTCACGCCGTCGTCCATAATACCCAAGTCCTCGGCGATAATCTCCGTCTTGCCCAGCCGCTTTTCAACCTCTTTGAAGAACTCTCTGCCGGGGCCGTCCTCCCACTCACCCACGGTCGCGTTGTGCGCGTTTGCGGGAATAGCGTAATAGCGGTCGAAGCCGCGGAAATGGTCTATGCGGATAACGTCGTACATTTCCTTTGCCTTGGCAATGCGGTCAATCCACCAGTCGTAGTTCTCCGCACGGAGCGCGTCCCAGTTGTATAAGGGGTTGCCCCAAAGCTGACCGTGCTTGGAAAAGTAGTCGGGCGGAACTCCCGCAACCTTGACGGGCTTCAAGTCCTCGTCAAGCTGGAAAAGCTCGCTACGCGCCCAGATATCCGACGAATCGTACGCAACGTATAAGGGAATATCGCCTATTATCTTTATTCCGTTCTCGTTGGCGTATGCTTTCAGCGCCGCCCACTGCAACTTGAACTGATACTGAACGAACAGCCAGAAGCAGTACTCCGAACGGTATACCGCGTTTCTGAACTCGTAAACCGCCAAATGCTCTTTATACTTGTACGCGTCGGGGAAGTGATTGAACGTGCCGCCGTAGCGCGCCTTTAATGACATAAACAGCGCGTAGTCCTCGAACTCGCCGCTCTCTATGAACTCGACGAACTTCTCGCCGCGTATGTTGAAACGGGCATATGCGCGCCTTAGCAGCGCGTAACGCTTTTCGTAGAGGTCCGCATAGTCGACGTCGCCTACGGGCACTTTCGCGCTTTCCAGCTCCTCGTCGTCCAGAAGCCCCTGCTTACGCAAAGCTTCGATATCGATAAAATAGGGGTTGCCCGAACTGCAGCATACCGACTGGTAAGGCGAATCGCCGAAGCCCGTCTGCTGTAAGGGCAAAATCTGCCAGTACTTAACGTGCGCCTTCTTTAAAAGGTCGACAAATGCGTACGCTTCCTTACCGAGCGAGCCTATACCGTACTCGTTGGGAAGCGATGATATGTGGCACAGAACGCCTAATCCCCTTTCCTTTTTCATAACATTTTCCTTGTAAAAATTTTATCCCTTAACGAAGAACTTTTTTTATTCTTTCTACGGCTTCCTTAGTGGTTTCTTCACTTCCGAACGCGGTTAAGCGGAAGAAACCTTCGCCGTTTTTGCCGAAGCCTGCGCCGGGCGTGCCGACAACCTGAGCGTTGTTCAACAGGAAATCGAAGAACTCCCAACTTCCCATTCCTTTCGGACATTTCAGCCAGATATAGGGCGAGTTTTTGCCGCCCGTGTACCAAATGCCGAGCTCGTCCATACAGCCCGCGATAACCGCCGCGTTGCGCTGATATACCGCCAAATTTGCCTTTATCTGCGCTAACCCAACGGTGGTAAACACCGCCGCCGCGCCCTTCTGAATGATATACGGCACGCCGTTGAACTTGGTCGCCTGACGTCTGAACCACAGCTTGTTGGCGGACATATCGTCCTTTTTCAACGCGTGGGGAATTACCGTATATCCGCAGCGCGTGCCCGTAAAGCCCGCGATTTTGGAGAACGAGCAGAACTCGATTGCGCAACTCTTTGCGCCCTCCACCTCGTATATCGAGCGGGCAAGTCCCTTTTCGGTTATAAAGCTTTCGTAAGCCGCGTCGTACAAAATTACCGCGCCCTTTTCAAGTGCGTATTTAACCCATTCCTTGAGCTGTTCGACAGTATACGCCGCGCCCGTGGGATTGTTGGGCGAGCAGATATAAATGACGTCCGCGTCTACCTTATAGTCGGGCATGGGCAGAAAGCCGTTAGCCTCGGTAGCGTCAGCAAACACCACCTTGCGCCCCGCCATAACGTTGGTATCGACGTATACGGGGTAAACGGGGTCGGGCACTAAAATCGTGTTTTCCTTGGCGAATATGTCGAGGATATTGCCCAAATCGCTCTTAGCGCCGTCGGAAACGAAAATCTCATCCGCACCGACTTCCACGCCGAAAGACTTGTAATAATCTTGGATAGCCTCCCTCAAAAAGGCATAGCCCTCGTAAGGACCGTAGCCCTTGAAGGTTTCCTTTACCGCCATTTCGTCTACGGCTTCGTGAAGCGCGGATATGACGACGGGCGCAAGCGGCAAAGTTACGTCGCCAATGCCCAGCTTAATCACCTTTTTATCGGGGTTGGCTTTGGCATATTTCGCCGACCTGTCCGCAACCTCCGCAAAGAGATAGCTCTCGGCAATGTTTTTGAAATTGGAATTATATTGCATATATTATCCTTAATAAAGCTGTTATATCCCTCGTGTCAGAAGCAAGCAAGACAAGGCGCGGGAGCACCGCCCGCAAGGAGTGTACAAGGAAGTACACGACTAAGGCGGCGAGGACCGCAACGCCGTATTGCGCCGCTTATGGAACGAGAAGCCTTTATTTACCTTGACTGTATTTTACCGACGCCTTGATAAACTCGCGGAATATAGGGTGCGCCGACTGCGGACGCGACTTAAATTCGGGGTGGAACTGTACGCCGATATAGAAGTCGAGCGAGGGAATTTCCACCGCTTCCACGAGCGTTCCGTCGGGCGACGTGCCCGCTATCTTCATACCCGCCTTTTCGATTTCGGCGCGGTAGTCGTTGTTAAATTCGTATCTGTGGCGGTGACGCTCGGAAATTACGTCCGTGCCGTAGCTTTCCTTCATAATGTCACCCAGCACCTTGCAAGGGTACGCGCCCAAACGCATAGTGCCGCCCATCTTTACGC
>CAYXTN010000025.1:0-21942 GCA_964468085.1 uncultured Clostridia bacterium | reverse complement strand
CTGCCCGTAACCGAACTTAAACGTATACGGCAGGCATATATCGATAAGTATTTAAATTCGGGAGATACTCTTGACAAGGCTTAACGTAAACCCCACGCGCATGGAGCTCAAAAAGCTGAAAGCGCGGCTTACAACTGCGGTACGCGGTCACAAACTTTTAAAGGATAAGTCCGATGAAATGGTGCGCCGCTTCTCGCTCATAATCAGAGAAAACAAACGTCTCAGGGACGAAGTGGAAAAGGAACTTTCCGAAACTTTGAGGCAGTTTTCCGTTGCGCGTTCGGTTACGCCTTCTTACCGTGCCGAGACGGCTTTTGCCATGCCGTCGGTTGCGGTCAAGGCGGACTGCGGCGTTAAGAGCGTAATGGGTGTGGAAGTGCCAGATATTCAGCTTATAAACGAAAAGCGCGCCGACGGACTTCCTTACGCCTATCCCGAAATCACGAGCGAGGCGGACTATTCCGTAACCAAAGCCGCATCGTTGCTTCCCAAAATGCTCGCCTTAGCCGAAACCGAAAAGACTGTCAGAATGCTTGCGGAGGAAATCGAGAGGAACAAGCGAAGAGTAAACGCGCTCGAATACGTAATGATACCTCAGCTCGAGGAAACCATTAAATATATTAAGAGCAAGCTCGACGAAAACGAGCGTGCCGCCGTAATAAGGTTAATGAAAGTAAAAAGCAAAGCCGACGTTTAAGCCGTCGGCTCTTATTTTATTAAACAATTTTTTGACGGTAAACATATAATATACAGATACGTTTATTACTACATATTCGCCCTTGCGGTGCAGGGGAGGGTATGTAGTATTTTTTTACAAAAGGAGAATTTATGCCTTTTATTCAACGATATTCAGACGTTAAAAAGGGCGGAATTACTTTCAGCGGCAACACGCTGGGCTTAAGTAAAGCGTCAAACCAGAACGCCCCCGGTACGGAGGGCTCTATCGGCGCGTTTACCAGCCTCGACACATCCTTGCAGGTCGGAACGTTCCCCGCGGGGACTACGCTCGACTACACAAAGAACGGCTCGAGGGCAAACCTCACCCTTCCCGCGGGCTCGACGGTGCTGTACGCCGAGCTTGTCTGGGGCGGGCTTTTCCGTTCTTCCGCGAACAATATTTCCGCGCTTACAAATAACAGCGTTACGTTTACTACGCCGCAGGGTACGTTTACAATCGCGCCCGACCCCGCCACGGCGCAGAACTTCAATATCCCCGCCGACAATATAACCGTCGGCTTTTACGTGCGCTCGGCAAACGTGACCTCGCTCGTTCAGGCGGCGCTCGGCGGCTCGTACGCAGTGCAGGGAGTGCCCGCTCTAATCGAAGCTATCGACAGCCGAACGGCGGACACCAACCACGCGGGCTGGACGCTTGCCGTCGCCTACGAAAACCCGACTTTGCCCCTACGCAACCTTACGATATGGAGCGGAGGCACGGTAGTTTCGCCCAACACGGGCAGTACAACCATTACCGTATCGAACTTCCTTACCCCTGAGGTTGCGCCTATAACCGGCAAAATTTTCGTTTCCGCGCAGGAGGGTGACGCGGTGCTGACGGGCGATGCGATGCTGTTCGGGCAGAGCATACCCACGCTTCAATTCTTATCGGGGTCGAACAACCCGCAGAACAACTTTTTCGCTTCGCAGATAAATAACTCTAACGGCACGCTCGATACTTCGGGAACGTTCGGCACGCGCAACGCGAACGCCGCCGCGGGCACTAACACGACGGCTTGCCGCCAAGGGTGGGATATTACCGCCGTGGACGTTTCGGCTCAGCTCGCCGCAAGTCAGTCGAGCGCGGTTATCCGCTTTACCAGCGACGGCGATTTGTACGTGCCCAACGCGCTCGCACTGCAGATAGACAGCAAGGGCGCAAATATCGAAATTACCAAGTCGGCGGACAAAACTTACGCGCAAGTCGGCGAGGAAATCACCTATACGCTCGTGCTCGAAAACACGGGTTCGGTTGAAGCTACCGACGTTACGATAAGCGATTTACTGCCGCCCGAAACGACGCTTGTAAGCGGTTCCGTAACCGTGGACGGAGTGCCCTATGCGGGGGCTCTTCCCGTCGTTATTTCAAGCATATCCGCGGGGCAATCGGTTAATGTGGCGTTTAAAGCGACGGCAAATTCCCTGCCCGCGGTCAATCCCGTTTTCAATATCGCGCGCGCCGACTATTCGTTCTTTCCCTTTGCCGGATATCCCGCGACGGGCTTTTCGAACTCCAACCCCGTGGCGGTCTATATCATCGTAAGGGAAGTGACCATAGTTAAGAGCGTAGACAAGGCGTTTGCAATCAAGGGCGATATTTTGACCTACACGTCGGTAATCAAAAACACGGGCAGCGTGCCCGTGACCAACGTCGTGTTCAAGGACGAAATTCCCGCAGGCACGACCTTTGTGGACGGCTCGGTCTATATCGACGGAGTAAATTTCCCCGCATACGACCCGCAGACTGGCTTCTTTGCGGCAAACCTTACGCCTCAGGCGAGCGTGACCGTGACCTTTCAGGTACAAGTAAATTAAGGAGAAACAAATGATAATACCCAATCAATCGAATATAGCTTTTAATTACGTTCTGCCCGACGGTCAGACAATTGCCGCCGAGCTGGACAGCAATATCGTAAACACGGAAATTCTGACCTACTCCGTGCCCAAGGTAAAGAGCGCGGATAAAACCTTTATGCAGGAAGGGGAGACGGCTCAGCATACCGTCGTTATAACCAACAACTCGCAGACGCAGCTTTTCAACCTCGTGTTCAGGGACACTATGTCGAGCGGCGCGACCTACGTTGCGGGCAGCGTAATAGTCAACGGCGTTTCCCAGCCGACCTACGACCCCGTGGCGGGCTTCCCTCTGCCCGATTTGAACCCCGGGCAGGCGGTAACGGTGGAATACACAATTCAGGCAAACAACCCCGTGACGCAAACGCCCGTCACCAACTTTGCCACTCTCGATTACTCGGTTGACGACCCGTTGCGCAGTGTGGTTAATTTCAGCGAGAACACCAACACCGTTTCGATAGAAATTATCTCGAACAGACTGACGGTCGTCAAGAGCGTCGACAAGGCGTACGCCGTCAAGGGCGACAATCTGCACTACACGACGGTGATTACCAACACGGGCACGCTTTTAAAGAGTGACCTTGTGTTCACCGACCCCATACCCGCGGGCACGAGCTTCGTTGCCGGCAGTGTGACCGTTGACGGTGTGGCGTATCCCGCATACAATCCGCAGACGGGCTTTAATCTTCCCGACCTTGCCGTTGGACAGTCGGTGACGGTGGAATTTGACGTGAAGGTGGACTGATATGTACGAAATAATCAACACGTCTTTGATAACCGATAATTCGGGCGAGCCGCCTATTCAAACCTACAGCAACCCCGTAACCACGGTGATAAGGCAAGTCCCGACCCCGAGGATAATAACCAGAACTTCTGTCTGTCTGTCGTGTAACTGCTGCGATTGTAACTGCGGTTGCGGTTGTGACTGCGGCTGTAACTGTAACTTTTAACTAAAGCGTACCGACTGCATTTTTGCAGTCGGTATTTTTTTATAAGTATTGACAAGCGGTTTACGGGGTGGTAAAATGAAAGTTGGATAATATTTATATTATCCAAAATATAGCACAGAGGGTAAAAAAATGACTACGTTATACGTATTTTTCGCTATATCGGCGCTGATACTCGGGCTTGTGATATTTTTCTCGGTATACAGTAAAAGACGAGCAGAAAACAACAAAAAAGGCGCAAAATCTAAGGTAAAGAACAAGAAGAAGGGCGCAAAGCCCGTCAAGGCAAAAAAAGAGCCCGAGGTTAAACCCGAGCCCGTAGCTTCGGAAAAGCCCGCCGTCGCGGAAGAACCCGTTATCGTTGCACAGCCCGAGGTTGCGGCAGTTCCCGCCGCGCCCGTTACAAGCGAGCCGACTGTAACCGCGGACGATAGGGACGACGATACGGAAGACGAGAGCGAGGACGAGGCGGAAGAGCAGTCCGAAAGAAAGCTTGTCGTCGAGGGCGGCGAAGTCAAGTACATAATAATCAAGTACAGCAAGAGCTTTCAGGCAAAGCTTATCCAGTCGGGCAACGTAACCAAAGATTACTATTCGCAGCTCAAAAACTGTCTGTTATCGTATAAGGGCGTAAAGAGCCGTATGAGCTGGCGGTGGGAAACCTTCCGCGCGGGCAGAAAGGCGCTCGCAAAATTGAGACTGCGCGGCAAAACGCTGTCGCTCGCGCTTGCGCTCAACCCCGACGATTACGCGGACACCAAGTATATTGTGGAAAGTCTTGCGGACGTCGCGGCATACGCGGACACTCAGTGCCTCTACAAAATCAAAAACGACAGGCGCGTAAAATACGCAACCGAGCTGATTGACAAGGTTATGCAGGACAACGGACTGTCGGCGGGACTGGTTTCGGAGAACGTCGATTACGCGGCGCAGTATCCTTACGAGACGACGGAAGCGCTCATTGCGCGCAAGCTCATTAAAGAGCTCACCGACGAGGACGCGCAGAGCGGCACGGTATTCAAGCCGTCCGACGTCAGACAAAGCGTTACCGCCGCGGAAGTAGACAGCATAATGAAGGACGAGGTGGCGGAAATTCTCATCGAAAAGGCGGAGGAAGTTTCGGACAAGTCTAAGGTGGGTATTGTCAATATCGATATGCTTTCGCGCACCTTTGCCGACGGCGAAACGGTCACGCTCGAAGAGGTCAAAAAGCGCGTCAAGGGCTTTGACAGAAAGGTCACTTATCTGAAAGTGCTCGCGCGCGGCGTGCTCGATAAAAAGCTCACCGTAAAGGCGGACGCTTTCTCGTTGCAGGCGGCTAAAATGATACTTCTTACGGGCGGCAAAGTAATCAAAAAGTGAGGTGTAAGCCTATGCGAAAATTCGGCCCCGACCCGAACAAGGCGTTCCCCAACGAAAATATAAAAAGCCTTTGTTATATCAGAAATATTATCACTCGCTCCAACATAGTCGTGGGGGAATACACCTATTACGACGACCCCGACGGTGCGGAAAACTTCGAAAAACACGTGACGCATCACTACGATTTCAACGGCGACAAGCTGATAATCGGCAAATTCTGCGCCATTGCGAGGGGCATTGAATTTATTATGAACGGCGCAAATCACCGCATGTGTTCGGTGACGACTTACCCGTTCAATATTATGGGCGGCGGTTGGGAAAAGTGTACTCCGAAGCCCGAAGACCTGCCGCTTAAAGGCGATACCATCGTGGGTAACGACGTGTGGATAGGGCAGAACGTAACGGTTCTTCCCGGTGTGCATATCGGCGACGGTGCGATAATAGGCGCAAACTCGGTTGTAACGAAAGACGTTCCGCCGTATGCAATAGTCGGCGGCAATCCCGCTAAGCTTTTGCGCAAGCGGTTCGACGACGAAACGATAGATTTTCTGCTGAAATTAAAGTGGTGGGACTGGTCCGCGGAAAAGATATTTGCAAACCTCGAAACTCTGTGCAGCGGCGATTTGACTAAAATCAAACAATTGAAATAGCGTATGGGTTGGTTCAATTATTACGGACTTGCGATAATGGCGGTGATTATGCTCCCCAACATTATTTACGCGGTAAAATGCAAGGACGGCTTTAAAAACAAAGAGCAAAACAAGGCTTTGGAAATTGCCGAACAGGTGGGCAGATACGCGTGTTTCATATTGATGATTTTCAATATTCCGTACACGTATTTCAATTTTTGGTTTGAGCATGCTTTGACGGTATATCTGGCGGTTAACGGCATACTATGCCTCGGTTATCTGATTTTTTGGGCGGTTTTCCGTGACGGAAAGGGAGTGGTGAGGGCGCTGGCGCTTTCGGTTACTCCGTCGGTAATTTTTCTCTTCGGCGGGGTTATGCTCGTAAGTATTCCGCTGATTGTTTTTGCCGTTGTGTTCGCGGTATGTCACATTTGGTTAAGTCTTAAAAACGCATAGCAATAAAAAGCGCCCGCGGCGGAAATTTTCCGCCGCGGGCGCAGCCGTTTTAAATTTGAATTAAGCTATCATCGAAAGGAATATAGCGGCGTCTTCTTCCGCACCGCCCGCGTTGGGCAGTAAGCTCATAGTAAAGTCGCCGTAGAACATAAAGCCTACAACCGCCGCAATGACGAGAGCAATGAAAATCATAAGAATGGGATGAGCTCTCATACTTGCGCCGAGCGCCAGGATACCGATAACCAAGGTCAAGCCGTACTTAACAATAAAGTCCAATATGGTGGTGTCCTTGCCGTCAACGATTCTGAATACCGGAATAAAGTGGTAGATGTTGTCAATGTATTGTACCAACAGAGCGATAACAAGTAATACGGCGGCTATTTCGCCTATTACGCATAAAAATTTTCCTAATTTTTTCATTTTAAAGTGTACCTCACTGTATTTGTATTTCAATTGTAGCACCTAATGTGCAAATAATCAAGCATTTTTTTGCCGCGCTTGCAATTGTTGCCCCGTCCGCCTCCGCAATGCGCCCTAAAAAAGTATAAAAAATTTAAATTTGTAATATATTCAATTGACATTTGTCATAAGATAAGCGTATTTTTGTTGACAATATTTCTATAAATTGTTATATTATTTGCGTTGAATATTTGTAAAGACGGTCAAGGAAGAAAACAATGATAACGGTAAAAGAAATTTCCTCGAAAAGAGATAAAAAAAAGTTTTTTAAGTTCATAATCGATTTGTACAAGGGCAATCCGCACGCGTGCTGCAATCTGTACGCGGACGAGTTCGCCGAGTTCGACCCCGAAATAAACGACGCTTTCCGTTTTGCCGACTGCAGAATGTTTTTGGCGTATAAGGACGGCAAAATCGCGGGACGTATCGCGGGCATCTGGCACCGCGGAGTAAACGAAAAGTTCGGCTACAAGCAGCTCCGCTTTACCCGCTTTGACGTCATCGACGATTTCGAGGTCACCAAAGCGCTGTTCGGCAAGCTTTTCGACTGGGCGAAAGAGCTGGGTATGACCGAAATAATAGGACCTATGAGCTTTTCCGACCTCAACGAAGAGGGTATGCTCATCGACGGCTTCGACAGGGACAGCAACTATATCGAAATTTACAACTATCCCTATTACGTCGAGCATATGGAAAAGCTGGGCGCGTACAAGGTGGTCGACTGGAACTGCTACGTAATTAAAACTCCCGAAAAAATCGACGAGCGCATAATCAAGCTTTCCGAGTACTGTCAGAAAAGATACGGCTATGAAATACTCGACGTGAGATATTACTACGAGCATGACAAGGAAAAGCTGAAAGAATACATAATGCAGGCTTTGGACGTTATGGACAGGGCTTTTGCGCATCTGTACGGAACGAGCCCCGTAAACGAAAAACAGAAGCGCCGTGAAATGGATACTGTTTTGACCGTACTTATTCCCGAGCTGGCTACCGTCGTTTTAAAGGACGACAAGGTCGTGGCGTACGGCTTCTGTATTCCTTCGATGAAAGAGGTAATGCAAAAGGGGCGCGGACACATATTCCCCCGCGGTATAATTCCCTATCTCAAGGCGATGAAGCACCCCGAGGTGGTCGATTTGTTGCAGCTTGCCATAGACCCCGACCACAACAACAGAGGTATCCCCGCAATTATCGTTCACCACTGTCTGGAAGGCATTATCAAGCTGGGCGCCAAGGTAATGGAAGCGGGTCCCGAACTCGAAGAAAACCACCACGTTCAGAACCTTTGGAAGAGCTTCGACAACGAGCTGGCGAAGAGGGCGCGCTGCTGGGGCTTGAAGGTAGAGTAAGCGGAGTATAATTTGGAAATTAAGGACAGCGAACTTACAACTCAATACAGTGACGGTCTGTCCGAAGACGTTGCGATTTTACAGCCTTCGCCCGATGCGGCGGAGGCAAATTCGTATGCGACCGAAACGCCTTTTGAAGAGACGGAAACCGCGCAGGAAGAGCAGCCCGCCGAAGAGCAAACGGCAAAAGAGCCGCAGATAGCCGAGCCGCCGAAAAAGAAGCGCGGCGCGCGCATTTTCTGGAATATATTCTTAATCGTAATCGTTGCCGCGGGCATACTTGCAATGTTCGGCATAGTCAAGGAAATAGACCCGTCGTCGGGTATGTCGCTCGGCGAGGTGTTCAAGAGCGCTAGCCCGCTGTTTATAGGCATTGCCGTGCTTTCCGTTTTGGGTACGATGGCTCTCGACGTGTCCAAGTACGCAATAATTTCCAAGACGGTCACGGGCAAGGTGCATCTTGCAACCTCAGCTAAATGCCACTTTATCGGCAAGTATTACGACGCGGTCACGCCATTTTCCTCGGGCGGTCAGCCCATGCAGATTTATTATCTGAACACCAAGGGCATAAGCGGCGGCAACTCCACGGCGATGGTAATGATAAGGTACTTTTCGTCGGTTGTCTGCTGGGTAACGATGGGCGCGGCTCTCCTAATTTACGGCACGGTTAAAGGCGTTCTCGACAGCGCGAGCGGCGCAACCATTTTAAAGGTTACCGGCTGGATAGGCATAGGGGTAAATCTGTTTATACCTGTGTTTATCACTTTTTTCCTGCTGTTCCCCAAGCTCATGTATAAGCTGACCTACGGCTGCGTTAAGCTGGGGCACAAGATAAGAATAGTAAAGGACGTAGAAAAGACCACCGCGCGTGCAACGAAGGTGGTCGACGATTTCAAAAACTCGTTTAAGCTTATGGCTACAAGCCCGATAAAGCTTATACTTTTAATCTTGGTCAGCTTCGGCGAGGTCGGTCTGACCTTTGCCGCGCCGTTCTTTATTATGAAGGCTTTCAACTGTCCCGCAGTGGACGGTATGCTGATAACGGTAATGTCGCTCAACGCGTTCGCAACCTTCGGCGTGTCCTTTATACCCACCCCAGGTAACTCGGGCGTTGTGGAAGGGCTCGGCGCGCTGGCGTTCTCCGCGTTTGCGGGCGCAACGCTCGCCTGGTCGGTGCTTTTCTGGCGGCTTACGGTCTTTTATCTGTATATCCTGATAGGGCTCGGCTTGACCGTCTTCGACCTTATCGCCAAAAACGTCAAATACAAGAGAGCCAAGCGAAACAAGTCTTAGTCTTTAAGCTCGGGAAAGCGGGTGCACAGCAAATCGAATACAAGCCTTGCAGACTGTTCCGCACCGTAATTTTGCCGTTGCGCCTCGGCGGCAACTTTAAATGGAGCAAGCTTTTCGGGGTGAGCGGCGAACTCGGCAATCTTATCGGCAACCTTATCCGCGTTGAAAATTTTCAGCGCGGTTTTTATATACCCGACGTAATACTTGCGGTTCATTCTTTCGATGTGGGTCGCGTTGTTGGTTACAATCTGCGGCACGCCGAAAAAGCACGCCTCGGCAAATACGTTGGCTCCGCTCTTGCCGCAGAAGAGGTCGGCGCAAGCTAAGTATTCGAGCATACGGTCGGTAAAGCCCACGGGGTGGAAGGCGCAGTTCTTGCCGCTTTTCCAGCCCTTCATTTGGTTGTACAGCTTTTCGTTCTTGCCGCACACGGCAATGAGGTTGACGTTTAAATCGCGCTTTATAATCTCGCGGCAGATTTTTGTAATCTTGCCTATGCCGTAGCCGCCCTCGGCTAAGACTACGGTGAACTTGTCCGTATCCAGCCCCAGATTTTCGCGCAACGTCCGCTTGTCCGCGGTAACGTTGAACGCGTCGCGGCGGATAAGAGCGGGCACGTGCTTTAAATTGTCGGGGTTAAAGCGGCGTTTCCAGCGCCTGAGAGCGTGCTCGTAGCCCGCCTGAGTGGGCAGTAAAAGCAGGTCGCTCGGATAATTGAACAGGGGATATGTGTACGCGTCGGGGCAGTATAAGGCGGTGAGCGGCTTGCACTTGCAGTTGCCCGCGAAGTAGTTGGTTGACCAGTGAGTGGAAACGACCATATCGGGCGCAAGCTTGTCCATGTGCGCGAGCGCTGGTTTTTTCGTTCCCGCTTTCAGAAGGCAGGACGAAGCCCACGTGGCAATCTTGTTGCCGAAAAGAATCATCGTAAAGGTCATTGCAAAGCCGAGAGCGTGGTCGCGGTTGGTATCCACAACCGATTTGCACATCTTTTTTTCGAACGAGACGAGCGTCTTGTTTCCGCTGTCGCCGAAAAATTTGCACTCTACGCACTCGACTTTATCGCCGTACAATTCTTTAAATTTTTCGGCGATTGCGTTCATCGGCGCAATGTGCCCCATACCCGCCTCTACGTACGGGAATAAAACTCTCGGTTTGCTCATCAAAATATCCTCGTATACGATACATACATATTTTACCAAATTATGAGGCTTTCGTCAACATAAAAGTAATATAATTTTATGACATTTTTCCGTCGGATATGCGGCGGATAAATTTTCTTGAAATTCTATTTGCATATATGCACCGAATATGCTATAATATCGGGGAATACGGAACATTGCTGTTAAATTTAACGCAAAAATACCAATCCGCGGACAATTTATTTAAAGAGGAGACTATGGACGACCCATCTAAGCGACGGGATAATTTTAATTTCGGTCGCTTTGCGATTAATTTTACTACGCCCGCAAAGATTTTTCGGGCGCATTTTGAATTGACGCAAATTCTCTTAAAGCTTTAAAAGGTTGCTTTCTTTACGACTTTTTAAAATGACGGAGGATTTATGTCAACAAGAAATATAATTTTTTTAGTAGTAGTAATAATTTGTATTATATTGTCGGGCTACTTTTCGGCTACCGAAACGGCGTTCACGGCAGTAAACAAGATACGCTTAAGGGCAAAGGCGGAGGACGGCGATAAGGGCGCTAAGCGCGTTTTGAAGCTTGCCGATAAATACGACAGTCTGTTGACCACTATTTTAATAGGCAACAATGTCGTAAATATTCTTGCCTCGTCGCTCTTTACTCTGCTTTTAATCGATTTGATAAAGAATAACGAGGGACTTGCAACCACTCTTTCGACCGTAATTTTAACGGTTGTAGTCTTAGTCTTCGGCGAGATAACTCCCAAAACTTTGGCAAAGGAATTTCCCGAAGGATTTGCAAGATTCTCCGCGCCGACAATTAACATACTCGCGTGGATACTCGTTCCTTTCACCTTCCTTTTCGGACTGTGGAAAAAGCTTCTTTTAAAGATATTCAAGCACAAGGAAGATAACACCATTACCGACGACGAGCTCAAAATTATGGTCGAGGAGGCCGAGCAGGAGGGCGGTATAAACGCTCAGGAGAGCGACCTTATAAGAAGCGCAATCGAGTTCAACGATTTGGAGGCAAAGGACATTTTAGTGCCTCGCGTGGACGTCGAGGCTATCGACTGCGAAATGCCGCTCGAAGAAATCGATAAGATTTTTATGGAAACGCGCTATTCGCGCTTGCCCGTGTATAAGGACAGTATCGATAACATTATCGGCATACTGCACGAAAAGGACTTTATAAAACTGCGCAGATACGCTGGCTTTTCGGTTGAAAAGGCTGTTAAGCCGACGGTTTTCGTCGTTTCCACAACCAAGATAAGCGCCGTTTTAAAACAGATGCAGAAGAGCAAATCGCACATGGCGGTCGTTTCGGGCGAGTTCGGCGACACGGTCGGCATCATCACTATGGAAGACATTTTGGAGGAGCTCGTCGGCGAAATCTGGGACGAGCACGACGAAGTGCTTTCCGACATAACCAAGGTGAACGACGTCGAATACAAGGTGCTCGGCAGTACGACGGTAAACGACTTGTGCGAGTATTTCGACCTCGGCGAAATAGATAGCGACAGCGCGACGGTGGGCGGCTGGGTTATAGATATGCTCGGCAAAGTGCCAGACACGGGCGACGAGCTTACGTATAAAAACCTGCAAATCACGGTTGCAAAGACGGAGTTCCGCAGAATTACCGAGTTAAAGCTCATTGTTCTGGAAACGGAAGATGACGGCGAGGAAGAGTAATTTTATCTCAAACGGGAAAAATAATAATAAATAATATTTAGGAGAAATATAATGGCTAAAATAACTAAGGACACTTTGATTGTAGACTGCCTTAAAATCAACCCCAACAGCGCGGAAATTTTACAGGCTGTAGGTATGCACTGCATCGGTTGCGCTATGGCTCACGGCGAGACCATCGAACAGGCGGTTTACGTTCACGGTAACGATTTGGACAAGCTGCTTGCAAAGCTCAACGAGGGCGTTGAAGACTGATTAATTCAAGCATATGTGGCGGGGAACGGCGTTTGCCGTTCCCTTTTTCGTTGCGCTAAATTGCCAATTCTGGCAAAAACTTTGCATTGATAAAATACGCGTTTTATTGTATAATTTTCTTGTACAAAGGAGTTATGGATGAAACGTAAAAATAAACGAATATCGATTGCGGCGCTCGTTGGCGCCATGGCGCTGTCGGGCTGGGTATTGCCCGCGTGCGCAACCAAAAAGAACGAAACGTTAGTGCCCGAAACGGAGATTTCCGGCGAGGCGGGCAATCAGACTACGACAACGCTGGCGACTCAGCCCAACGCCGAAAAGGCGCAATATATAGCCGTGACGTCCTCGGGCGTGAATATACGCTCGGGCGCGGGCGGCGGGTACTCCGCTTTGGGAGTTGCCGAAAAGGGCACTCTGTACGCATTGACGGGGCAGAGCGGAAGCTGGTACAAGACGTATTACAAAAACAAGACTGCCTACATAAGCGTAAGCTATTGCAAGATTGTACAGATGGACAAGAGCGCAAACGCGCAAATAGAAAAGGTTATTGCGGAGGGGTACAAGTGCCTGGGGGTTACGTACGTGTACGGCGCGACCCGCTATCACGACGGCAACGGCAATAGGCTAAGCGGGTTTACGACCTCGGCTTTCGACTGTTCGTCGCTTATGCAGTATATGTTCAAGCTGGGCGCGGGCGTAAACTTACAGGTCAACACGCGCACGCAGATTTATCAGGGAAAGACGGTAAAGAGCGGCGATTTGAAGCGCGGCGATTTGATGTTCTTCACCAACGCGTCGCGCAAGAACAATACGGGCGTGGAAAGAGTGGGGCACGTCGCTATGTACTTAGGCGACAACTTCATTCTGCACACGGCTTCGGACTACGCTAAAATCGAGCAGATTTCCACAACTCGGTGGAGCTATTATATCCAGTCGCAAAGAATACTGTAATATGCGGTAATTAAGGCATATTACGGGGGTAATTACAAAAAAAGACGGCGGGCGCGAATTTAAAATTCGCGCCCGCCGCATTTTCCTAACCGAAATTAAAGGTCGTCAACGTCCTGAACAGGTTTTTCGTAACTCTCTTCGCACGTGCCCGTATAACTTCCGTTAGGGTCGTCAAAGCTGAAAAAGCAATTATTTGCAGTTTTTCGTGCTTTTGGAAGAGCCGCAGTTCTTGTTCGACTGCTTGTTCTGCTTGTTTTCCGTGTTGTTAGCCTTTTTCATATCTTCTCCTTTCCGTAAGGAACGTTAAGCGCAACAAAACCCTGACTCGACTTACACAAAGGGCATATTTTCCATGCCTCGGTGGAGGTGTGCATATGTCCGCACTCTTTGCAGACGTAAAGTATGGGGCTTTCGTTCTTGTAGAGATTGCCGCTTTCCATAGCCTCGTGGAGATAGTTAAAAATCTGTTCGTGATGCTTTTCCACGGTAGCCGTCAAATTAAAGAGAGCCGCAATATCCGCAAAACCTTCTTCTTTCGCTATCCTTGCAAATTCGGGATAAATTCTTTCGTGTTCGTTTCTTTCGTCCTCGCTTGCAAGTCTCAGCATTTCAACGAGGTCGCCCGTATGAAAGGGATAACCCGCGTCGATTACGATGTTGTCGAGTTTGCCGCCGCGCTTGGTCAGTTCTTCGAAAAAGCGTCTTGCATGAACGGTTTCGTTCTTAGCAAGCGATTTAATTTCATCTGCCAAAGCAATGTATCCCTGCGCGGTTGCCTCCCTGGCAATAAGCTGATAGCGCATTCCCGCCTGACTTTCACCCGCAAAACTGCGTGCAAGATTTAAATAAGTCTGAGTTTCGTCAAAATTCATAACCTTCCTCCGTGCAATTATCTTGCGCAAAAAAGCGCGCGAGTATGCACCCTAAAGCAATATATTTTTTATGGCAAAATTTCGGTATATACACCCAAACCGCCGCTCGCCGTGCCGCGCAGCACGCCTTCGCAACGTTTAGTGCGTCTATCCTCGTTATTTTGCTCATAAAAAACGCTTCGCGCCCGAGAGAGGGCTGTTTTGGGATGATAACAAGGCAAGCGCGCGATGGTGTAGTCGGTTTACTACAGCAAGCGCGGTTAACGCTGTTAGAGCGCAAAACAGCCCCTAATCGGGTGTATTGATTAGGGGCGCATACTCGCGTTTTATGCAAGGCGGCAAATGGAATAATTTAGTTATTTTGTCAGCTCCTTTTCGGGCGGAGGGTTATCCTTTATAAAATATCCGTACCTCTTTCGGTGGCACATAAACAGCGTAAAGGTCACGGTTAGCGCGGCGATTTCCGCGAAAACGTTTGCCGACCACACGCCGTCAATGCCCCACAAAAGCGGCAGGCACATAACGCATATAATCTGAAAGAGCAGCGTTCGCAAAAAGGAAATGAGCGCGGAAATAAGTCCGTTGTTCAGCGCGGTAAAGAATGCCGAGCCGAAAATGTTGAAGCCCATTATCGCGAATATGAACGCGCAGATAAAGAAGCCGCGGCGGGTCAGCGCAAACAAATCGGCGTCGCTTCCCACGAATATATAGGGCAAAGGATAGTTGAGCGCCATCGAAAGGGAGAACATCGCCGCCGAACATATACCTATAATTATAAGGCTCTTTTTTAAGACGTTGTTAAGCTCTGCTTTGTTTTCCGCTCCGTAGTTGTAGCCGATAATGGGCGTAACGCCAATCGAGTAACCGATAAAAATCGAGCAGAAGATAAAGCTTACGTACATAATTACGCCGTACGCTGAAACGCCGTCCTGACCGACAAAGCGCATAAGCTGATAGTTGTACATTATGTTGACGAGCGATAACGAAAGCTGGGTCATCATCTCCGAAGAGCCGTTTAAGCACGTCTTTAAAAGCGGCTTGATTTTTAAAAGCGGTTTGTCCAGATAGAGTACGCCTTTGCGGTTGAACGTGAAGTAGAAGACGGGGAGTAGTCCGCCCACCGACTGCCCGATTACGGTTGCAAGCGCCGCGCCCAGAAGTCCGAGCTTGAAGCCCGCGATTAATACCGCGTCCAAAATCGCGTTGGTTACGCCCGCGCAGACAATTACGGCAAGCCCTAATTTTGGCTTTTCGGCAAGCGCGAAAAAGCTCTGGAACACGTTCTGCAGCATAAACAGCGTTATTCCGCACATATTCACCGTGCCGTATAATACGCATTCGTCCAGAATGCCCTCTTTTTCGGCCTTTAAAAGTATTGCGAGCGGGCGCAGGGTAAGAATACCGACGACGGTCATTATTCCGCCGAGGATAATGGTTGAGTACACGAGAAGCGAAAAAATGCCGCGCGCTCTTTTAACGTCGCCCTCGCCGAGCGTTTTGGAAATCAAGGCGCTGCCGCCCGCGCCTATCATAAACCCGAACGAGGCAAAGCCCATAAGCACGGGCATAATTAAATTGACTGCGGCAAAGGCGTTTTTGCCTGCAAAATTCGAAACGAATATGCCGTCTACAACGCCGTAAATGGAGGTGAATACCATCATACATACGGCGGGGTAGACGAATTTTATAAGTTTTTTGAATGTAAAATGCTGTGAAAGTGTGTTTGCCATTTTTTATTTTCGTGCCGATAAAACGGTAATTAAATCAGACAGAGGTTTTATTATTTTTGTAATTTCCGTGCGCGAGGTGTTTACCATTAAATCGTACCCTTCGCGCGCACCCCAAGGGTAGGAAGCGAGCAAATCGTACAGCTTCGCCCTGCCCTTGTCAATTTCCTTAAAGCTCTTTAAAAGCTGTTTATCCGTGAGCGTTTCGCCCTCTTGAGCGCGAGCTCTGCAGCGTTCGAGCTTGGACTTCTCGTCGGCGTATACGAAAATTTTCACGGGGTTGTACTCGTGTGTAATTACGTCTGCGCACCTGCCTACGATTACGCAGTTACCCTTTTTCGCAATAGCCTTGATGACTTTCTGCTGAGCGATAAGCACCTCGGTTACCGTGTTGGGGGTGGGGGATACGAGAGGTATGCTGTGCGCAAAGCTGAACGCAAAATTGGCAAACCCGCCGTTTTCCAGAACCTTGGTCACGTATTCTTCGTCTAATTTTGTAGTGTTTGCAATCCGGGCAATGAGTTCCTTGTCATAGTATTTAAGCCCCAGCTCGTCGGCAAGCCTTTTGCCAATCTCTCTGCCTCCGCTTGCAAACTGCCTCGAAATGGTTACTATCATAAAAATTTCCCTCCTTAAAATGGTTTTGCCGATGTTAGCCCGTTTTATATTCAAGCAATTAAAGGACTCGGCAGAGGCGACACGCCTCCTTAAAATTAAAACGCCCGTGTATTTCTACCCGAGCGCACTCGACATCTTTTCGACGTGCGTAATTGCGATTACGCGTCCTCCGATGACCAATATTATTATAGCTTTAAAATTTGATTTTGTCAATCCTTGGGGAATAAAGTTTTGAGCATTGTGCCCAAATAGAGTACGGGAACGATACTGATTTTGTCTGCGTATTTTGCCACCGACTTCATATTTTTGGCGGGCAGAAGTACCCGCTTAAAGCCCATTTTCACGCACTCCTGAACGCGCTTTTCGGCGTATTGCACGGCACGGACTTCGCCCGTTAAGCCCACCTCGCCGAACACCGCGGTGTATTTATCCACGGGCTTGTCGAAGTAGGAGGAGGCGAGCGCGGCGCACACAGCCAAGTCGCACGCGGGCTCGTTGAGCTTTATGCCGCCCATGACGTTTATGTAAACTTCCTGCGAGGAAAAGTGCAGGTTGCACCGCTTTTCGAGCACCGCCAATAAAAGCGCGAGTTTGTTGTAGTCTACGCCTAAAGACATTCTGCGCGGCTGACCGAACCCGACTTTGGTAATAAGCGCCTGAATTTCCACGTTCATACAGCGGTTGCCCGTCTGCGAGGGGGTAACGGCACAGCCCGCTTCTTCGCCGCGGCTCTCGGATAGAAATATCCCCGAATAGTCGTTGATGGCGATTATGCCCTCGCCCGTCATCTCGAAAACGCCCACCTCGGAAACGTTGCCGAAACGGTTTTTGACGGCGCGCAATATGCGGAAGTTTTCGCGGTTCTCGCCCTCGAAATACAGCACCGTGTCCATAATGTGCTCCAACACCTTGGGACCCGCCAGTGCGCCCTCTTTGGTCACGTGACCTATTATAAAAAAGGTGATGCCGCGGCTCTTTGCAATGCGCATAAGTTTGGTCGCGCACTCTCTTACCTGCCCGACCGAGCCCGAAGAGGAGGACAAATCGTCCGTGTACACCGCCTGAATACTGTCGACAACGCAGTACTCCACGCCGTCGAGCTCGCTCTCCAGGCTGTCAATGCACGTGCCGTTTAAAAGAAGCATTTGCTCGCCGCCGCAACCTAAGCGGTCGCAACGCATTTTGACCTGCGAACAGCTTTCCTCGGCGGAAAAATACAGCACCTTGTGGTTTTTGGAAAGGTGCGCCGAAATCTGAGTTAAAAGGGTGGACTTGCCTATGCCGGGGTCGCCGCCGAGTAGCACGAGCGAGCCTTTTACAATGCCGCCGCCCAAGACGGTGTCGAACTCGGAAATGCCCGAAGATACACGGTCGTGCCGCTCGTACGTCACTTGGGATAGCGGCTTTGCGTGGGGGAGGGAGTAGACGCTCCTTTTCGCGCTTTCGCTTGCCGCGGGCTTGACGACTTCCTCCGCCATAGTATTGAACTGACCGCACGAAGGACAGCGCCCCAGCCACCTCGGACTGGTCGCGCCGCATTCACTGCAAACGTAAATTGTCGTGTTAGTTTTCGCCATAGTATTTTATCCTTTCAAAACCGCCGTGCAGTACGCGCAGATTCCGCGCTTTTCGCCCACGAAGCCCAGACCCTCGCACGTGCCCGCCGTAACCGAAACCGCCGATTTTTCCGCGCCCGTAAGATAAGAAAGCTTTTCGACCATTCGGTCGATATATGCGGCAAGCCTCGGCTTTTCCGCCTGAATTGCAACCGCAAGCCCGCTGACGGTAAACCCGAGCGCGCCGACGTTTTCAACGACTTCTTTAAGCATTTCGCCGCTGTCCGCGCCCTTGTATTTTGGGTCGGTGTCGGGGAAGTAGTGACCTATGTCTTTAAGCCCTGCCGCCGACAAAATCGCGTCGGTTACGGCGTGCAGAGCCACGTCGCCGTCGCTGTGAGCAACAAGCCCCGTATCGCACGGCAGCTTTACTCCGCACAGCATAACGAAATTCTGCTCTTTGCCGAAAGCGTGTACGTCCACGCCGAAACCGCAGCGTACGTCCGCTTTTTCGACATTACCCCCGACCGTTGCGGGAATGACCGCGCCGAAATTGTCGAAATCCTCTTTAAACGTGAGTTTTTTATTCGCCGCCGAGCCGCAAGGACAAATGTGCGCGGGCTTGATATAGCGGGAGTAGACCGAGCCGTCGTCGGTAAAAGTTTCGCCGCTTTTCATAGCTTTTTCGTAAGCCGCTTTAATGTCCTTTGTAATAAAGCCCTGAGGCGTCTGAACGGCAAAAACGGTGTTTCGTGCGGGGATATGTGCCGCCGAATTGCCGTTTGCTATATAAACCGTGTCGGTTGCGGGCATCGCAACAACGCCGCTGCCGTGCTCTTTTACGCACCCGATACACTCGTTAAATTGTTCGGGTAAAGTAAAGGGGCGAGCGCCGTCGTGAATTAAAACGACCTCGCCCGTCACCTCTTTTAATGCCTTGTATACGCTCTCCGTGCGCGTCGCTCCGCCCTCGACAACCTTGCCGCCGAAAGGGGCGCAAATCGCCGTTATTTCCGCCATATCTTGGGGGGAACTTGTAATTATCAGCTCCGACGGCTTGATTTTGCTCACCGCTTGAAGAGTGTGATATAGTGCGGGCGCACCGTAGAGGGGGGCAAGCAGTTTGTTTTTACCAAAGCCCGCGCGCTCGCCCTTGCCCGCCGCGCAGACTATAACGCTTATTTTCATTTATCTTCGCCGTCGTCGGGCGTTTCGCCGCTTTCGGTCTGTTCGGGTTCTGCGGGTTGTTCCGCGGGTTCTTCCGTCTTTTCTTCCGCAGTTTCCTCCGCGGGCTCTTCCACGGGCTTGGGTGCGCCCGAAATGCCGACGACGTTGTCGACCGCCATCGAAAAGGCGATACCCTGACCGTCAGTCTTCAAACCCGCGTTTCTGTACAGCGCGTGTAAAACGTCGTCCTTAATCTCGGAGGGAACGAGTATCATTACGATTTCCTTGTCGGGCTGAATGGTAATGTGGAAGAACTGTTCGGCTTCCTTATTCGCCGTGCCGCGTGCGTGAATGACGGTACCGCCGCGCGCGCCGACCTCCTTTGCCGCGTCCATAACCATTTCGGAATATCCCGCGTTTACTATACAGAAAACTACTTCGTAGCTCATTTGTTTTCCTCCTTGACGAACGTCTTGTTGTTGCTTAAAAATCCGAAAATGAGTTTGCCGACCACGCTGGTTAAGGGGATAGTGTAGGCAATGCCCTTGCCGCCCTTGACCGTCTTGAATTTCTCGTCAAGAGTGTTCAGCGCGTCGGACAGTTTGTTCTGCTGAATGACGCTGAAAATTACGCTTTTTTCCGAATCGGTCAGACCGAGGTAACGCAAAGTCTTTGCGTCCGCCGTGCCGTTCGCAAGCGCTATTACCTGTAAATTCACGTCGAACGACTGAATGAGGTCGGCGTAATACTCGCCCTTATTGCGGCTGACTACCGTCACAAGCAGTTCGAGCTTGTTCGAGGTGACGGTGTTGGTGCCGTTGCCCTTCAACTTGACGGCGGGGGCTTTAACGGATTTTTTCTTTTCCGCTACCCGCTGAGTTATTTTAGTTTTGGCTTGTTTTATTTTTTCTGCCATAAATATTACCTTATTATAAATTTCCAAACAAATAATGTAGCAAGCAAAACGACGCTTTTGCGCAGCGCGCCCCAATTTGCGCATACTTGCGGCTCACTGGGTGAATTTTTGCAATTTCTAATAATATGAGTGCTACATTTAAATTGCAAAAAGAGGGCAACGCCCTTATTTCGTAGTGTTTTCTTGCATTCGCCTTGCGAGAAAACCGAGAGCTATTTAAAGTAAATAATCTGTTCGTCGTCGGCGGCAAGTATACGTTTCATAGTAATATTTGCGCGCACCTTTGCCGACATAACCGCCTTGAAGCCCAAAAGCTGAATGGTGATAAGAGGAGTCATTGCAACCATTGCAACAACGCCGAACGCCAGGCTGTAAATACTGCCCGAGCCCTGCACGCTTTCGCATGCGCCGATAACGAGCGGAAGTATGAAGCTCGAAGTCAGAGGACCTGAGGCAACACCGCCCGAGTCGAACGCTATCGCCGTGTATATCTTGGGCACGAAGAAGGATAAGCCCAAAGAAATGAGATAACCGGGGATAAGATAGTATAAAATCGAGAAATTCAAAATCATTCTGAGCGCCGAAAGCCCTATTGATATGCCGACGGCTATCGACAGCGCGATAAGCATTTCAATCTTTTTGACGCCGCCGTTGGTTATCTCTTCTACCTGCTTGTTCAATACGTGTACGGCGGGCTCTGCGAGAACGACCACCATACCGAGCACGAAGCCGAGTACGACCAAAAGCGTCTGGTTGGTTGCGGCTATCTGCGTGCCGATTTTAAAGCCTATAGGCATAAAGCCTACCTTGACCGAAACGAGGAAAATGACAAGTCCGAAGAAGGTGTAGCCTATACCGATAGCTATCTGTATGAGTTTCTGCTTGGGCAGTTTCAAAATCGTAAACTGCAAAATTATGAAGAAGGCGACTATGAGCGCAAGCGCGAGGGAAACTTCCTTTACCGTGTCGAGAAGAGTATGTCCGAAATTGCCGCCTATGTATTCGTTAATGTCGTAAAGCGCCGTGCTGTAACTGCCGAGCTCGCCCTTTGTGGTAAGCGACAGCGCCATAACCGCGATAATGGGACCGACCGAGCAAAGCGCGATAAGTCCGAAAGAGTTCTCGTTTGCGTCACGACCGCCTATAGTCGCCGAAATGCCCACGCCGAGCGCCATTATAAAGGGAACGGTGATAGGTCCTGTGGTAACGCCGCCCGAATCGAAGGAGAGGGGCAGAAGGGGCTGCTTGCCGTTCTCCGCCAAAATCGCACACAGCGAAAACAGCATAAGGTAGAAGAACATTACAAGCATCGAGAGGTCTTTGTGGAAGACTATTTTAAGTATTGCTATTACAAGGAATATGCCCACGCCCACGCCGACGGTTATAATTAAAAGCCATTTGCTGAGCTCTCCGCCGCCACCGGGCATAATGCCCTTGACCTGATTGCCAAGCACCGACAAGTCGGGCTCTGCAATGGTTATAAGTAAGCCCATTATAAAGCATACGGAGAGGAGCACGAGCACCTTTTTCGATTTGGTTAAACCCGTGCCGACGTGACCGCCCATAGGGGTCATTGCAAGGTCCGCGCCCAGATTGAAAAGGGCGATACCTATTATCAGTCCGACGGCGGAAATTGAAAAAGCCACCGTTTCGGTCGTCGATAAACTCGCGAGCGGGGTAAATGAAATTATCAGAACGATGACGGTTATCGGCAATACCGAAATGACCGCCTCTTTTAATTTTGAAAGTAAAATTTTAAACATATTAATTATTATATCACAAAATCCGTTGCTTTGCAACGGTAAAGTACACGATTATTGAATAATTTCATAAAGATTGCCGGCTTCGTCCTTTTTTACCGTCTCTTTGATTTCCACCACCTTAAATTTGAGAACGCCCGTCGCGTAGTCGATTTCCACGACGTCGCCCGCCTTGACGGGGTGGGAGGGCTTGACCTCTTTGCCGTTTATGATAACCT
>CAYXTN010000024.1:0-23272 GCA_964468085.1 uncultured Clostridia bacterium | reverse complement strand
GTTCAGGGCGAGGGCACCGTAGTCTATATGGTAAAATGCTTTAAACCGGAAGTGGCTAATGCTTGACCAACAGACGACCAACACACTTATTCGCGCGGCAAAGTCGGGCGACAACTCGGCAAAGGAAACGTTGCTTGCCGAAAACACCAACCTTATAAAGTCGATAGTAAAAAGATATCTGAACAAGGGAGTGGACTACGACGACCTTTTTCAGCTTGCGAGTATGGGATTGTTGAAGGCGATAAACGGCTTTGACGAGGGCTTCGGAGTGCGCTTTTCGACCTACGCCGTGCCTATGATTTCGGGCGAAATCAAGCGCTTTATGCGCGACGACGGAAGTATAAAGGTATCACGGCAGATTAAGGCGATGGCAAAGGAAATAAACAAGTTCGTCGAGGCATATTCCGCCACCAACGGCGCTCAACCGACGGTTAAGACAATTTCCGAGCAGTTCAAAATGCCGCAGTCGGAAGTGGTGTTCACAATGGGCTCGACGCATATGCCAGTGTCCATTTACGCGCAGAGCGATTACAAGGACGAGAAATCGCAGTACCTTCTGGACAGACTGCCGCAAGAGGATAAGCAGGAGGATATGCTCGACGTAATGGAGCTGCGTTCGGCGATATCCACACTGCCCGAAAGGGATAAGAAAATTATAATGCTGAGGTATTTCCGCGATATGACGCAGGCGGAGGTTGCGGCAATGCTGGGAGTGTCGCAGGTGCAGGTGTCGCGTATCGAGAATAAAATAATGCAGAGTTTCAGAAGTAAGTTAACAGGTTAAAAAAAAGTGTGCCGCGCGGCACACTTTTTCAATTTTTCTTTACAATTAGATTTTGCCGTTATATAATTAAAGTATGATAAATCAGACTAACGTGAATTACGGAACGACCCGTTCGGCTATACGCGAGCTGTTCGAGTACGGCAAAAAGCGCAAGGCGGAAATAGGCGAAGAGAACGTTTACGACTTTTCCCTCGGCAATCCGTCCGTGCCCGCTCCCGAAGAGGTAAGGGCGGAGCTTGTAAATTTGATAACGAATACCGACCCCGTGGCACTGCACGGCTACACCTCGGCGCAGGGTGATTTTTCCGTGCGCAAAGCGATTGCGGACGATTTGAACGCGCGTTTTAAAACGGGTCTTTCCGCCGACAGTATTTATATGACCTGCGGCGCGGCGGCTTCGCTGTGCATAACCTTGAACGCTCTGTTGAACGCGGGCGACGAGGTCATCACTTTTGCGCCATTTTTCCCAGAATATGCAGTGTTCACGGCGCACGCGGGCGGCACGTTAAAGGCGGTGGAGTGCGACAAAAACTTTCAGCCCGATATGGCGAAATTCACAGCCGCATTGACGGATAAAACCAAGGCGGTTATAATCAATTCGCCCAACAACCCCAGCGGCGTCGTGTACGGCGAAAGTACTATAAAGAGCTTAACCGCCGCGCTTAAAGAGCACGAGAAAAAGACGGGCAAAAGGGTGTACTTAATTTCGGACGAACCCTACCGCGAACTCGTGTTCGACGGCATATATATGCCGTTCATTATGAATTTTTACGAAAACAGCATAGTTTGCTACTCGTTCTCGAAGAGCCTTTCGTTGCCCGGTGAAAGAATAGGTTATATCGCCGTAAACTCGGCTATGGAAAACGAGCGCGAGGTGTATGCGGGAGTATGCGGAGCGGGCAGAGCGCTCGGCTACGTGTGCGCGCCCGCGCTCTTTCAACAGCTTGTAAAAAAGGTGCTCGGCAAGACTGCCGACGTATCCGTTTACAAGGCTAACCGCGACAAGCTTTGTAAGGCTTTAACCGATTACGGCTTCGAGGTGGTAAAGCCCGACGGCGCGTTTTATCTGTTCGTCGAATCGCCCGAAGAGGACGCGACCGCGTTTGCCGAACGCGCCAAAAAGCACGAGCTTTTAATCGTTCCCGCGGACAGCTTCGGGGTAAAGGGGTACGTAAGAATTTCCTACTGCGTGAGCCCGCAGACGGTTGAAAAAGCGTTGCCCGCATTCAAAGCATTAGCGGAAGAATACAAATAAAATAAACGCCCCGCGGCGATTTCGCCGCGGGGCTGTTGTATTATTTATTTAAAGTTGCAATTTCTATTCCGTAGCAAGCGAATGCACAACCTAAAAGTATTGCGAATGCTATGACTAAATCTAAAACGACCAATAAAGTTACAGATAAACTTTGTCCGTTGATTAAAAGCATAAGCAAACCGCCCACCAAAAATAATGCAAGCAAAGGTAGTGCGCATATTAAAAAGTAAATCAGCGCGGCTGGCATATCTTTTACTTTTTTTATGTTAAATACGCCGCAAAGTATAATTACGATAACTCCGAAAAACGGAATTATGGCAAGATATTTTTGCATTTTTAAACTTGCCGATATCTGCTCGCTCATAGATATCTTTTCAACCTCTTTTTCAAACTCTTTATTTCGGCTTTGACGTTCTCGGAAGAGCCGCCGCCGTAGCTCGTACGCGCGTCGGCGCAAGCCTTGCCCTTGACAACTTTAACAATGTCGTCGCCGAACTCGGGCGCAAATTCGCGGTACTCGTTTGCGGTCATTGTCTGCAAGGTCTTGCCGCTCTCTATGCAACTGCGCACGATTTTACCCACAACCGCGTGAGCAGTGCGGAAGGGTACGCCGCGCTTTGCAAGGTAGTCGGCAACGTCGGTCGCACAGCAGAACTCGCCCTCGGCGCTCTTCTGCATATTACTGACCTTAAACGAAATCGCGCCCAGCATTTCCGCCATAATGTCCACGCAGTTGATAACCTGCTTTTCCGCGTCGAATAAGCCCTCTTTGTCCTCCTGCAAGTCCTTGTTGTACGCAAGGGGAATGCCCTTGATAGTGGTCAAAAGAGCCGTAAGGTGACCGTAAATTCTGCCAGTCTTGCCGCGGATAAGCTCGGCAATGTCGGGGTTTTTCTTTTGCGGCATAATGGAAGAGCCCGTCGAGTACGCGTCGGAAATCTCGAAGTAACCGAACTCCTCGGTCGTGTATAAAATTATGTCCTCGCAAAGGCGGGATAAGTGCGCCATGACGAGCGAAGCGTCGAAAAGGTACTCGGCAACGAAGTCGCGGTCGGAAACGCCGTCGAGCGAGTTTTCGCACGGGCGGTCAAATTCGAGCATTTCGCATGTTACGTTTCTGTCGATAGGATAGGACGTGCCCGCCAAAGCCCCGCTTCCGAGAGGCATAACGTTGGCGCGTTCGCGGCTTGCGCATACGCGGTCCAAATCGCGCATAAACATTTCGGCGTACGCGTTGAAAAAGTGTCCCGCGCAAATGGGCTGAGCCTTGCGAAGGTGAGTGTACGCGGGCATAATGTATTTGACGCCCTCGCCCGCCTTTGTAACCAAAGAGTTTACAAGGTTAATAAGGCTGTCCGTAAGGTTGTCGAACGAACCGCGCGCATAGAGGCGGAAGTCGGTTGCAACCTGGTCGTTGCGGCTGCGCGCGGTGTGCAGTTTCTTGCCCGCGTCGCCTATGCGGGAAACGAGCTCGTTTTCCACGAACGAATGAATGTCCTCCGCGCCCGCAATTTCTAATTTGCCCGCCTCGATATCGGCGGCGATAGCTTCAAGCCCCGCGCATATTTTCTGCGCGTCGTCCAAGGGGATAATTCCGCAGCTTCCCAGCATAGCGGCGTGAGCGAGCGAAGCGGTGATATCCACAGCCCAGAGCTGTTTGTCGAAGGGCAGAGAATCACCGAATAAATCGGCATTTTTAGCAGTGGGCGCGTCGAAGCGTCCTTCCCAAAGTTTCATAATTGCTTTATCCTTTAATTGACTTATTAAACCTAATTATAGTATAATTATAAAAGTTAATCAAGCAATTAGCGCAAAAAGGTTTGCTTATGATAATTTTAGGTATCGACCCGGGGTTCGGCACAATGGGCTACGGCGTCATAGATAAAAGGGCGGACGGCAACTGCGTGCCCGTCGATTACGGAGTAATCACTACGCCCAAGGACGAAAGTTTTCCCGTAAGGCTCGCTATCCTGGAGCAAGGCTTAAATAAACTCTACGAAAAGTACAAGCCCGAGGAAATTTCGGTCGAGGAGCTGTTCTTCACCAAGAACGTCACCACGGGCATTCAGGTTGCGGAGGCAAGAGGGGTAATTTTGTTGTCGGCAATAAAGTACTGCGGCAGACTTTTCGAGTACACCCCCAACCAAATCAAGCAGGCGCTGACGGGTTACGGCAAGGCGGACAAGGTGCAGATGATGCACGTTGTGCAGTCGATATTGAGGTTAAAGCAAATACCCCGCCCCGACGACGCCGCCGACGCCTTGGCGGTTGCGCTCTGCCACGCGCATACTTCAAGATTCGGGCAACTGTACGGAATTAAATAAGGGTTAAGTTATGATAGGTTATCTTAAAGGTAAAGTTTTGAATATGGGCGCCGACAGCGCGATAATAGTCGTCGGCGGAGTGGGTTACGAGGTGTACTGTTCGGGCGCGGCGTTCTCGAAAATGGTCGAGGGCGGCGAGTGCGAGGTATACACTTATCTGCAGGTTTCCGAGGCGAACGGGGTTCAGCTCTACGGCTTTTCGTCAATGCAGGAAAAGGAGATGTTCTTAAAGCTCATTTCCGTTTCGGGCGTAGGTCCTAAGGTGGGTATATCCGTTTTATCGCAGATGAGCGTAAACGACGTTGCGGTTGCGGTTGCCACGGGCGACGTAAAGGCGCTTTCCCGCGTCAAGGGTATGGGCAAAAAGACGGCTGAAAAAATTATAGTCGAACTTCGCGACAGAGTTATTGCTCCCGTCGCGGGCGCGGCGGCTGACGCCTCGCCCATAATTCACGTAGCAAGCGGCGACGAGGACGCGGTCGTGGCTCTCATTTCGCTCGGCTTCACCCGCGCGGAATCGGAGCGCGCCGTATCCAAGGCTAAACAGCAGGGTGCGAAAACCGTTGAAGAGATAATTATGGTAGCCCTTAAAGGAATGTAAAAATTATGTTTGACGAAGATTACTACGGCGAGGACGAAAACAGATTAGTGCAGAGCACCAAGGGCGAGTACGACGCGGAAGAAAACGCGCTGCGCCCCAAAACGCTCGACGCGTACGTCGGTCAGAGCAAGGTTAAGGAAAACCTGACCGTCTATATGAACGCGGCGAAAAAGAGGGGTGAAACGCTCGAACACGTGCTCTTGTACGGCGCTCCCGGCTTGGGCAAAACCACGCTCGCGCACATAATCGCCAACGAAATGGGCGGGCAGTTAAAAATGACAAGCGCGCCCGCAATAGAAAGAAGCGGCGATTTGGCGGCAATCCTCACCAACTTAAACGACGGCGACGTGCTGTTTATCGACGAAATTCACCGCTTAAATCACAGCGTGGAGGAAATTTTATACTCCGCGATGGAGGACTACGCCCTCGACATTATAGTCGGCAAGGGACCCAGCGCGAGAAATATCCGCTTTTCGTTAAAGAAATTCACGCTTATCGGCGCAACCACCCGCGCGGGTATGATAGCCAACCCCTTGCGCGACAGGTTCGGCATAATCTGCCGTCTCGAAATGTACACGCCGACCGAGCTCGAAGAAATCGTTTCCCGCAGTGCCAAAACGCTCGATATTGCAATCGAGCCCGCCGCCGCGCGCGAAATCTCCATGCGTTCGCGCGGAACGCCGAGAATTGCCAACCGACTTTTAAAGCGCGTGCGCGACTTCTCGACGGTAAACGACAGTGCAAAAGTAACGCTTGCGGACGCCAAGTTTGCATTAAACAGAATGGAAATAGACGACTTAGGTTTAGACGAAACCGACCGCAATCTTCTTCGCGCACTCGCTGAAAAGTTCGACGGCAAGCCCGTAGGGCTTGAAACGCTCGCCGCGACCGTAAACGAGGACGCGGGCACTATCGAAGACGTGTACGAGCCGTACCTTTTACAGCTAGGCTTTATATCGCGTACGCCCCGCGGCAGAATGATTATGCGCGGCGGTTACGAACACCTCGGTTTGAAGGTGACCGAAAAGCAGTTAAAGCAGCTTTCACTGTTTGGTAAGGACGAGTAATTATGGCGGAAGTTCGTTACAAAAAGAGCGATTTTTATTACGAATTGCCGCCCGAGCTCATAGCACAGACCCCCGCGGAACCGCGCGATTCGTCGCGTTTGTTGGTTTATAACCGCCAAAAGGACTGCGTTGAGCACCGCGTTTTCCGTGACGTCACGGAATATTTAAAGGCGGGCGACGTGCTCGTTATCAACAGTACAAAGGTTCTGCCCGCAAGGCTGTACGCGCACACGCCAAACGGCGGCGCGGTGGAAATTTTGCTTTTAAAACGGCTCGACAAAGATAAATGGGAAGTGCTGACTAAACCCGGCAAAAAGTGTACGCCGGGCAAGTCTTTCAAAATCAACGATAAGCTTTCTTTCACCGTCGAGGGCGTAACCGACAGCGGCGAAAGAATTATAAACTTTACTTACGACGGAGTTTTCGAGAATATCTTGGAAGAGGTCGGCTCGATGCCTCTGCCGCCGTACATAAAGGAAAAGTTAAAGGACAAAAACAGATACCAGACGGTGTACGCCAAGACGGACGGCTCCGCCGCCGCACCTACTGCAGGACTGCACTTTACGCCCGAACTTCTCGACAAAATCCTCGCAATGGGCGTGGAAATCGTCGAAGTGTTGTTGCACGTGGGTTTGGGTACGTTCCGCCCCGTAAAAGAGGATATAATCACCGACCACAAAATGCACGGCGAGCACTACGAGGTGACCGAGCAAGCCGCCGCAGCAATAAACAAGGCAAAGGCGGAGGGCAGACGGATAGTCGCGGTCGGCACAACCTCGGTGCGCACCTTAGAGAGCGCGACGGGCGACGACGGAATTTTAAGGGCGGGCAGCGGCGAAACTCATATATTTATATATCCGCCGTATCGTTTCAAGTGCGTGGACGCGCTTATCACCAACTTCCACCTGCCCGAAAGCACGCTGGTAATGCTCGTTGCCGCGCTCGTCGGTAGGGAAAAAATTCTCGGTTTATATAAGACCGCCGTGGACGAAAAGTATCGATTTTTCTCATTCGGCGACGCTATGTTCATTGTTTAACTAAGGTACAAAATGTCAGAAAATTTCAGTTTCGAACTACAACATACCGATAAACACACGGGTGCGCGCGCGGGCGTTTTCCATACTCCGCACGGCGATATTTTAACTCCCGTGTATATGCCCGTCGGCACGCAAGCCACGGTCAAGGGAGTGTACCCTAAAGACCTCAAGGAAGCGGGCAGTTCGATAATACTCGCCAATACCTATCATTTGTACGAGCGCCCGTCGGATACTCTTGTCAAAGAAGCGGGCGGATTGCACAAATTTATGAACTGGGACGGTCCTATTTTGACGGACAGCGGCGGTTTTCAGGTTTTTTCTTTGGCAAAACTGAATAAAATCACCGACGAAGGGGTATATTTCAATTCGTCGATAGACGGTGCAAAGCATTTCTTCACACCCGAAAAGGCGGTTGAAATTCAGGAAAACCTCGGCGCGGACGTGATTATGGCTTTCGACCAGTGCAGCGAGTACGGCTACACTCACGAGCAGGCGGAGGCGGCAATGATGCGTACAGCCAAGTGGCTGGAACGCTGTTTCAAGGCGAAAACGCGCGCCGACCAGGCGTTATTCCCCATAGTTCAGGGCAATTTTTACGGCGATTTGCGGCTCAAAAGCTTACAGCATTGCAAAGAGTACGCTGTAGACGGCATAGCAATCGGCGGACTTTCGGTGGGCGAACCCAAGCCGCTAATGTACGAAATGCTCGATATACTGCGCCCCGAACTGCCCGAGGATAAGCCGAGATATTTAATGGGCGTCGGCTCGCCCGACTGTCTTATCGAGGGCGTAAAGCGCGGCATAGATATGTTCGACTGCGTGCTCGCAACCCGAATTGCAAGAAACGGCACGGCGTTCACCTCGCGCGGAAAAGTGGTCGCCCGCAACGGCAAGTATAAACAGGACTTTTCGCCGCTCGATGACGAATGTAACTGCTATTGCTGTAAAAACTACACGAAAGCGTATTTGCGCCACCTAATAAACGTGGGCGAAATGCTGTCGGCAATGCTTCTAAGTCTGCATAACATAACCTTTTTGCATAAGCTTATGGCGGATATGCGCGAGGCGATTTTCGCTGACAGCCTTTTAGACTTTGCAAGAGAGTTCTATGCAAAGTACGGCGACGAAAAGTAAAAATGAAAAATGTGTGTAAAATCAAAACCGCTTGCAAAACGCTTGCAAAAAGGGCGGGGTTGATATATACTCAAAAGGAAATTATTTCAAAAAATCAAAACGGAGATATATAATGCTTAATTCTTTATTGATAAACAGCAGTCAGATTTTGTCGTATGCGCTGATAGGCGTAATGGTGGCGGTTTTAATCGTTTCAATGGTATTGATGAACCGCCGTTCCAAAAAGCGTCAGCAGGAAGCGCAGGACTTAATCGACGCGGTTAAGCCGGGGAACAAGGTCAAGACAATCGGCGGCATCTGCGGCATAGTTGTCGAGGTTGACCCCGACGAGGATACGTTCGTGCTCGAAACGGGCACGGAAAAGAGCGGCAAGTGCTATATTAAGTTCGTCCGTCAGGCGATTTTCGAGAGCGACGCCAAGCCCGAAAAGGAAGAAAAGGCTGAAAAAACCGAAAATAAAGCCGAGGAAGAAACCGCGGCTGAAGAACCCGTTATCGAAGAGACCGCAAAGGAATTGCCCGAAGCGGTTGAAAAAGACGCGGACAAAGAGTAATATATCGTTCTTAAAAGACAACCCTTCGCATATTTTATGGTATGCGGAGGGTATTTTAATGCGTAAAGACGGAGTTTTACAGGTGGTAAAGGCAACGCTTGCCACGCTTATTTTTTCACTGGTATTCGTGATAGCGTTCACGCTGATAATTCAGCTTGCTTCGGTCAAGTCGGGGGTAATAAAGCCGGTAAATCAGGTGTTCAAAATTATCGCCATAGCGTTCGGCGGACTTTTGTTTATCCGCGGTGAAAAGGGCTTTTTGAAGGGCGCGATAGCGGGGCTTTTGTCGGTGCTTTTATCGTACGTCCTTTTCGGCATAATCGGCGGCTCGTTCGCGGTAAGCTGGACGTTTATCTTCGAGATAGTTTTGGGTATTGCCGCGGGCGTAATCGTCGGAATAATCGCGGTCAATATAAAAAAGTCTTAAAAATACTTGATTTTTCACGCGGTGTATTTTATAATAACCGTATAAGATAAGTTTCTAAGGAGAATTGTTATGATTAAGACTATTGCGAAACCCGCTGAAAAGAAGGTAACGGCTTGCGGCGAATGCAGAAGCACCTGCCAGTCGGCGTGCAAGACGAGCTGCACGGTAGGCAATCAGAGCTGTGAAAGAATTACCAGAGAAGAGAACCCCGAAAAGAGCGCAAAGTAATTTAATAAAATAAGAAAATTTCACTAAAAAGGGCGGAAAATTCAATCCGCCCTTATAAACTTTATTATGGTACACGTTTTTAAGTATAAAGAGTACAACTACATTTACGATTCGGGCAGCGGCAGTCTGCACGAGTGCGACGACAAAACCTACGATTACCTAGCGCATATGCTCGGTAAACCCGTAGATATATCCTGTTTAACACCCGACGAAATTAAGGAAATCGAGGGCGATATCGCTTCGCTAAAGCAAGCGGGACTTCTGTTCAAGGAAGAAACGCAGGCACGCCCCGCTAAATCGAACGAGGTCAAGGCACTTTGCATACATATCTGCCACGACTGCAATTTGAGGTGCCGTTACTGCTTTGCCGACGAGGGGGCGTACCACTCCGAACGCGAGTTTATGAGCGAGGAAACGGCTGAGCGCGCCATAGATTTTTTAATCGATAACAGCGGCAATCGCAAGGTTTTGGAGGTGGACTTTTTCGGCGGCGAGCCGTTAATGTGCCTGCAAACAATTAAAAACGTAGTGTACTACGCCAAGGAAAAGGCGGCGGCAAAGGGCAAGAAATTCCTCTTCACCACAACGACCAACGCGCTCCTTTTAAACGACGAAGCAATAAAGTTTTTCAACGAGGAAATGGAAAACGTCGTGCTCTCTCTCGACGGACGGAAAGAGGTGCACGACGCGATAAGAAAGACGGTAAACGGCAAGGGCAGTTTCGATTTCGTCATCGACAACATAAAGAAATTCGTCGCCTCGCGCGGCGATAAGCACTACTACGTGCGCGGCACGTATACGGCGAAAAACCTCGACTTTGCAAACGACGTTTTGTTCCTTGCGGACAACGGCTTCGACAGCATTTCAATGGAGCCCGTCGTAACCGATATCGACGACCTTGCGATAAAGGAGGAGCACCTACCCGCAATACTTTCCGAGTACGAGCGTTTGTGCGACGAGTACTTAAAGCGTTACGAGCGGGGCGAGGGCTTCAATTTCTTCCATTTCAACGTAGACTTGGAGGGCGGACCGTGCCTTTCTAAGCGCGTATCGGCGTGCGGCGCGGGCAACGAGTATTTCTCGGTTGCACCCAACGGCGATTTGTATCCCTGCCACCAGTTCGTGGGCGACGAAAAATTTAAAATGGGCAACGTTTACGAGGGCAAGCTCGACGGCGATATACGCGCAACGTTTGCCGAAAACTGCCTCTTTACGCGCAACAAATGCGGCGACTGCTTTGCTAAGTACATATGTAGCGGCGGTTGCAGTGCGAACAACTATCATTTCTGCGGCGATATGAACGAGCCCTACGGCATCACGTGCGAGCTCATGAAAAAACGCATAGAGTGCGGTATGCACGTCCTTGCGCGCAAGCGGGAGCTCAAAAATAAATAAAAAATAGGAATAAGCGAAGTAAAAATAGTTTTCTTTCGGCAAAATTATTTGACTACTTCGCTATTTTTCTATATAATTATAAAGGTTATAGAAAATTATCGTGCCGCATTGTTGAAACGCGGCGGAAAAAGATTAAAAGGAGGGTTATAGATGAGCAAAGTCAAATCGGCAATTATCACCGCGTTACTCGTTGCGGCGATTGTCGTTGCGGCGTTTTTTGCCGTCATCTCGTTCCCTGTTGAAAATAATTTAAAGAGATTAAATTCGATAGCAAGCAATATCCGTCTGGGCGCAGACCTTTCGGGTTACGCGTATACGACCATCTATCCCGAGGGCGTAATTTCCGCCGAAACTTACGACGGCTTGGGCGAAGATAAGTACGGCGTTGAGGACGCCGACGACGAAGAGGCGGACAAGCAGGAAAACTACGCGCCCGTCGGCGGCTATTACTACGACACGACAAAGTACGAGGATTTGGACGAGCTCAAATGCAAGGTTGCGTGCGACGCGGCGAGTCTTAACAAGAGATTCGGCAGAAAGGGTTATTCTTCCTATTCGGTTGCGGTAGAGGACGGAGTGGCGATAAAAATTTCCGTTCCCACCAACTACTCGTACGCGGCATACAAGGGCAACGACCCCGACACGCAGAGCAGTGAGTACAACGTTGCAAACGCCGCGCTTTCCGCGCTTACGGCTTACGGCGAGCTCACGCTGAGAACGACCGAAACTTCGATTTCTCTCAGCAACGGCGCGACTTACGAAGCGACGGTAAGCGGCAACGACGATTGGGTCGATATTGCCAAGATAGACGGAGGCAAGTCTTACTCGCTTGCAAACGGCGACAGAGAAGCCGACTTCTTCAAGAGCGTTACGTCGAGTACGATAGGCGGCATTTCGCGCATAACCTTCAACTTTACCGATTGGGGCAGAGAAAGAATCAAAGAAATAACCACTATCGCTTACGGCAAGACCGTTTATTTCTGCGTGGGCGACAGAGTTTTGATAAATTTCTCGTGCGATAACGTTATCGACGATAAGAGCCTCACTTTACAGGCTACCGACGCAACTTTTGCCGAGAACGCGGCGATAACGATGAACTCCGCGGTTAACGGCGGCGATTTAAAGCTCATATATCAGACCTACACAAACGCGCTCACAACCGAGGCGGCGGGCGGCGAAAACGCGGCGCTTTTAATGTTCATAGCGGCGGTTTTAGTGCTCGCGGGACTGTGCGCGTTCATGATAGTAAAATACAAGAGACTGGGCGCGGTCGTATCGATGATTGCGGTTGTGTTTGCGCTCGTCATTTTATACGCGCTGTTCCTTCTCAATATTCAGGTAACTTACACGGTAATATTCACGGCGGTACTGCTTTTGGGACTGTTTATGGTCAGCAATGCAATCGTGTTTACCGAAACAAAGCGCATGACCGAGAGCGGCAGAACGATGCAGGCTTCGGTAAAGGACGCGTACAAGAAAGTGCTTATGACGGTAACGGATATGCACATAGTGCTCGTTGTCGTTGCTATACTTTTGGCAACCGTCGGCGTGGGCGAAGTCGCGGCGTGCGGTTTCATCTCGCTAATCGGCGTGGTTGCAAGCTACGTTTTATACTGGTTTACAAGGTTTATGTGGTACGCGCTTAGCTCGCCCGTCAAGGACAAGTTCAAGTTTGCCGGCTTAAAGAGGGTGGTGTACGAAGATGACTAAGTTTAAAGTTTGTGCGAAAATCCATCTGTTCATAATTATAAGCTCGGTCTTGATTGCTATCGGTCTTGCAATCGGTACAATCTGCCATTTCTGCGCGGGCGGCTTTTTCAACTACGGCGGCGAGTTCGCAAACTATAAGAGCGTAACCGTTAACTACTATCTGCCCGTTACGCAAGACGAGGCGCTTTCCGTTTGCGAGGACGCTCTCGGCGATTTTAAGTCGTACGAGTTTGCAAAGCCCGACACGTCCACCGGCGGCGAAATAGTTTACAAATTCGTAAGCTCCGCGGATATCGACAAGTTGAACGAGGCGGTGACCGAGATTAACGAAAAGCTTGTCGAAACCATGAACAAAAAGCTTGAAGAAGGCGCAACGAACGACGTTAAGTTAAGCCGTGCCGCGTTGCACGAAGTTACGGTCAAAGAGGGCGGCAACAAGGCGATAACCTTTGCCTCGATAGCGCTTGCGGCAGCCGCGGCGTTCCAGTTCCTGTACTTTATAGTGCGCTATAAACTGCGTTCGGCGTTCTCGGCACTGCTTGCGTGCGTGCATAACCTCGGCATATTCGTAGCCTTGGTTGCAATTACGAGAATACCCGTCGGCGCGGAAATGATAGCGCTCGGCGCGGCAGTCGTGTTCATAACGATGATATTCTCGGCAATTTACTTCGACAGAGTGCGCAAGAATTTCGCAAACGAAAAGTTTGCAAGGAGCGAGCGGCTCGAAGTTCTGGATACTTCCGCGTGCGAAGTGCGCGTGCTCACGTTAACGTCGGTGTGCGCTCTTGCGGCGGCAGCGGTAATATTCGGAGTGTTCGCGGCAATCGCGCAGATGTTCGCGGGTGCGCTTGCTCCTTGGGCGCTCGTTATTCTCGGAATGGCGGCGGCAGGATACGGCGCGATGTTCTTCACGCCCGCCGTTCACGGAGCGATTGACGAAACGTGCGAAAAGGTCAAGAAATCTTTAAAGGCGCGCAAGAAGAACAAGGCGGCAAAAACCGAAAAGCCCGCCGACGTGGCAAAAGGCGTATAAGCTGAAAACTTTCGGGCGGGAATAATCCCGCCCTTTTGATTTTATTTAAGTAAGGAGGGGGCAATGAAAAAGATTATTGCCGAAGCGGAATTTTCCGACGGACAACTTAAACAAATTGCAGAGCTCTCCCGCCTTACGGGGCTGAGCGGTCTGACCGTGCGTATTCTGTACGGAAGGGGCATTGATTCCGTCGATAAAATCAACGGCTTTATCCATGCGGGCAAGGAACGCTTTTTAAGTCCGTTTTTAATGAGCGGTATGAAAGAGGCTGTGGAGCTTATAACCCGTGCCCGCGACGAGGAATGGTCGGTTGCAATCTACGGCGACTACGACGCCGACGGCATCTGTGCCTCGACCGTTTTGTGCCGCGCGCTCGCCGAATTTGGTATTAACGCGGTAGTGTACGTGCCCGAAAGGCGCAACGGCTACGGCTTGAACGAAACTTCGATAGACGAAATTTTCGAGGAGTTTTTCCCTCAGCTTTTCATTACGGTCGACTGCGGCATTTCTAACGCGCGTGAGGTGGAATATATCAAGGAGCAGGGTGCGGAGGTAATCGTCACCGACCACCACGAACTGCCGGAAATTTTACCCGACTGCATATGCATTAACCCCAAGATATCCGACGACTATCCGTACGACAATCTGTGCGGCGCGGGCGTTGCGTTCAAGCTTGCTTGCGCGTTAAACGGCAACGGCGCGTATAAATATCTCGATTTTACGGCTATTGCAACGGTTGCCGACAGCGTGCCTTTGACGGGCGAAAACCGCGATATCGTAGCCGAGGGCTTAAAGCTTATAAACAGAGCTCCGCGCAAGAATTACGCCAACTTTTTAAAGAAGGAAGAGCGCGTCAGCTCGCAGTCGCTCGCGTTCTCGGTCGCGCCCAAAATCAACGCGGCGGGCAGAATGGGCGACGCTCAGGCGGCGGTAACGCTCTTTCTCTCGGAGGACGAGCGCGAAATTTACGACTATTCCGTCAAGCTTACGGCGTACAATACGGAGCGGCAGAAGTACTGCGACGAAATGTACGTGTCCGCAAAACAACTACTTAAAGAGAAGGGCGCGTTCGGCAGAGTAATTTTGCTCTGCGGAGAAAACTGGAACGCGGGCTTCGTCGGAATTGTTGCCGCACGCCTTGCCGAGGAGTATTGCCGTCCCGCATTACTTTTCACCAAAAACGGCAATAAGTGTAAGGGAAGCGCGCGCAGTATCGACAGCGTTAACATTTTCGAGGCGCTTAAAGCGTGCTCACAGCACATTGAGGAGTTCGGCGGTCACTCGCAGGCGGCGGGCGTAAATGTCGATTGTGATAAATTGGGCGCTCTGGAAGACGCGCTCAACGAGTACTTAAAGGCAAATTATACGGCTGACGCGTTCACGCCGTCGCACTATATCAACGGCGAATTTTCCTCGTGCGTGCCTCAGGAGTTTATGCGCGAGCTGTCGCTCTTAGAGCCGTTCGGAGTGGGTAACCGCAAGCCGCAGTTCGTGCTCGATACGGCGGGGTGCCGCACGCGTACGCTCAAAGAGGGCTCGCCGCACCTTTCGATTAAGTGCGACGGACTCGACTTAATATTCTTTTCGGGCGCGCGCTATTCCAAAATAATCAAGAGCAATATGCCCAAGCGCATAGTGTTCGAGTATTCGGTCAGCTCGTTTAAAGGCAAGGAGCAGGTTCAAGGCTACGTGCGCGACATCGTTTATCAACCCGAAGCGTGCGCCTTTGCCGAAAGCGAAATTAACTTAAACGGAGTGCTCTCGGCGGTCGGCGACGAAACAGCTTGCAAAAAGCAGGCGATAACCGCCGCGCAGGCTCAGGCGGAACTGGACGGCGCGGACGAGTACGGCACTGTATTCATAGCCGAGGCTTTTGCGACCTTGAAAAAGTATTCGCTCGGGGCGACGGAAGTAAACCTTTTCACGCTTTCGTCGGGCAATCTTTCAAAGGTTGTGCTCGTTTCGCCCTTGCCCGACTGCGATTTGTCGGGTTTTGAAAGGGTGGTATTCTTGGATAAACCCGCCCGCATAACCTTGCCGTCGCTCGCGGGAAAGACGATCAGAATCTGCACGGAAATAGACGGCGCGGAAGTGCTTTCGGGGTTGGACTGCAACCGCGAACAGCTTTTAAGCGTGTTCAAACAGCTGAGCGTGAACAGCTTTAATATTTTAGGCGACAGCGCGGAAGAGGTCGCGGTGAATAGCGATTTCGGAGTGTCGGCGGAGCAGGTTCTGTTCGCGTTAAAGGTGTTCGAGGAGCTCGGACTGATAGCCTTTAAGGGCGGAAAACTGAGCGTTACGCGCGGCGTAAAAACTCAACTTACAAATTCTCAGTTATACAATTTTATAAATTCAATTCAGGCGAGTTAAATTATGAAATCTGTAATCGATAAAATCAACGACTATTACGGCGAGGCGGACAGACAGCTTCTGATAAAGGCGTACCGCTACGCCGAAAAAATGCACGAAAACCAAAAGCGCGCCTCGGGCGAGCCTTACTTTACGCACCCTTGCGCCGTCGCGGAAATACTCATCGATTTGGGACTGGATACGCCCACGGTAGCGGCGGCTTTTCTGCACGACGTCATTGAGGACACCGCGGCGACCGCCGACGATATCAAGCGCGAGTTCGGCAACGAAATTTATACCCTTGTAGAGGGCGTAACCAAGCTCGAGCAGATTAAATTTCACTCGCACGAGGAAGAGGACGCGGAAAATTTCCGTAAAATTTTCGTTGCAATGGCAAAGGACGTGCGCGTTATCATCATCAAGCTTGCCGACAGACTGCACAATATGCGCTCGTTAAACTTTCTTTCCAACGAGCGCCAACAGCGCATTGCAAAGGAAACTTTGGGCATCTTTACGCCGCTCGCCGACAGACTGGGTATTTCGCAGGTCAAGTGCGAGCTTGAAGATTTGTGCCTTAAATACTTAGAGCCCGAGGCGTACGAATACCTCGTTACAAACATAAATCAAAAGCGCGAAGAGCGGCAGATGTTCGTCGATACCGTGGTGGCACAGCTAAGGAAAATGCTCGGCGAGTACAATATCCACGGCGACGTTTTCGGCAGACCCAAGCACTTCTATTCCATTTATAAAAAGATGAAGAACAAGGGGCTGACCCTCGACCAGATTTACGATTTGACCGCCGTGCGCGTAATCGTCGATAAAATCGAAACGTGCTACGAGGTTTTGGGCATTATCCACAAGCAGTGGAGACCCGTCCCCGGTCGCATTAAGGACTATATCGCAACGCCCAAGCGCAACCTCTATCAGTCGCTGCACACTACGGTCGTAACCGATTTCGGACAGTTTTTCGAAATTCAGATACGCACCGCCGAAATGCACAAAATGGCGGAGTACGGCATTGCCGCGCACTGGAAATACAAGGAACAGCGCACGGGTGCGGAGAACTCTTTCGACCAGCGTTTAAGCTGGATACGCGACGTCATGGACTGGCAGGGCAGTCTGGAAACGTCCAAAGAGTTCGTCGATTCGCTGAAAAACGACCTGTACGCGTCAGAGCTTTTGGTGTTCACGCCGCAGGGCAAGGTAATTTCACTGCCCCTGGAGGCGACCCCCGTCGACTTTGCATACGCAATACATTCCGAGGTGGGCAATAAGTGCGTCGGCGCAAAGGTCAACGGCAAAATCGTACCTTTAAACGGCACGTTAAAGACGGGCGACGTCGTCGAAATTTTGACCTCGTCCAACTCCAAAGGACCTTCTTGGGACTGGCTCAAGTTCGTAAAATCGGGCTCGGCAAAGGCGAAAATCAAGCAGTTCTTCAAGCACGCTATGAAGGACGAGAACGTCAAAACGGGCAAGTCTATGCTTGAAGCTGAGGCTAAGCGCAGAGGCTACGCGCTTGCCGACCTTCTCACGGACGAAAGCTTTGCCAAGCTTTCCGAAAAGCTCGTGTTCGCCTCGGTCGACGAAATGATGGCTTCGGTAGGTTACGGCGCGGTCGGCGTAAATCAGATTATTTATAAGCTTATCGATTTTTACCGCCGCGAACAGCCGCTGCAACTGCCCAAGACCGAGGTGGAAAAGTTAAAGCACACCCCCGCGGGCAGCGTTTCCGTAAAGGGAATGGAGGGGCTCTTAGTCAGGTTTGCGCACTGCTGCAACCCCGTGCCGGGCGACCCTATCGTCGGCTTCGTTTCGCGCGGGCGCGGCGTTATCGTGCACCGCAAGGACTGCCCCAATCTCGTCGACTACGATAAGGACAGAATACAGCCCGCCAACTGGACGGGCGACGTCGAGCAAGGCTTCCTTGCGGGCATAAAAATTCTCGCCGACGACGACGCGGGACTGACCGCCTTTATCACTTCAGAGATATCCGCAATGCAACTGTATATGACTCAGATTAACGGCAGAGTAGGAAAAGACGGCAAGGCGGTTTTCCAGATTTCTGTCAAGCTCAACAAGCTCTCCGATTTGGACCTTTTAATCAAGCACTTAAAGCGCGACAAGCATATAATCGACGTATTTAGGACGACCAATTGATATGGGTGTTATAAGTATAATGGGCGGCAGTTTCGAGAGCAACGTTTTCGCCGTCACGAAGGACGGCTATCACTGCGTTCTTATCGACTGCTCTGGTAAAAACTTAATGGATAGACTTGCGCGCCACTGCCTTATACCCGAAGCGGTATTACTTACCCACGGACATTTGGACCATATCGCGGGTTGCGCGGCAATGCAGGCGCAAAGCGACGCGAAAATCTATTGCGGAGAGGGAGAGGACAAGTTCGTTTTCTCCGAAGAGAACCGCTCGATTTTCGGCGTTAATATTCCCAAATTCACTATTGACAAAACGTTGAAGGACGGCGAAGAGCTGGAAATCTGCGGCTTGAAAATCAAGGTTATCGCAACCCCCGGGCACACTCCGCACGGAGTGAGTTATTTGATAGACGGCAATCTTTTTACGGGCGACACGCTCTTTAAGGGGAGTATAGGCAGAAGCGATTTCCCCGGCGGCAATTACGACACGCTTGTAAAATCGGTCAAAAAACTGTACGCGCTCGATGGCGATTACACCGTTTACAGCGGTCACGGTCTGGAAACCACCCTCGACTACGAACGTAAGAATAACGCGTTCGTCAGGGCATAGTACGGGGGCAATTGAATGTTGAACACCAATTCGGAGTACCTTCGCGCCGAAATAATGGACGTTATCCGCCTGTTTAACGCGGAGGACGAGGAAATTACACATTACTTTTCGTACGGCGCAAACGAGTACTACAACTGTATAGAGTACGGCGGAAAGTTCTACGATTTCACGGACAAGAAGCAGACGGAAAACGAAATCGAGTTCAAACGCTTTGCAAAACGCTACGCAAAGATTGCCGTATACAGGGTGCTTTCGGAAGTCAAAAATCTCAAGTTTCCCTACGGCGCGCTGACGGGCATAAGACCTACCAAGCTTGCTTACAACGAAAGGGCGGCGGGCGCATGCTTTGAAGAACTGTTCAAAGAGTGCGGCGTAAGCGACGAAAATACGCGCCACGTCGGCAAAATCGTAGAGGTACAAAAGCCCTATTACGAAAACCGCGGCGGTCAGGATTTGTTTGTCAGTATACCCTTTTGCCCGACTAAATGCGAGTACTGTTCTTTTATTACCGCGCCCATTGAAAAGACCGAAAAATACGTTGATGATTACGTTTCCTGCGTTGAAAAGGAGCTTGCAAGTGTAAAGCATTTATTGACAGATATTAAGAGCATTTACATAGGCGGCGGCACGCCTTTTGCGATTGATGCTAAGCAATTGGGGCGCATATATGCCGCAATTAACGCGTTAAATCTCAAAAAATGCGAGTTCACGGTAGAGGCGGGCAGACCCGACACTTTCACCGAAGAAAAACTGAAATTAACCAAAGATTTCGGCGTTACGAGGATATGTATTAACCCTCAGTCGTTTAAAGACGAAACTCTCGTCAAGATAGGAAGAAAGCACACCTGTTCAGATATATACAAGGCGTTTGAAATGTCGGCAAAGTACAACTTCGATATCAACATAGATTTGATTGCGGGATTGACCGACGAGAGCTTAACCGACTTTGAAAACTCGCTTAAAAGGGCGATAGAGTTAAAGCCCGCGAATATCACCGTACATACGCTCTCTTTAAAAGCGGGCGCGAAATTAAAGGAAAACTGCAACCGCTTAGTTATCGACGATATCGGCGCAATGCTCGCCTTGTCAAGGCAAATGCTTACCGAGGCGGGGTACGAGCCTTACTATATGTACAGGCAGAAATATCAGGCGGGCGGACACGAAAACTGCGGTTGGAGCTTGAAAGGCAAGGCTTGCGTTTACAATATCGACGTAATGGAAGAGATAGCCGACAATATCGCGGTGGGCGCAAACGCAATATCAAAGCGTGTCGTTTTCGGCGAAGAGCGGAATATTCAACGTTGCGCCTCGCCCAAGGACATACCGACCTATATTGAAAAGGTCGATAAAATTATCGAAGACAGAAACGAGCTGTTCAGTAAGTAAAATAAAAGCGGCGGGCAAAATTGCCCGCCGCTTTAACTGTATTCAATATTCGGTCCGTCCGCACAAAAAGTCAATGGAAACGCCGAAGAAGTCGGCAAGCTTCCAACATTCGGTAACGCTCGGCACAACCAAACCTTGTTCCCAGCGCGAAAGGTTTGCATTACTTGTGCCAATCAGTTGAGCAAGTTGCCGTTGGGACATATGGCGCTCTTCTCTAAGCTCTGCAATTTTGTTGTTAGAAAAACTTAAATTCATATTAAAAATTTTATAGAATACTGCTCTAATTTTGTTGACTGTTACAAATCTGTAACGTATAATTGTTACAAATATGTATATTACAAGAGGAGAAAAAATATGAAAAAATTGAAATGTTTAATGGCGGCGCTTTTAAGCGTCAGTGTAATTGCAAGCGGTGCGGCGCTCACGGCGTGCGGTGGCGACGACGGTGAAGGTGGCGGCAATACCAAACCGATAGACGAGCAAACGTGGACAGCGGCAAGTGATGAATTGGACTACACTAATTTCAGTTTTCGTAGTAATATCGGTATCGAGGCATTGATTGGCGAAAATGCAGTCTATTGCAAATATCAAATGGGTGACGAGTATCTCAGCGAATACTATTCCGTAATAAATGAGGATGGCAGAACCATTACTTATCGAAAGATGTATCAGAAAAATGATGACGATGATAGACCTAACCACATCACAATAGATAATGCCAAATATTTTATTGATTTTTCTACCACCTTCGAACAGGCAGTCGCTTCAGCAAAAGCTTTGGTTGCTTTTGAAGTTTCTTATAAAGATTATTATAACTCTTTTACCTATAACGAAAACACGCAAGAGTATGTTAACAGCGGCGTGATTGAGGTTTTAGATATTTATTATGAAGACTGGGGTACAGATGGCTTCATTGACGACGTTTTTACATATCATTTTGTTGATAATGTTGTTAAAATATCAAACGACAAAATTATTTCGTATTCATGCAAAATGAATTGGCACTCAGGTGTATGTCATTGTGTGAATCAGCCTGACCACAATGATGAAGGTACGGAATGTGATATAACATTAGAATACTACGATATCGGCTCTACGGTAGTTACCGTGCCTCCCGAAGTAATCGCCGAGGCTACGGCAAATTCTCCGTTAGACTGAATAAATACTTAAAACTTGCCAAAATCTTCCTCCAAAACGTTTGCTATTTATAAATAGATATGTTAAACTTATATCTGTTACGGCTACAAGGCGGTGCGAATACTCTACGCCCGACTTTGTAGAACGCAAATAAAAGTTCCATATGGAGGATAAATTAAAATGGACAAGCAGGAAATTATTGCAAAGTACGCAACCAAAGAAGGCGACACTGGTTCACCCGAAGTACAGATTGCTCTTTTAACCGAGAGAATCAACCACCTCAACGAGCATTTGAAGGAGCACATTCACGACAATCATTCTCGTCGCGGACTTCTTAAAATGGTAGGTCGCCGCCGCGGTCTTTTGGACTATTTGAAGAGCAAGGATATCGAAAGATACCGTGCCATTATCGCGGCTTTGGGTTTAAGAAAGTAAAAAAAGAAAGGGAGCGGGCAAATTATCTTTGCGCGCTCTTTTCCGTAATTTTGCGGACGGCGTCCGTAAAAAGGTAAAAAGAAGTATAAGGAGAGTTTAAAAAATGGCAAATTACAAAGAGTTTTCTTTTACCGTAGGCGGTAGAGAAGTAACCGTGGAAACGGGCAAGTATGCCGAGCAGACCAACGGCGCGTGCGTCGTTCGCTGCGGCGAAACTGCCGTAATGGTTTCCGTATGTATGTCGGCAACCCCGAGAGAAGGTATGGACTTCTTCCCCCTGCAGGTAGACTACGAAGAGAAAATGTACTCGGTCGGCAAAATTCCCGGCGGTTTTAAGAAGCGCGAAGGCAGAGCAAGCGACAAGGCGATTTTGACCGCAAGGCTTATCGACAGACCCCTTCGCCCCTTATTCCCCAAGGGACTTTTCAACGACGTGGTGGTTATCGCTCAGGCGCTCTCGGTTGAACCCGACGTTCAGCCCGAACCCCTCGCAATGCTCGGTTCGTCGATTGCAATCGCGATTTCCGATATCCCCTGGGCAGGTCCTACGGGTTCGGTCGTAGTCGGTATGGTTGACGGCAAGTACGTAATCAACCCCGATTTGGCTCAGCGCGAAAAGAGCGCAATTCATTTAAACCTCGCGGGCACTAAGGACGCGATTTTGATGATAGAGGCGGGCGCTGACGAAGTTACCAACGAAGAAATGGTCGGCGCGATTATGTACGGTCACAACGAAATCAAGAAGATTTGCGCGTACATCGAGGACGTAATCGTTCCCGCAGTCGGCAAGAAAAAGCTTGAAATCGAGCTTTACCATGTTCCCGAGGAGCTCGACAAGGAAGTCAGAGCATATGCGGGCGCAAAGGTTGACTGGGCTATCGAAACCTTCGACAGGCAGGAAAGAGAGGTCAGACAGGCGCAGGTTGAGGCGGAAACTCTCGAGCACTTCGCGGAAATCTATCCCGAAAACAAGCGCGAGATTAAGGACAGCCTTTACTATCTGACCAAGGAAAAGGTTCGCGCAAAGATATTCGACAAGGGTATTCGTCCCGACGGCAGAGGCTTGAAGGACGTTCGCCCCATCTGGTGCGAAAGGCACGTTCTGCCCCGCGCGCACGGCTCGGCGGTGTTCACCAGAGGCCAGACTCAAACCCTTACAACCTGTACGCTCGGTATGATGAGCGAGGTTCAGAAGCTCGAAGGACTTGACGAGGAAACGTACAAGAGATATATGCACCACTACAACTTCCCCGGCTACTGCACGGGCGAGGCTAAGGCGCTCCGTTCCCCCGGCAGACGTGAAATAGGTCACGGCGCACTCGCAGAGCGCGCACTCGTGCCCGTTCTTCCCTCGGAAGAAGATTTCCCTTACGCAATCAGAGTTGTAAACGACATTATGTCGTCCAACGGTTCGTCGTCGATGGCTTCCGTTTGCGGCTCGACGATGGCGCTTATGGACGCGGGCGTTCCCATTAAAGCACCCGTAGCGGGCGTTGCAATGGGCCTTATCAAAAATCAGGAAACGGGCGAGTTCCGCGTAATGACGGATATTCAGGGCTTGGAGGACTTCCTCGGCGATATGGACTTCAAGGTTGCGGGCACGACCAAGGGCATTACCGCAATTCAGATGGATATCAAGATTAAGGGCAT
>CAYXTN010000023.1:9053-23984 GCA_964468085.1 uncultured Clostridia bacterium | reverse complement strand
ACTTAAAGAAATTTAAGTTAGAGGTCTTTTTTCTTTTTATTTTTAACAAACTATATAAGAGGCATTTGTTATGGCGTTTTTGTGGATATTCTTATTGCTGTTGGGCTTCGTACTGCTCGTTAAAGGCGCGGACTTCTTCGTGGACGGCGCGGCGGGCATTGCGGAAAAACTGCACGTTTCGACCTTTATCATAGGTCTGACGGTCGTCGCGCTCGGCACAAGCGCACCCGAAGCGGCGGTTTCGGTAATAGGCGGCATCAAGGCGGCAATGGGCGACCCCTCGGGCACGCAGGTCATAATGGGCAACGTGCTCGGCAGTAATATGCTTAATATTCTGCTCATCCTGGGCATTTCCGCGCTGGTTACTAAGCTACCCGTGGAAAAGAGCTCGCGCTATATCGAAATTCCCTTTCTGATAGTAATAAGTTTAATTTTCCTGTTCCTCGGCGATTTGGGTGGCGGCTTTGCCTGGTACGACGGTCTGATTTTAATCGCACTGTACGCCGCGTTTATGACCTATACTATAATTATGGCAAAGCGCACCCGTCAGCCCGCATTGTTGGAGCAGAGTGCGGCGGACGCAACCGTGCTTGTCGGTGCGCCCGCGGGCGAGAGCTTTATGGCAAGAGCCAAGGCGAAATACGAAGAGCTCAAAGCCAAGGTTTGGTTCTTGATAATCTTGACGGTAGTGGGGCTCGGAATGGTAGTCGGCGGCGCACAGCTCGTCGTAAGCGGCGCGCAGTATATTGCCGAAGAACTTTTGCATATCCCTACCGACATTGTAGCTTTGACGGTCGTGGCGTTCGGCACTTCTCTTCCCGAGCTCGTAACGAGCGTTTCGGCGGCGAAGAAAGGCGACGTCGGGCTTGCAACGGGCAATATAATAGGCAGTAATATCGCAAACATACTGCTCGTCGCGGGGCTGGGTTTTGTCAGCTCGGGCTCGGTCGGCGCACCCTTCGATTTGTCCTCGCTCGCCGACGGTTACGTTTCGATAATCGCGGCGGCGATACTTTTGGGCTTCTCGTTCTTCAAGGGCAACAAGCTCGGAAAAATCGCGGGCGTGACGATGCTAATCGTGCTGTTCGGTTACTATGCGTACCGCATATGCGCTGCGCTCGGCGTGTGCCCCATGATACAAATTCCCACTATTTTTTAACCCGAGTATAAAAAGCGCGCCTGCCGTCAACAATTTATATGGCGGCAGGCGTATAATATAATATAACTGCCCCGCGCGTTTTATAAGGCGCGATAAAAAGAGGTGCTTAAATGACAATCAAACGCGGTGAACTTTACTATGCCGATTTGTCACCTGTCGTGGGCAGTGAACAGGGGGGAGTGCGCCCCGTGCTCGTCGTACAGAACGACGTGGGCAACAAATATTCCCCCACAATCATTGCGGCGGCGGTCACAAGTAAAATCAACAAGGCAAAGCTGCCCACGCATATAGAACTGCCCTTGGGCGATTTCGGACTGCAAAAGGACTCGGTAATACTTTTGGAACAGATAAGAACGCTCGACAAGCGCCGCTTGAAAGAGCGGATAGGCGAACTGCCCGAAGGCACGATGAGCAGGGTTGACAAGGCGATTTTAATAAGCTTAGGATTTTTGAAACAGTAAAATGAGCGTAGCATTAAAACTGCTACGCTTTATTTTATTTTTGCCCTTAAATACTTTTAAAGTTAAAAAGCTTGTGATATAATGTAGGTATGTCCGACAACAAAAAGTTCAAACTTAAAATTCATTTCGGCAAGGTGAGCGCAATTTTAATCGCGGTTTTCGCCGTGCTTTTGGCTGTCGATTTGATTTTAAAGGGTTGCGAAGAAAAATTCGAATGGAATTTTACGGTCATTCCCAAGCTTATCTGGGTAGAGAGCGGCAGTCACAACTACGGCGCGGCGTTCTCGTTCTTGTCGGATACCGAGTGGGGAAGAATATTCTTTATCGTTTTGACCTTTATAATGCTCGGGGTAATGATAGCCGCGTTTTTGCTTCTGCCAGAAAGGTTCGTCGGCTTTAAGGTCGCGCTTTCCCTGATAGCGGCGGGGGCGCTGGGCAACCTTGTCGACCGCTTAGCGTTCGGGTACGTGCGCGACTTTGTTTGGGTGAATATTTTCGGCAACTGGGCGTGTTGCAACTTTGCCGATTTTTGGATAGTTTTCGGCGTAATATGGGCGGTCATCGATATTCTGTTCTTAAACGAATGGGCAGTTTTCCCATTAACAAAAACGGCGAAAGAGGCGGCGAAAAAGCGCGAGCTCGCCGAAAAAGATAAGAGCGAAACTGACGACGAAAATACGGGCGGTGAAGAGTAATGCGCACGGAAAAATTTACCGCGCCCGCAGATTATCAGCGCGCCGATATCGCGCTCAGCGAACGGCTTGAAGATTACACGCGTTCGGCGGTAAAAAAGCTGTTCGACGGGGGATATGTGGCGGTCAACGGCAAAAAAGCCAAGCCTTCGCTTGCCATATGCGCGGGCGATATAATCGAGGCGACTCTGCCCGACCCCGTGGAGTGCGTCGCGCACCCCGAGGATATTCCGATAGAGATAATTTATCAGGATAACGACGTCGCGGTTATCAACAAACCGCAGGGGCTGACCGTGCACGCGGGCAACGGAAATATCGACGGCACGCTCGTCAACGCACTGCTTTTTAAGCTGGACAACCTCAGCGGCGTGGGCGGTGTTATCCGGCCGGGTATTGTGCATAGAATAGATAAAAACACGTCGGGGCTTCTGGTTGTCGCCAAGAACGATAAGGCGCACGTCAACCTTGCCGAGCAAATCGCCGAAAAGACCTGCCGCCGCAGCTATATCGCACTTTTGGAAGGTAACCTAAAAGACGATAGCGGCACAATCACAACCTACATAGGAAGAAGTCAGTCCGACCGCACGAAGATGGCGGTCGTGCCACCCGAAAAGGGCAAAATAGCAATTACCGACTACACCGTTTTAGACAGGGCGGCGTTGGGCGAACGGCAGTATACGCTCTGCCGTTTCGATTTGCACACGGGCAGAACGCACCAGATACGCGTGCACGCAAAGCACTTGAACCACCCCGTAGTCGGCGACGACGTTTACGGACGGAAGAAGAGGGAGTTTTCGCTTAACGGACAGCTTCTGCACGCGTGGCGGCTGGAGCTTACTCACCCCGTAAGCGGAGAGCGGCTTATATTCACCGCGCCCTTGCCCGATTATTTTGCCGAAGTTCTGAAAAAGCTGAACATTAAATTTATTTGATTAAAATTGTTGCAAAATCAAATTCACAATGATATAATCATAACGTAATTTTTGTGGAGGACATATTTTATGGCAAAGAAAAAGACAAGAACAACTACAACTTCTACAAGCAATTATTCGCTGGTTAAAGTTTGTGCGTTTTGGGGCATAATCCTTGCGGGTATTGCAGGTCTTATAAGCTTTATGCTTAACCTGCTCAACAAGTGCGGCGTCACCATTGCCTGGGGCTATAAGGTCGCAGGCGCGTGCAATATGATTTCGACTATTGCGCTGTTTATATCGGCATGGCTTGCAGCTTGGGACTACGTAAAGGGTAAGAGCCAGACATGGAGAATAGTTTTCTGGATATTCTTCGTACTTGCATTGCTCGGCGTACTCGGCATCGGTATCTGGAGCTGGTTTTAATTGAATAATTAAACAAAAAAACGCGCGGTTTGTGCTATTCAGCACAAACCGCTTTACTTTTTTGCGAAATTTGTCTATAATTTAAATAAATAAATATTTGGTAGACTTTAAATGGCAAACCCTTTAATAGCAATCGTCGGCAGGCCGAACGTGGGCAAAAGCACGTTCTTCAATAAGGTCGTCGGCAGAAAAATTTCAATAACCGAGGATAAGCCCGGGGTTACGCGCGACAGACTGTACGCCGACGCGGAATGGCGCGGGCGCGTCTTTTCGCTCGTCGATACGGGCGGCATCGAGCTCAAAAGCGACGACATTATGTGGAAGCACATAAAAAAGCAGGCGGAGGTGGCAATCGAAACCGCCAACGTAATACTATTTTTCGTCGACGGCAGAGAGGGACTTACGACCTCCGACTACGACGTCGCGGATATGCTGAGAAAGAGCAAAAAGCCCGTGATTTTGGTCGTCAACAAAATCGACGAATACTCCGAGGAAAAGGTCTTTGAGTTCTATTCGCTCGGTTTGGGCGAGCCGTACCCCGTATCCAGCGAGCACGGCAAGGGCATAGGCGACGTTTTGGACGAGTGCGTCAGCTACTTCGAAAAGAACGAGGGTGAGGAGGACGACAGCCTGAAAATCGCCGTCGTCGGCAAGCCCAACGCGGGCAAGAGCAGTATTGTAAACCGCCTTCTGGGCTTCGAGCGCTCGATAGTTACCGACATTGCGGGTACGACTCGCGACGCAATCGATACCCGCTTCACCTACGACGGCAGAAATTACACCATAATCGACACGGCGGGCATACGCAAAAAAGCCAAGGTCGAGGACGATATCGAGTACTATTCGGTAATGCGCGCGTTCGACGCGGTGCGCCGCGCCGACGTCTGTCTTTTAATCGTAGACAGTACCGAGGGGCTGACCGAGCAGGACACCAAGATTATCGGCTACGTTCACGAGCAGGGTAAACCGTCGGTTATCGTAATGAATAAATGGGACTTAATAGAAAAGGACACCAACACCATAAACAAGTTCGAGGACAAGCTGAAAGAGGACTTGAAATTTATGGACTATTACCGTTCGGTGTACGTTTCGGCAAAGACGGGACAGCGCGCGGAAAAGATATTAAAGGAAGTGGATATTGCGTATTCGAACGCACATATGCGCATACCAACGGGTATTTTAAACGATTTGATACTGGATACTGTGCGCGCCAACGAACCGCCTTCGTACAACGGCAAAAGATTAAAAGTTTACTATTCCTCGCAGGTGGCGGTTGCGCCGCCGACATTCGTGCTGTTCGTCAACAGTAGCGACTTAATGCACTTTTCGTACGAAAGATTTCTGGAAAATTCGATACGCAAGGCATTCGATTTTTCGGGCACTCCCATAAAAATAGTCACGAGAGAGAAAAAGGCTGACTGATGAAAGAGTTCTATATTTCGCAAGGCTGGTACTGGCTTTTAATAGGCGCGATTGCGAGCTACCTTTTGGGTTGCTTCAATTTTGCCGTGCTCATATCCAAAATCAAGCACGACGATATACGAAACGTCGGCAGCGGCAATCCCGGCGCAATGAACATTTCCCGCCGATACGGCTTAAAGGTGGGGCTTGTAAATTTCTTCTGCGACGGCTTAAAGGGCGCGATTCCCGTGCTCGTGGCATACTTCGTTTTCCGTGATTATTACTTCGCGGGCACGAGCGTGGTCGTTTCCGATTTTATGCGTTACTTTTTTGCGGTATTCGCTCTTTTAGGTCACGTCTTCCCCGTGACGATGAAGTTTAAGGGCGGTAAGGGCATTTCTACTACCATAGGACTTTTATGGTGCTCGATAACGTGCGAAACGTGGTGGTTTTTCTTTGCGGGGCTTGCGCTGTTTATACTGCTTTTCGTGTATGCGGGCATAACCGAGTGGGGCTCGATGGGCTCGCTTATAGGCGTCGCGGGCTTCACAATCTGGCAGGCGATAATCTTTACCGTCAGGTATGCCGATACGCTTGCAAACGTTTACGTGGCGCTGACCTTTATGATTTTGCTTGCGCTCAACGTGCTGACCTGGGGCGCGCATCATAAAAATTTATATCATCTTATGGCGGGTGAAGAGCATCACACGTCGCTCAAAAAAATGCTGAAAAAGAAAAAGAAGAGTTAACGACAGAGGAAACGTATTATGAAACACTTAAGAAAACTAAGCTTAAAACACGCTTTGGTTTATATGCTTGCGCCTTTATTCGGCGCGGCATTGTGTATAGGCACGGCTCTTTCGTTTTCAAAAACGGTACGGGCGGCGGCGGACGACATTCCCGTTTTGCCCGATTCGCACGAGCATACGAATGTATACACGGGCGGTAATATGTCGGAAGGCACGTATTACCTCGGCGATAAGGTTGAAAACGCAAGCGTTACCGTTACGGGTAACGTAACCCTGTGCCTTAACGGTTTTGACATTGAGGGCAACGAAGAAAGCTCGGTTATAACGGTAAGCGAGGGCGCTACGCTTACTTTGTGCGATTGTCAGGGAACGGGTCATATAACCAACGGCTATGAGCTTACGGGCGGCGGTGGCGTGTGCGTCAAAAGCGACGGCAAGCTCATAATGACGGGCGGCACGATAAGCGGCAACGAGGCAAGCTATAGCGGCGAAGGCGGCGGCGTATACGTTGCGGAAAATGCGGAGTTCGAAATGTCGGGTGGCGCGATAAGCGGAAATCACGGATTTAACGGCGGCGGTGTTTACGTTAAAGCCGGCGGCGCTTTTACAATGACGGGAGGCGATATAAGCGGTAACGAAGCGCCGTTCGGCGGCGGAGTGGAAGTTAATGGTACGTTCACGATGTCGGGAGGCACGATAAGCGGAAACCGCGTGAATGGCTTCTACGGCGCCGCATTGGAAGTCAACGGTACGTTCAACGTGTACGGCGCGCCGACAATAACAGACAATAAAGGAAGAAACGGCGGTAAAGATATCGACAATAACGTATATCTGCGCGACGGCAAAATAATCAACGTTACCGACGAGCTGACCGACGCGCAAATCGGCATTTACAGTACGGGAGAAGTTGCTACGGGCTTTACGCAAGACAATCCGTCGGAATACTTTATCCCCGACAACCCTGCAAACGATTGTATTTACGTAAGCGAAGGCACGGTAAATATCGGCACGCACGTTTGGAACGACGGCACGGTAACGACTCAGCCGACCTGTACGCAAGAAGGCGAAAAAACTTTTATGTGCTCGTTGTGCGGCGAAACAAAAACGGAAAGCGTTGAAGTTCTCGGTCATAATTACGGCGAATGGACTGTAACAAAAGAAGCTACCGAAACCGAAGAAGGCGAAGAGCGCAGAATTTGCGCGAACGACGAAACACATTACGAAACGCGCGCGATACCCAAATTAATGCCTGCTAAACCGTCTGCCTCCGCTGAAGAAAAGAAGTCTTACGTTTGGATATGCTGGCTGCTTATTCCGCTTGCTTTCGGTGCGGGCGGCGTAGCGCTCGGCATATGGCTGTACAAAAAGAATAAAGAAGAATAAAACTAAACGAGCCACCGCTTGACCGCGGTGGCTCGTTTAGTTTAAGCTTTCTTATCGTTGTCCGTATTTTCCAAAGAGATAATGTCGTATTTAATCTTGGGGTTTGCTAATAAAAGAGCGGTAATAAACTCGTCGTACCATTCCTGCTTGACGACGACCACGATAAACTCGCCGCTTGAAAAGCTCACGGTCAGCTTGTTTGTCTTTCTGTCAAGAGTAACCGTTTCGATTTTTTCCACGTCGTACTTGCTGGTAATAAATCCGAACCGCGTCTTGAAAAACTTGCCGTCGATAACGTACGCCGACCTGAGCATTATGCTCAACAAAAGAGCAAACAGAACGACCGTCACGAAAAACATAAGTATATATTGCATAAGGGGGTAGACGGGGTCGGCGGCATGGCGGGTTCCGTTAACGATGCAGTAATAGAGGTTGACGCCGAACCCGACTCCGCAGAGTAATATACCCAAAACCATCAGAGCCTTTAAAAGGCGGGTAAACTTGTACTTGAAAATTTTCATGACTTAATTATATCCTAATTTTCAAATTATTGCAATTAAAGGTTGATAAAATTTGCTTTTTATTGTAGAATAAGAGCACTTACTTTCGGAGGTTATATATGGTTAAGCTTATAAAGGGCGGCGTTTACTATATGAACGGAGCGCTCGTACGCGAAAATTACGCGTTTATGGTCGAGGCGAAAAAGCAGGCGGCGATAAAGGGCACTATGACCTGTTCGATTTTATCCGCGCACAATAAGGGCGACGAAGAAAGCCTCAAAATAAAGTTCGACGCGCTCGCTTCGCACGATATAACCTACGTGGGTATAATTCAGACGGCAAAGGCTTCGGGACTGAAAGAGTTTCCCGTGCCCTATACGCTGACCAACTGCCACAATTCGCTGTGTGCGGTCGGCGGCACGATTAACGAGGACGACCACCTGTTCGGCTATTCCGCGGCAAAAAAGTACGGCGGCAACTACGTACCGCCCCATATCGCGGTTATCCATCAGTATATGCGCGAGTGCGAAGCGGCTTGCGGCAAAATGATTTTAGGCTCGGACAGCCATACCCGCTACGGCGCGTTCGGTACAATGGCGGTGGGCGAGGGCGGACCCGAGCTCGTCAAACAGCTTTTGGGGCAGACCTACGACATTAAGCGCCCCGAGGTAATCGCCGTGTACTTAAAGGGCAAGCCCAAAAAGGGCGTCGGCCCGCACGACGTGGCAATCGCGCTCGTCGGCGCAACATTCAAAAAGGGCTTCGTCAAAAATAAAATTTTGGAGTTCGTAGGTCCCGGAATTAAAAACCTTTCAATGGACTTCAGAAGCGGCATCGACGTAATGACCACCGAAACGACCTGCCTTTCGAGTATCTGGGAAACGGACGAAATCACCCGCGAGTTTTTCAAAGCGCACGGAAGGGAAGGCGACTTTAAAGAGCTTCACCCCGCCGACCCCGCGTACTATGACGGCGCGGTGGTAATAGACTTGTCGCGCGTCGAGCCCATGATAGCGTTGCCTTTCCACCCGTCCAACGCGTACACCATACGCGAGGTCATCGACAACGCGCAGGATATTTTGGCGGAAGTCGAAAAGGCGGGCAACAGGTTAAAGGGCGAAAAGGGCAAGCCCTATCACCTCTTGAACAGAATTAAGGACGGCAAAATTTACGTAAGTCAGGGCGTAATCGCAGGTTGCGCGGGCGGCAGCTACGAAAATATCGCGGAAGCGGCGGAGATAATGCGCGGCAAAAACTGCGGCAACGGCGAGTTTATGCTCAACGTCTATCCCCAGTCCCAGCCCGTGTATAAATGCCTGACCGACAACGGCTACGCTTCGGCTTTAATGGGCGCGGGTGCAGTCGTAAAGACGGCGTTTTGCGGACCGTGCTTCGGCGCGGGCGACACTCCCGCGGACAATGGCTTTTCCATCCGTCATACGACCCGCAACTTCGAAAACCGCGAGGGCAGTAAGCTGGGCGAAAATCAGCTTTCGGCAGTCGCGCTTATGGACGCGCGCTCGATTGCGGCAACGGCGGCAAACGGCGGCGTTTTGACTCCCGCGACCGAGGTTGAGTACACTAAAAAGGTCAAAAAGTATTATTTCGACGGCGGCATTTACGAGCACAGAGTTTACCGCGGCGCGGGCAAGCCTCAACCCAAGGAAGAGCTTATCTACGGCAACAACATAGCCGACTGGCCCGAGCAACTGCCCCTTGCGGACAATCTCTTGATAGAGGTGGTCTCGGTAATCAACGACCCCGTAACGACGACCGACGAGCTCATTCCCAGCGGCGAAACCTCGTCGTACCGTTCCAACCCGTTAAGACTTGCCGAGTTCGCACTCTCGAGAAAAGACCCCGAGTACGTGGGCAGAGCCAAAGCGGTAAAGGCGGCGGAGGCGGACAGGCGCGCAAATGGCAAACTGCCCGCGGAAGTGCTTGAAAAGGTCGGCGTAAAGCTTGCGCCCGACACGATGCTCGGCAGCGCGGTAGCGGCTAAAAAGCCGGGCGACGGCTCGGCAAGGGAACAGGCGGCGTCCTGCCAGAGAGTTCTGGGGGGAGTAGCGAATATCGCGCTCGAGTATGCGACAAAGAGATACCGTTCCAACCTGATAAACTGGGGAATGTTGCCGCTCGTCTGCAAACAGTTCGAGTTCGGCGTGGGCGATTATATATATATTGAAAATATAACCGACAGCGTAAAGAACTGCGAAAAGCCCGTTTCGGCAAAACATATTTCGGGCGGCAAGGTTAAAAATATTTATCTCGAGCTCGGAACGCTGACCGACGAGGAAAAGAAAATAATTTTGAGCGGTTGTCTTATAAATTACAATAAAAAGTAAATAAGTTTTCAGCGCCCGCGCGGCAAAAAGCCGCGCGGGCGCTATTATATAATTGGCAAAATATGCAAAACCTACCGCAAAATACCGCCAAAATCTAACAAAAACTGAAAAGTTTTAACTTTTTTTTATTGACATTTAAATAAACTGTGATAAAATAAAATATAGTAAAACAGTACGGAAAGTCGTGCATAGAAAAATGTGCGGGCTTTTCCGAAAATAATTTGGAGGAAAAAAATGAACAAAATTACTAAACTGTTATCCGTATTTGTAATTGCGGGTGCAATTGGTGCAGGCGTAGTCGGTGCTGTAGGCTGCGGCGGTAAAGGTGGCGACGACAGCGGCGACGGCGCTCATACTTCCCACACCTATACTTATACCGACCAAAACAACGGTAAGCATCTCGGTACTTGCTCTTGCGGCGAAACGGACGGACCTGTAGACCATACTTGGGGCAGCGATGACGTGTGTACGGCAAACGGCTGTAACGCGGTTAAACCCGACCTCGGCGTAACAAGCGTTACGATTACGAACGAAGACGGTACTACGATTTATGAGGGCGGCACGTTAACGCTCGAAGCAACCGTTGAAACCAGCAAGGCAGGAGTAAGTACCGACGTTACCTGGAGTATTGCCGTTGGCGAACAATATGCTACGATTGAGGGTAACGTTTTGACCGCAAACGGAGTTGGCTCCGTTTACGTCGTGGCAACTTCCGTTGCGGACACCACAAAGAAGTCCGAGGCTATCGAGATAGTAATCGAGGAAAGAAACATATTTGCTGACTTGACTTCCGATACCGAAAATAATATTATCGGTCAGAACTTCAACAACGCAAGCGATTTCGAGAGCGGCAAGTTACCTGTTTATAGCGGATATGACTCTACGACTCCCGGCTTATATGCATGGGGTAACAATGATAGCATGAAGGCCACCAGTAGCGTTACTGTAGCTGACGGCAAGGCAACGCACACTCCCGACAGCGAGAACATAGCGATTGTTGCCGGCTTGGGCGACCAGGTTAAGGACATTGTTGAAGGCTACGTTGAGATGAAGTTCAGCGCTATGGGCTCCAAGTGGGCAGTTTTGGCGTTGAAGGGCACTTCCGACGCTGTTACGACGACGGACGACGTATTCTCGATTTATACGACCGACGGTTCGGGCTCTATAGGCTGCTGCCTTAACAAGGCGAGCGCTGATTCGACTGTTGCTGTTAAAGGTCTCCAGTTGAACACCACTGATACATATCAGGTTCATTTCGTTCTTGATATGAATTCCGGCTTAATCACAGTTGATATTAAAACTGCAGGCGGCACGAATTTCAATCTTTGCACCGACCTTCAGACGAATATCAAGACGCTTAAAACGGTTACCTTTATATCGAGCGGTTCAGGTTCGAGATTTACTACAATCGACAACATTGCTGTTAACTCGAAGGCGGCAACGTTAGCGCAGGTACAGGATAGCCTTAAGAAGAGGGTTGATTCTTATGTGGCTGCGGCGACTGTAGATGATACGCTCGAGCTTGCGGGCACTAACGTAACGACGGCAGCAGGTACCGTTAAGGATAACATTGACGCGGCTACCACCGTAGAAGCTGCAAAGGCGGTTACGTACAACTCAATCGACGAAGCAATTCTTGCAAATGCTAAGACAAGTGCTAAGGCTCTTATCGACGCTATCAGCTCCACGGGTTACACCGGCGAAGCTTTAGAGGATTTAAATTCCGCTAAAGATACGGCGAAGGGCGAAATTGATAAGGCTACCACTGTAGCGGAAGTAAAGGAAGCTTACACTCAGGGTAAGGAAGACGTAGAAGCTGTCGAAAACGACGCGGCGCGTACTACGGCAGACGTCAATATTACGTTTACTTGCACCGCAGCCAGCGGTATCGGCGGAACGCTTTCCAAGAAAGACGGCGAAACGCTTACGCTTGCAGAAGTAAGAAAGTATACTACCGGTGTATCCGCTAACAAGATTGTTACCGGCATAAAGGTTGACGGTGCGGCTGTTGCATTGCCTTATACGCTTGCGGCAGTTGATGAAGACGGAGACGGAGTTAAAGACGCAACCGCGCTTACTGTTGAAGTTGTTCTTTCCGACTATGCAAATCTTACGGCGACGGCAGATTGCAATGTTCCTACGACTGCGACAGATGCTGATGTAGAGAATCTCGGTACTGAAGGTTTCTTCACTTTAACAGGCTGTGCTAAGGGAACGTCAGGCGAAGATGCAACAAAAATGCAGCAGGGCAAACTTCAGAATGCGTCTGTTAACTCAAATACTTATGCTAAGCAGATTGGCCTTACGTCGGGTAAAGTCGGCACATATGCAAACGGCGCTGTAGGTAACTCGATTTCGTTTACTGTTGAAAGTGCGTGCACTGTAACCATAGTATGTGCCAATGCGAAAGACAAAACAGCGGCAGTATCGGTGCTTAAGAAAGTAACTGATGAGGAAGGTACTACATATCCTGCTGCAACTGTTACTAACATTAAGAAGAACGGCGAAGCTATTACTGAGTTTGATGTTGCTCCTAAGATTAATGACCATGTGGCAACTGACGAAGTTGCGGCTACCTATGAGTTCACTCTTGAGGCTGGCACTTATCACATCGGCGGTAGCGGTGGCGGTTTGCTTGTATTCGAGATTAGCGTAATTTACACGAAGCCTGCACAGGCTTAATCGCTGAGTAACCGAGCAACAAACAATTAAAACAAAATTCCCCTTGGCGGTTTCCGCCAAGGGGAATAATTTTTTAGTAAATAAATAACAAAATCTGTTAAATTTTTTCTTTGCTATTGACTATTATATAATAAAGTGATAAAATAAAAGTTGTTAAAGAAATGCGAAAAACTTTTTTTCGTAAAGGGGGAAAAATGAATAAATTAACCAAAGTACTGTCCGTGTTTATTATCGCGGGCGCGGTCGGCGCAAGTGTTGCCGGCGTAGCAGGCTGTAAAAAAGGACATTCGCACAGTCTTGATTCCACCAAGTGGACGGACAACTATGACGGAACTCATGACGGTCATTGCAGTTGCGGACACCTAATGGTAGACGACGAGGAGCACGTCATTGAAGACGGCGAGTGCATCAAATGTCACGCTCCCGAAGGCGGTCATGAGCACGAGTACGATTATACCGACAACGGAGACGGCACTCACAACGGCACGTGCGTTTGCGGCAAGGAAAGTATAGTAGACGAGCCTCACAAATACGTTGACGGTACGTGCGCTTGCGGTGCGGAGCAGGGACCTGTCGTTGAAAGCGTTACGATAAACGGCGTGACAGCCATCGAAGAGGAAATGACGATTAATCTTACGGCAACCGTTACCGGCAGTACGGGCGTTTCGCAGAAAGTTATCTGGTCTGTAACAAACGGCACGGGCGAAGCTACGATAACCGAGGAAGGCGCTCTTACCGCAGTTAGCGCAGGTACCGTTACCGTAAAAGCAACCTCTAAGGATGATAGAAGCAAATCTGACGAAAAGACCATAACCATCAGTGCGCAAACCGATTACGGCAGGCTTATGAAGAGGTCCGACAAGCTTACCGTTCTCGACGGCACTTATACGGTCGGCACCAAGCTTTCCACTTTGGAAGATTACGCAATCAAGGGTATCTATTTCCGTCCTCAGACGGGTGGAAGCACTGCGGCAACCGACCCCGCGCGCGATTACGTTGAAGTTATAAAAGAAGGCGACGTTCTTGCCCTTAAACAGCACGGCTCCGACGGAAAGACTACGGGATTACCCAACGTTTACACCGAAATCGTAATAGGCGGCGTTAAAGGTACGGTTGCGGGCTATTTCGAAACGAAAATCAGCGCGTTGACAAAGGGCGACGCCGGCGATAGCGGGCAAAATCCCATTGCATTCTTGAATAACGGCAGTGCCGCATTGACTATAAACGCTAAGGGCGGCACGCTTTCGTACAAAGTCGGCAGCGGCGATTTGACCGCAATAAGCGGCGTAACGCTGGCGGAGGAAACGTACGTAAAAGTTTACTTTGTCTTTGACCTTGAAAACGGTAAGACGACGTTAAAGCTCAACGATACGGTAGTAATGAACGAAGTTGCAACAGGCATAACTTCTATCGACTGCGTAGAGCTTGCAACCTCCAACAAGGGTAACCGCGTACAGACTACTAAAAATATAGTCGTTTGCGGCACGCAGAAGGATTTGAACGACAGCAAGGCTGACGCGAAAGCAAAGATAGCCGCAGAACTTGAAAAATACGACACCTCGTTGTATACCATTAACGGCAGTGAACTGACGGCGGCTAAAACTGAGGCTGACAAGGCGATAGAGGACGCAACTGATATAGACGGCGTAAACAAGGCGGTTTTGGACGGCAAAGCGGCTATGGCGGCGGTATTGAAGGACTCCGATATAGAGGAGGCGCGCACTAACGCATTGAGCGCACTGACCACGAAATATCCCGATACCCTGTTCACGCTGGAAAATCTTACGGGCGACGACGCTAAGTATAACAACGCATCGCTTTATACTCCTAAGATTGAGGAAGTTACCGCGGCGCTCGCAGATTTGACCTCGGGAGCGGAAATGAAGGCGATAACCGACGCGGCTGACGAGTATTTCGCCGCGAGAACCGATGCGGCAATGCTGACCGCAAAGATTGGCGAAGTAAAAGCGGCTCTCGAAACCTATGCAACGACGTACAAAGCCGAGCACTGCGCAGGTAACGCGGATAAGGAAGCCGCGGCAGATAATGCGGTAATCGCTCAGAAGACGGTTTTGGACGGAAGCAGCAGTATAGCCGACGCCAATACCAAGCTTGAAGCGGCTAAGGCGGAAATTGCCAAGGCGGTTGCAAACGTCGGCAGAGACCCTCAGGAAGTTAAAAACGAAGCTATAACCGAAATTAACGGCTATAAAGCTACTGAA
>CAYXTN010000023.1:0-8953 GCA_964468085.1 uncultured Clostridia bacterium | reverse complement strand
TCAGGAAGTTAAAAACGAAGCTATAACCGAAATTAACGGCTATAAAGCTACTGAAATTGCGGCAATCGGAACGGGTTACGGCGAGTATACGACTCTTATCAGTGCGGCGAAAACCGCGGCAACAGATACGGAAACGGGCTCGCTGAAAACGGCAAGCGTTGACGAAGTCGCTACGATAGTAGCAAACGTTAAGTCGGCAGTCGACCGTTACCTTGATAACTATGCGGCTCACAAGGCGGCAGACGAGTATAAGGCGGAAAAGGCGGCAACGGTTAAAAACAACACCGTAAAGGCTGATATTCAGGCGCTCGATTTCCTGAATTTGTTCAAGGAAGCTAATGCGGAAACGAGAGCGGATGCAACGTTAAATGCAAATAAAGCAGTTGACGACAAAGTTGCTTCGCTTGCAACCTACAGAGTAGCCGTAACCGTTGGCACTAACGAAGTTTGCTACGTAACCTACGGCACGCATCTTACGCTTTCCGACTTGCACGTATCGGGCTTTAACGTAACCGCGGCTACGCTGAACGGCAAGCAAGTGCCCGCAACGGCTTCCGAAGACGAAGATTTAACCGTATATAACCCCGTAACCGTAACGATATCGGGCAAAACGGAAATCGCAGGCTTTGCGGCTTCAGCGACGTGGAAGGTAGCCGCAGACGCCTCCGCACCTACGGAAGGCAAGGTTATAGATAACGCTCTGTTTGCAATAATCGCACCTACGGGTACAACCTACGGCGCGGCAAACTCCGGCTTTACGAACGTAGCGGGCGAACCTAACGCATTGCAGTACACTGTTCCCAAAGCGACTCTCGGGTCGGACGGTAAAGTTTCAGTCAAGGGCGACAATAAAGCTAACCCTTATAAGATAGAAGTAAAGAACGTGTTGGCTACGTTGGATATAAGCGTGCTTCTTTCCGACAGTAAGGCATCAGGTTCGAGAACGGGTAGCATTTATTACAGTGTCGACGGCGGCGTAACGTATACTGCGGCAAGCGGCACCAATGCAAAAATCGCATTGACGAATGTCAGTGCCGGCACTACGGTTCTTATCTACGCAGACAATGCCTCGATTAAGTCCTCCGACGGCTCGACTATGGACGCAAGACTGTATCTGGGCAAAGTTGAGGCGACTATCGACGAAAGCAAGGTAGAAAAGACGGTACACGTAACGTGGAAGGGCGCAGGCGCAAACGGCGCTGATGTGACCGAAGATTACCGTTATTATGATAAGATTACGGCTCCCGTTCCCACGAATCTTGGCGACAATGTAGATTTAGACTTCTGGCACATTCAGGGTGACGAGAACGATAAGTGGACTAACGGCTCGTCGCTCACCAGTGGCACTTATACGTACGTAGCGAAAACCAAGACGGTTGCGGCTGTAGCGTCGATTGAACTTACTGCGAGCGCTACGACGGTTGAAATCGGCGGCAACGTTACGCTTACCGCAGTTGTAAAGGACGAGGGCGGTGCTACGCTTGACAGAACGGTTACCTGGGATTTAGGCGAATATACAAACGCGGAAGTTTCGGCAGACGGCAAACTTACGCTTAAATCTGGTGCCCAAGCAGGCGATACGATAACGGTTAAGGCGAAAGTAGGTTCCGTATCCTCTGCTGCAGTAACGATAACCGTTGCGGAAGCAAGTAAAGTAGTCTTCGATGCTTCAACTATTACGGCGGAAACCGATTTGACCAAAGATTTGGGTAACGGCTTCTATGCAACGGCAGAGGGTGTAACTGCCGGTGCCGGTAAGCTTACCTTAGGCGGTACTATCGGTGTTAGCAATAGTCAAGTCAGACGCGCAGTTTATGTCACATTGGGAGCCGGCACTTATACGGTAACGGTTAAATTCAATGGCGGCGGTAGCAGAACTATTAAAGTCGGTGTTCTTAATTCGGGTAGCTATTCCGACCTTAAAACATCTGATAGTATCAGTAAAGGTAATGGAATAACAGGCACAGTATCCGGCGTAACGTTAAGTAGTGAGACGACTATTTATATCGGTGCTAACAATGGTATTGATATTCTCAGTATCGAGATTACCAAGACTGCCTGATAAGTTAAGTAGCATAAATAAAGCCCCGCGGCGGAAAAGCCGCGGGGCTTTAACATTCAGTTTCCTCTGTGAATATGGGGCAAGGGTACGGCGCGGTGTGCGCGGGGCAGTTTTTTTGCGGGACACTTGCCGTCGGGGCAATTGTCGTTGTTGCCCTTTCTGTTTTCGGGCAGCTTTTCAGCCTTGCCGTCCTTGTCTTCGGGGCATTCGCCGTCAGGGCAGCCCTCGTTTTCTTCCAATTGAGTTTCGATTCTCTGGTCAACGTCGGGAGTTGCCGCGTTGCCCGAATCGCCGTGCATGCAGCCTGCAAGAGGCACGGCAAGCATAAGTGCGGTTGTACAAAGAAGCGTAAATTTAATTCTTTTCATACTTTCAGTATGCAAATGCTTGAAAAAATTATGCGCGGGTGCTAAAATTTAAGTATCTGAGTTTAAAGGTTCGCCTGAGAGTAAAGAGCTTTAATATCCGCGCGCTTATAAAACTTGCGTGCGCGCTTTTCGGTTCTCTCTTACGGCGATAAGGGAGTTTTTTTATGTCCGAAAACCGTATTGCGATAATCAGCATAATAGTGGAAGACCGCTCGGCAAGCGCGCAGATTAACAAAATTTTGTCCGACTTCGGCGATTTTGTCGTCGGCAGAATGGGAATACCGTATAGACAGAAGGACGTTTCCGTAATGTGCGTAGTCGTGGACGCGCCCACCGAGATAATCAATCAGGTCACGGGCAAAATCGGAATGCTCTCGGGCGTTTCCGCCAAGACGGTCACAAGTAAAAAGTAAAAGGAGCGAAATATGAAGAAGTTTTTTGCGTTTTTGGCAACGGCAATATTAGCGGTTGCGTGTGCATTGGGCGTTTCCGCCTGCAACAATGATAGCGGCGAAAGCGGCAAACTTTCTGTATACGTGCCCGACGGCGCGCCCGCCTTATCGGTTGCAACATTGGCGGACTCCGACAAATTCGACGTTCACGTTATCGACGCAGGCATAATTAATACCAAGGTAGGCGGAGCTAACCCGCAAGCCGATATAGCAATAATGCCCGTAAACGCGGCGTCCAAAATTTTGGGCAACGGCAACACTTATCAGATGCTCGGTACGGTAACTCACGGCAATCTGTTTTTATTGAAAAAGCAGGGCGGAGAGGATATCGCCACGCCCGCCGATTTAGTTAAACTCGAAAACAAAACGGTGGGGGTTATCAATCTTGCCAACGTTCCCGGGCTCACCTTCAAGACAATTTTAAACGACAACCAACTGCTGGATAAAGTAACGCTTGCAGACGTTAAGCCTCTACAGGTTTTGCCGACAAATTCCGACTGCGATTATTTCGTCGTGCCCGAACCCCAGGCAACGACCAAAATCAACGCAACTGCCGGCAAGCTTTCGCTTGCGGGAAGCCTGCAAACGCTGTACGGCGGCGAAAACGGCTATCCTCAGGCTGTGGCGGTTGCTAAAAAGTCGGTAATAGAAAATCATTCGGACGAAATTGCCGAGTTTATGAACAGTTTTGCAACAACTAAAAGCTGGCTTTTAAACGACGGAACGACGGGCGCGCAGATTGCCGAGGCAATAGATAAAATGACCGACGGCGATTTGGACCACATGTTTACGGCGGCAAACCTTACAAAGGAAGTTATTGCAAACTGCGGCATAAATTTCGTGCCGAGCGCTCAGTGTAAGCAAGAAGTAAAGACGTTTATGCAGAAGTTCAACGCGGTATCGGATAACGCGTGGGGCACGATAGACGACAAATTTTTCTATGAAGAAACTTAATTTTCTATACTCGCTCGCGGCTATCGCGCTAATGTGGATAGTGTGGCTTATTGCCGCCGCGGCGGTACAAAACGAATACTTAATCGCACCCGTAGGCGCGTCGGTAAAAGAGTTCTTTGCGCTCTTTGCAAACGCGTTTTTCTGGCGCGCGCTCGGAAACACGTTTGCGCGTACCCTCGTTGCGTTTTTAATATCGTTCGTGACCGCGCTTTTATGCGCGTGCCTTGCGGTAGCGTTCAAGCCGTTCGCCGCGTTTATGCGCCCCGTAACGGCGTTTTTCCGCACCTTGCCCACAATGGCGGTACTTTTATTAATTTTAGTTTGGCTGACTCCGCGCACCGCGCCCGTAGCCGTGGCAGTGCTCGTGCTGTTCCCAATGATTTACACTCAGCTTTCGGAGGGAATAGCGGGCGTGGACGGCGAGCTTCTGCAGATGGCAAAGGTGTATAAAATTCCCGCGAGCCGTAAAATTACAAGTATATATCTGCCGCATTTAGCGCCGCTCGCGCTCAATGAGACGGGCGCAGGGCTTTCTTTCGGGCTGAAACTGATTATTTCCGCAGAAGTCATGGCGTCGACGCGTACGGCATTGGGCGGAATGATTAGCGAGGCTCAGGCGTATTTAAACCTGCCGAAAATGGCGGCGTTAACTCTTGTGGCGGTCGTTTTCGGAATTTTAATAGAAATTGTTTTCCGCATTGTTGCCAACTGTGCGTTCGGCTGGAAGAGGGCGGTAAAGTATGATTAAAATCGAGAACCTGACGGTAAAGTACGGCAAAAAAACCGTGTACGAAAATTTTAATCTCGATGCGGAAGATAAAAAAATAACCTGTATTCTCGGTGAGAGCGGTTGCGGCAAAACCACGCTTTTAAACGCGGTCGCGGGACTTATAAAATATGGCGGCGCAATTTCGCCCGTTGCGGTTTCGTACGTCTTTCAGTCGCCGCGGCTGATACCGTATATTTCCGTGCTCAAAAACCTCGAGGTCGCGGGCGCGGAATTAACGGAGGCTAAGGCGATGCTCGAAAGGGTTGGCTTGACCGATAAAATTGACGCGTATCCGCAAACGCTTTCGGGCGGCGAAGCGCAGAGAGTTTCGCTCGTCCGCGCGTTTTTAAAGAAGTCCGAAGTACTCTTAATGGACGAACCTTTTTCGTCGCTCGATTTAAAGACCAAGCTTTCGGCAATGCAACTGTTCAAGGGGTTGCAGGAGGAAGAGGGAAGGAGCACGCTGTTCGTAACGCACGATATCGACGAGGCGCTGTACCTTGCCGACAGAATTTTAGTAATGCGCGGCGGCAGTATTTTACAAGACTTGAAAAACGGAAACAAGGGAGTATTCGGTGCGAATACCCCCTTGCGTGAAGAGATTATTAAATCATTATTAAACATTGAAGCGGAATAGAACGACGTCGCCGTCTTTAACTACGTATTCCTTGCCCTCGGAACGCACCTTGCCCTTTTCGCGCGCGCCCACAAGCCCGCCGCAGTCCAGAAGGGTTTGGTAATCTACGACTTCCGCGCGGATAAAGCCCTTTTCGAAGTCGCTGTGAATAACGCCCGCCGCCTGCGGAGCTTTCGTTCCGTTGACGATAGTCCAGGCGCGCGTTTCCTTTTCGCCCGCGGTAAGATACGAAATGAGCCCCAAAAGGTGGTAGCTCTTTTTGATAAGACGGTTAAGTCCGCTCTCGGAAAGACCCAGCTCTTCCAAAAACATAGCGCACTCGTCGGGCTCCATCTGAGAGAGCTCTTCCTCGGTCTTGGCGCAAATGACCATAACCTCGCTGCCCTCGTTTGCGGCGTATTTTTTTACCTTGACGACGTTTGCAATCTCGTCCTCGGGCTTGCCCATATCGAACTCGGAAATGTTCGCCGCGTAAATCACGGGCTTGGCAGTTAACAGGAAGAGGTTGTCGATGAACGGCTTTTCCGACTTGTCGCACTCGAAAAGGCGCGCCGGCTTTTCGTCGGATAAATGCTTTTCCAAGCGTTCCAAGAGGGCGTATTCCGCCGCGGCTTCCTTGTTCACGCCGCCCTTTGCCGTGTTGCGGATTCTGTCCTGACGCTTGTTAACCGCCTCGATATCGGCTAAAATCAGCTCTAAGGTGATAGTGGTAATGTCGGCAATCGGGTCTACCGCGTTGCTCACGTGAGTTACGTTCGCGTCCTCGAAACAGCGCACAACGTGCACGATAGCGTCGCATTCGCGAATGTGCGATAAGAACTTGTTGCCCAAGCCCTCGCCGCGCGAAGCGCCTTTTACAAGTCCCGCAATATCGACAAATTCGACGATAGCGGGGGTGACCTTCTTGCTTTGATAGAGGGCGGCGAGCTTGTCCAGCCGCTCGTCGGGAACTGCAACCACGCCCACGTTGGGCTCTATCGTGCAAAAGGGGTAATTTGCGGCTTCCGCACCTGCATGAGTTATTGCGTTAAACAGAGTTGACTTTCCCACGTTGGGAAGTCCTACAACGCCTAATTTCATAAAGACATCCTTACAAACTTTTTTATCATTATAATATAAACGCTTAAAAATTCAAAACGCTTTGCACTAAAAGTTGCCAAAATTTTGCGCGTGTGATAAAATGAACGTAATTATGGACTACAAAAAGTATATTGCAAAGTTAATCAAAATCGACGGCGTTTCGGCGGACGAAATCGAGAGCGCAATCTCTCTGCCGCCCAATACCGAAATGGGTGATTACGCCCTGCCTTGCTTTAAATTCGCAAAGATAATGCGCAAATCTCCCGTGGCAATCGCGCAGGAGCTCGCCGCAAGCATAAAACCCGACGGCGTAATTGCGGAAGTTTCGGCGCTCAACGGCTATCTGAATATCAAAATCGACAAAGCGGGGCTTGCAAAGGATACGCTTGCTCGAATTTCCGCCGCCGCGGAAACTTACGGCTCTTCGAAAGAGGGCGACGGCAAGACGGTTTGCATCGACTATTCGTCAGTAAATATTGCAAAGCCCTTCCATATAGGTCATTTATCCACGACGGTACTTGGCAGCGCGCTGTACAAAATCTACGAGTTCTTAGGCTACAAGGTGGTGGGCATAAACCACCTCGGCGACTACGGCACGCAGTTCGGCAAGCTCATCTGCGCATACAAGCATTGGGGCAATAAAGAGGAAGTCGAAAAGGGCGGCATACACGCCGTAAACGACTTGTACGTGCGCTTTAACAGCGAGGCGACCGAGGAAATGGAGGCGGAAGCCCGCGAATATTTCCGTCTTATAGAGAGCGGCGATAAAGAGGCGAACGACATTTTCGAGTGGTTCAAATCGCTCACGCTTGCATACGTGAACAAGATTTACGAGCGCCTCGGCGTCAAGTTCGACAGCTACAACGGCGAGCGTTTCTATTCGGACAAAATGCAGCCCGTAATCGACGAGCTCGAAGAAAAAGGCTTAATGAAGGTGAGCGAGGGCGCAAAAATAGTCGACTTGGAAGATTACGGAATGCCGCCCTGCCTTATACTGCGTTCGGACGGCGCGTCGCTGTATGCAACGCGCGACCTCGCGGCGGCATATTACCGCAAGGCAAATTACGACTTTTATAAGTGCCTTTACGTCGTTGCATACCAGCAGAATCTGCATTTCAAGCAGATTTTCAAGGTGCTCGAGCTTCTCGGCAAGGACTGGGCGAAGGATATGGTGCACGTCGCGTACGGAATGGTCTCGCTCGAAGACGGCGCAATGTCCACGAGAAAGGGCAAGGTCGTGTGGCTCGAAGACGTAATCGAAAAGTGCGTCGAAAAGGCGTACACGGTCATAAACGATAAGAACCCCGCGCTGGAAAATAAGCGCGAGATTGCCGAAAAGGTGGGCGTGGGCTCGGTCATTTTCGGCGCGCTGTATAACAATAAAATCAAGGATATCGTGTTCTCTTACGACAAGGTGTTGAGCTTCGAGGGCGAAACGGGCGTTTACTGTCAGTACACTTGCGCGCGCGCAAACTCAGTGCTTCAGAAAGCGGCGGGTATCGGTTACACCGTGAATATCCCCGAATTACTGCCTCAGGAGTACGAGGTAGTTAAGGCTCTTGCCGCCTTCCCCGACGCCGTAAAGGAAGCCGCGGAAAAGTACGAGCCGAGCATTATCGCCCGCTACGCCGTGGACCTTTCGCAGAAGTTTAATAAATTCTACTTCGACTGCAAGATTTTAACCGCGGAAGAGGAGGCGAAGGGCTTCCGTATCGAACTCACCAAGGCAACCAAGCAAACGCTAACAAACGCGCTTTCACTCCTCGGCATAGGCGTACCCGAGAAAATGTGATATGTACAAGGCAGTTATTTTCGATTTGGACGGCACGCTTTTGGACAGTCTTAACGACATTCTGTACGTGCTCAACAATACGCTTACGCACTTCGGCTTGCCGCAAATCACGCGTACGCAGGCGCAAAGCTATATCGGCAACGGCGCAAGGGAGCTTGTCCGCCTTGCAATCGGTAAGGAAAACGAGCACAGGCTCGACGAAATACTTCCCTATTATAAGGAGCAGTACGCTCAAAGCGACAACGAACTTTCGCGGATTTTCGACGGCGAGGACGAGGCTCTTAAAGCGTTGAAGAGCGCGGGCGTAAAGCTTGCAATCTTGACCAACAAGCCGCACGCCGCGGCAATGCGCGCAAACGACATATTTTTCGAAAGTTACGCGTTCGACTGTATCGTCGGGCAAACGGACGGCGTGCCCTTGAAACCCCACCCGCAGGCGGTGTACAATATCATAGAAAAGCTAGGCGTTAAAAAAGAGGAATGTCTTTTCATCGGCGACGGCGAGGCGGACGTCTTAACGGCAAAAAACGCGGGACTTGATTGCATTTCTGTGCTTTGGGGATATCGTAGCCGGGAACAGCTTAAAGAGGCTGGCGCAACGCGGTTTGCCGAAAATTTTAAAAAATTACAGAGCGAAATTTTAGGTTAAACAATTGAAATTTTTACCATATTATGGTAAAATCGAAATAATTAAAAAATAAATTTTTATCAGGAGTGTAAAAACATGAAAAGATGTACTGTTTGCGGCGAAATCGTAGCTGACGACGTAGAAGTTTGCCCCGTTTGCAAGGCTAAGACCTTTGCACCCGTGGAAGAGACCAAGACCGTTTATGCGGCTG